>DATLHE010000208.1:0-8535 GCA_035540335.1 Thermomicrobiales bacterium | reverse complement strand
GGCGCCGGGAGATCCTTCGACAAGCTCAGGATGACGGTTTATTGGGCGCGTCGCGACAAGGTCGGACGTAGTCAGGTGGGACCACCGCTTCTCGTAGGGTTCTTCGCTTCGCTCAGAATGAGGGTGGGTTATCGGCGAAGCACGTTTGCTGTTGCGTTCCCGGATTTACGATCTGACCTGCGGAAATACCTTCTCGGCGATGAGCTCGAGGCCCGAGATGTCGTCCATGTCGATCCACTGGAGCATGACGCCCTCGACGCCGGCGTTCCGATAGCGCCCGAGCATCTCGACGATCTGGTCCGGGGTGCCGATGAGCGCGCCACGGGCGAGCAGGCGCTGTTTCGACTCGGCGTCGATCTTGGCGTCGAGCGCGGCCTCGTCGTGGCCCACGACGCAGCGGGTCATCAGCGTGCGCTTGAGCGACTTCGGCTCGCGGCCTTCCTGCGCCAGCAGCTCGTCGAGGCGGCCACAGCGATCGGCGTAATCCTCCGGCAGGAGCATGACGGCGTTCCACTCGTCGGCGAACTTCGCGGCGAGGGGAAGGGTCCGCTTCGGGCCGCTGCCGCCGATGACGAGCGGCGGGCCGTCGGCGCGCGGGGAGCGGGGCTTGAACTGGGCGTCCTTGAGCGAGAAGTACTTCCCCGCGAAGCTGACCGGCTCGGTGGCGCGGGTGAGAAGCTTGACGACTTCGACACCCTCCTCGAAGCGGTCGAACCGGTCCTTGACGCCGAGCAGGTCGAAGCCGAAGGCCTCGTGCTCGCGATCCTGCCAGCCGGCGCCGAGGCCGAGGCGAAGCCGCCCGCCGGAGAGGGCGTCGACGGCGCTCGCCTGCCAGGCGAGGATGGAGGGGTTGCGGAACGACAGCGGCGAGACGAGCGGTCCGAAGGCGATCCGGCTCGTGTTCGACGCCAGCCAGGCGAACGAGACCCACGTCTCGAGCTGGTCGATGATCGGGCCCTGCGGGTTCGTGAAGTGGTCGGATCGGTAGAGGCCGTGGAAGCCGAGGTCCTCGGCGGCGCGGGCCAGGCGCTGCCAACGCGGCCACGAGAGGCCATCCTGCCCCTCGATCATGATGGAGAGCTCGATACCCATGCGTTGTCGTTCCCCCTTCTCTCAGCGCGTGACGCAATCTGCCCCTGATCTTACGCGATACGGCGCCGTTGGCGTCCGAAACCGGCGTACACTTGCGCACAGACAGGCATTCCGGCCGCCGGGAGGTGGCGCAACGACGCAAGGAGGCGTTCATGACGGACGGTGCAAGCGCGACGCGGACCGTGCGCGACAGCATGGGGGAAATGCAGGTTCCGGCCGATGCGCTCTATGGGGCGACGACGGCCCGGGCGGTGGAGAACTTCCCGATCAGCGATCTGCGCTTCTCGCGGTCGTTCCTGCACGCGCTGGGGCTGATCAAGGCGTCGGCGGCGAAGGCCAACGAGGAGATCGGGCTGCTCGACGCGGCGCTGGCCGACGTGATCGAGGAGGCGGCGCTGGAGGTCGCGGACGGGCGATGGGACGCCGAGTTCCCGATCGACATCTTCCAGACCGGCTCCGGCACCTCGACGAACATGAACGCCAACGAGGTGATCGCTTCGCGGTCGGCGCAGCTGCGGCCGGAGGCGACACCGCCGCACCCGAACGACCACGTCAACATGTCGCAGAGCAGCAACGACGTGATCCCGTCGGCGATCCACGTCGCGGCCTACATCGCGATCGCCGACGACCTCCTGCCGGCGCTGGATCACCTCGAAACGGCGATCCGGGCCCGCTCGGATGAGCTGCACGACATCGTCAAGACCGGCCGCACGCACCTGATGGACGCGACGCCGGTGCGGATGAGCCAGACGGTCGGCGCGTGGGCGACGCAGATCCGCCTCGGGCGCGAGCGGATCGAGAGCTCGCTGCCGCGATTGGCGCGGCTGGCGATCGGCGGCACGGCGGTCGGGTCCGGGCTCAATGCCCCGGCCGAGTTTGGCGGTCGCGTCGCCGCGCACCTCGCGGAGCGGACGGGGCACCCATTCGTGGAGACGGACGATCATTTCGAGTCGCAGGCCAGCCAGGACACGGCGGCGGAGGTCAGCGGCCAGCTCAAGGCGCTGGCGACCGGGCTGATGAAGATCGCGAACGACCTGCGGCACATGAACAGCGGGCCGATCTCCGGACTGGGCGAGATCGCGCTGCCGGCGCTGCAGCCGGGGTCGTCGATCATGCCGGGGAAGATCAACCCGGTGATCGCGGAGGCGACGATGATGGTCGCCGCGCAGGTAATCGGGAATGACGCGGCGATCGCGGTGGGGGCGCAGCACGGCAACTTCGAGCTGAACGTCATGCTGCCGATGATCGCGCACAACCTGCTGCAGTCGATCGAGCTGCTGACGACGATGTCGCGGGTGCTGGCGGACAAGGCGATCGCCGGGTTCACGGTGAACACGGAGCGGATCGCGGAGCTGGTCGACATGAACCCGATCATGGTGACGGCGCTGAACCCGATCATCGGCTACGAGATGGGCGCGAAGATCGCGAAGCAGGCGTACGCCGAGGGGCGACGGGTGAAGGATGTCGCGGCCGAGCTGACGGAGCTGAGCGCGGAGGAGCTGGACCGGCTGCTGGATCCTGCGGAGCTGGCGGAGCCGGGGATCAAGGGCGGCGCGAGCGGGGGGTGAATTGGTGGGCTCTGCGCGCCAGTTTGAACGACCGGCTTCGCCGGGGGATTCCCACGCTGCGCTCTGGACAGGCTCTTCGCTCCGCTCAGGATGACGGTGGAGAAGGGCCGGCCTTGTGCCGGCCCTTTTTCGTGGGCGGCGGGGCAATGGCGGATGACCTCCGTGGATTCGTCCGTACGACGGCGCACACCCTTCGGGGTGCGCGGCTGCGACACCGGACGAGCTCGTCCATGGCGCAGGGGCCGTACCTCGAAGAGTGCCGGCCCGATGGCCAGCAGGGCCATAGAGTGCAGGCGACGCTCCAGGGAGCGTCATTCCCAGACACCGATCCCGGACAGTTCAGCCAGGGACTCCTTGGCCGCATCCATTGTCAGACCTCGGTGATCGCCGCGATGGTTGACAGGACTCCGCGTTCGACAAGCGACGCCCGGCAGGCAATGAACGCGTCGCGCAGGCGCGTGTTGGCCCCGAGATCACCGAAGATGGGACGATAGTCCAGGAAGGCGCCTGGTGCGAGGAGCTCCGCGTGGACGGCTTCGGCCAGTTCCGCTGCCCGCCGGTCGTTGATGGGCGTCGGGGTTCCATTCTCGGCGCGTCCTTCCAGGAAGCGGCTCCACGCGGCCAGCACGAGCGCGCAGCGCCTGATCTCGCCTCCGGTCTCCATCTGCTGGCGCAGCACCGGCAGGAGGAACTTGGGGATGCGGTCTGATCCATCGACGGCCAGGCGGGCAAGGGTGTCGCGAACGGCCTCGCTGCCGTAGCGGTCGATCAGCTCGCGACAGTACGCATCCAGGTCGATCCCCGGCACTGGCCGCAGCGTCGGCATCGCCTCGAGACGCATGTAGTCGAGGAGGAAATCCGTGAACAGGGGATTCCTGCCTACCTCGTGGACCCACTGGTTGCCGCCCAGGATGCCGAGATATCCCATCGCCTGATGCGAGGCGTTCAGGAGCCTCAGCTTCATCAACTCATACGGCTCGACGTCGTCGACCATCTGGACGCCCACACGCTCCAGGGGCGGTCGGCCATTGGGGAATGTATCCTCTAGAACCCATTGCACGAAGGATTCCGAGCGCACCGGCCACCGATCCTCGATCCCGTACTCGGCCAGCACGCTCGCGCGCGTTTCATCCGTGGTCACTGGCGTGATGCGGTCGACCATCGAGTTGGGGAACGCGACGTTGTCCGCGATCCATGCGGCGAGATCGGGGTCCTTGCGGCCGGCGAAGCCCAGCACCGCAGTGCGCGCGACGTGCCCATTGCCCTGGATGTTGTCGCAGCTCATCACGGTGAACGCAGGCGTGCCGGTCTCTCGTCGCCGCGCCAGCCCGGCGGTCAGGTACCCCAGCACGCTGGCCGGCGGGTGCGTGCCGGGGTGCAGATCGCGCAGCGTGAGTGGGTCGCGCGGGTCGAACTCGCCAGTGGCGTCGTTGACGCTGTAGCCACCCTCCGTGATCGTCAGCGACACGATGCGTGTGGCCGGGTCGGCGAGGCGATCGAGGACCGCAAGCGGATCGTCCGGCGCGTAGTGATACTCATGGATCGAGCCGACAACCCTCGCGACGGAGGTGCCGTCCGGGGAGCTGGTGACGAGCGTGTAGAGGTTGTCCTGCGCCCGGAGGACGTCGCGCATGGCCCGATCGCCTTCGAGGACGCCGATCCCGCAGATGGCCCAGTCGGTGAAGCCGAGCGCCAGGACCTCGTCGACGAACATCGCCTGGTGGGCACGGTGGAAGTTGCCCACCCCGAAATGCACGATCCCGGCCGAAACGGCGGCCCGATCGTAGCCGGGCGTCCCGACGGTGGCGGCGAGCCCGTTGAGGGCGGCTTCGTCCAACTGCACCATGTCCTGACCTTTCGCTCATGGATGCGACGGTTCCGGAGTATTGTCACGGTTCCAGCCAAGGGATTCCGGCGGCGGGCACCATATACTGGCGTGACACCGTGGCCGCTCATACGTGCCGGGTTTACCTGCAAACAGAGTACGTTGCATCCTGCTCGCTCACCATCCCCGTTCTTGTCGAATGGAGAAGACAGACATGACCGGATTCAGCGGCCGCGCCATCCTCGTGACCGGCGCAAGTGGAGGAATCGGCGGCGCGACCGTGCGTCACCTCGTCGACGCCGGCGCCGACGTGATCGCCGCGGGCCGCAACGAGGATGCCTTGGCCCGGCTCGCGGACCAGACGGGCGCGCGGGCGCTTCCCTTCGAGCTGACCGATGAGGACAGCGTCCGTGGGGCGATCGAGGGACTGGATCTGTATGGCGTCGTGAACTGCGGCGGTTGGGGCGGCGCCATCGAGACGCCGCAAGACGCTGACGTGGACGTCTTCGACAAGGTGATGGCGATCAACGCCCGCAGCGTCCTGCTCGTCACCAAATATGCGGCGCGTGAGATGATCCGCCTCGGCAAGGGCGGCGCGATCGTCAATGTCTCCAGCCAGGCGTCGCTGGTGGGCTTGAAAGGGCACATCGCCTACGGTTCGTCGAAGGCTGCGGTCGACAACATCACGCGGGTGTCTGCACTGGAACTCGGACCGTACGGCATCCGCGTCAACAGCGTTAACCCAACGGTCGTCATGACGCCGATGTCGGCCTGGTATTGGGGCCGCCCGGACATCGAGGGGCCCTTCCTCGAACAGATGCCGCTGGGGCGATGGGCCACCGAGGATGAGGTTGCGGCACCGATCGTCTTTCTCCTGAGCGACGGGGCGAGCATGATCAGCGGCGTCTGCCTGCCCATCGATGGTGGATATACGAGCCGCTAGATCGGCCCTTGCGTGCCCGTCCTCGACGCGGCGGCGCCCGCGTGACGTGGGCGCGATTGCTGGTCACTCGTCGGCGCTGGGGCGGGGAAGCCGGACGAAGCGGGGGATGGGCAGGCGGCGCGGGGAGGACTTGTCCGACGCCTGCGCAGCGGGCTCGATGCTCTCGGCCGGCAGGGGGATCCAGACCGTGAAGCGGGCGCCCTTGCCGGGGGCGCTCTCGACGTCGATCCAGCCGTTGTGGGAGCGCACGATCGCGAGCGCGATGGAGAGGCCGAGGCCGGTGCCGCCGTCGGCGCGGCTGCGCGAGCCCTCCGCGCGGTAGAAGCGCTCGAAGAGGTGCGGCAGGTGCTCCGGGGCGATGCCCTTGCCGGTGTCGACGACGTCGATGCGGGCGCAGGGCAAGTGGTCCTGCGGGTCGGTGGCGGTCGAGATCGAGAGCGTGACCTTGCCGTCGGGGGGGGTATGGCGGAACGCGTTGTCGAGGAGGATCAGCATCACCTGGACGAGGCGGTCGCCGTCGCCATGGACGACGACGGGCTCCGGCGTGTGGAGGACGAACTCCTGGCCGTGGGCGAGGGCGTCGGCCGTGCGGGCGGCCTCCTGGGCGAGGACGTCGAGCGAGACGACGTCCATGCTGACCATCGAGCCGAGGCCCTCGACGTCGGAGCGGGCGAGGGCGAGCAGGTCATCGACGAGACGGCCCATGCGGTCGGTCTCGCGGTGGACGTCGCCGAGCGCGTCGGCGATGTCCTGTGGATCGGCGCCGCGTCCGGAGGCGAGCTGGCGACGCAGGACGTCGATGTTGCCCTTGATCGAAGTGAGGGGGGTGCGCAGCTCGTGCGAGGCATCGCCGACGAAGCGGCGCTGGGCGGCGAAGGCCGCCTCAATGCGGTCGAGCATGTCGTTGAAGGTCTCCGCCAGCTGGGCGATCTCGTCGCCGGTGCGGGGGACGTCGATGCGGCGCGAGAGCGAGACGGCGCCCTTGCCCTTCGCGATGTCGTCGGCCGAGGTCATGATGCGGTTGACCGGGGCGAGGGCGCGCCCGGCGAGAAGCCAACCGCCAAAGCTGGCGATCGCGACGCCGGCGATGCCCGCGACGAACAGCACCTGGTTGAGGCTGGAGAGCACGCGGTCGCGGCTCTCCAGGGACTCGCCGGTGAAGATCATGCCGATCACCCGGCGGTGGCCGGTCTCCGGGTCGAGCGCCTGCTTGCTGATGATCGGGTAGGCGAGGCCGCGGATCGTCTTGCCGGCGACGTTCTGGGTGAAGTACTGCGGGGTGCGGCTGTTCAGGTAGGTGCGGTAGTCGGCGGGGTTGGGCCAGACGTTGGACAGGAACCCGCCCTGGAACAAGGGGTCGCCGGTGGTGGCCTCGACGACGGTGACGGAAAGGCCGGAGAGAAGGATCGACTCGACGTTGAACTCCGGCACGATGGTGAACGAGGGCTCGCCGGTGCTGCCATCCTGCTCGACGCCGGTCTGGTCGAGCCGCTCCGATGTCTGGGAGCGGACCTCGACCGCGGCGCTGTGGAGGCGCGTCTCGACGTCCTGCTCCAGCGAGCGCACGAGGAGGGTGCGGAGCGCGATCCCGGAGAGGGAGAGCGTGAGGATCAGGATGCCGGCGTACCAGGCGGTGAGGCCGAAGCGGATTGAGAAGAGGAACGGTACCCGGCGGCGGATGAACGACCCCGGACGCTCCTCGGCGGTCGCCCGCGACGACGTGGTGGCCTGGCGCGCGGAGAGCGACGGGTCGGGCGACGCCAGCGTCTGGGTTGGATGATCGGTGGCGTTCATGCGCGTTGGCGGAGCACGTAGCCGATGCCCCGGACGGTCTGGATGACGCGGGGACGGTCGTTCATCTCCAACGCCCGGCGCAGGTTGCCGATGACGACCTCGAGGACGTTGGATTCACCGAAGAAATCCTCCCCCCAGACGCGCTGCATCAACGTCGAGCGCGTCAGCACCTGATTCGGATGGCGCAGGAAGAGCACGAGCAGATCGAACTCGCGCGGGGTGAGCTCGACCTGCTGCTCGGCGCGGGTGACGGTGCGGCTGCCGAGGTCGAGCGCGATGTCGTCGAAGCGCAGGATCTCGTTCGGCGCGGCCGCCGCCGGCTGGCGGGTGCGACGCAGGAGTGCGCGGACGCGGGCGACGAGCTCGTCGAAGTCGAACGGCTTGACGAGGTAGTCGTCGGCGCCGGCGTCGAGGCCGGTGACGCGATCGGCGACGGAGTCGCGGGCGGTGAGCATCAGGATCGGCAGGCGGGTGCCGGGATCGACCTGCTCGGCGTTACGGACGCGGCGGGTGACCTCGATGCCGTTCACGCCGGGGAGCATGAGGTCGAGGATCAGGAGATCGGGCGGGTTGTCGCGGATGGCGTCGATCGCCTCGCGGCCGTCGGCGATGATGTCGACATCGAACCCTTCGAAGATGAGCCCGCGGCGGACGAACCCGGAGATCGACGGCTCGTCCTCGACGAGGAGGATGCGCATCGGGACATCGGGGACGACGTCGAGGTCGGTTGAAGGCGTCGGAGCAGACATGGCGTCGACATTTCCTCGCGGTCCATCGCGGGTCTCGCCGGGTGGGGGCGGGGCCCGGTGTGTCTCCATGGTACCGCAGGGAATTCGCATCATGGGCCAGAGACAAACGATCGGCGGACCATCTTTGCAGGAGGACCGCCGATCATCTGTGGGGTGGGGGGAGAAGAGATGGGAAGGGTCGCGTGTGGCAACCGGAGCTGCCTGCTGACTCTTACCACTTTCAAGCATAGGGGTGATGCCTGAATCGTTCCTGAACCGATCCTGAAGAAAAGCTGAAGAACATACGGGGGATCGTGGCGTCCGGACACGGAGCGACGCCGCTGGGGAGCGGCGTCGTCCGAGAAGGGAGAGAAGGGGTTGGGGTTGTACGGAACAACAGACGGGGTCAGGTCTGGGGTTCCATGTGTGTATGGTAGGGCTGTTTCCTGAGGAAGTTCTGAGAAGTTGATGATATTGACCTGAGGTTTTCTCGGGTGATTTTGTGGGTTGGCCGATCATCACGCGCCAACAATTGCCGTCATCCTGAGCGCAGCAAGGGCTCGCCCGGGTGAGCCCCGCAGGGGC
>DATLHE010000207.1:0-4730 GCA_035540335.1 Thermomicrobiales bacterium | reverse complement strand
GTCCCGCCCCCACCGGCAGCCTCGCCGCCCGCGAGGTGCCGGTGCAGCATGGCGATCGCTTCATTGGTGCCCTGCCCGCGCTCCGTCTGGTCGCGCACCCAGGTGATCGCGGCAATGTCCCGCTCGGAGTAGAGGCGGCGGTTGGAATCGGTGCGGGAGGGCGCCGGAAAGCCGTGCCGACGCTCCCACGAGCGCAGCGTGTCGGGCGGCACGCCGGTCTGTTGGGCCACGGCCTGCATGGTAAACTCAGGCGCAGTCCGCCGCCGGGCGAGTTCCTCCAGCGATCCACCACTTCCCGCACGCACAAGGTATGAGTGAGTTGCATTCTCAGTCATGACACGTCCACGACGGTTCGTTCAGCCTGATCTCCGATTCGGGTACCGCTTGCGCTGTCTCTCACTGGTGCTGGCCTGCTGCATCGTGCTCGTCGCCTGCGGCACGGACGCGCAGGACGACCGCCGCTTCGCCAACGAGCCGGTGACCGAGCAGCCGCCGACCGCGACCACCGAGCCGGCATCGCCTGTCGCCCCGACGGCGACGTCCGCCCCGCTTGCTTCGCCGGAGACGCTGCTGGCGACGCGGGGCGCTCCCGACACACTCTACACGGTTGCCAACAACGACCTTGTGGCACTGACGCTCACCGCGGACGGTCCCGACACGCAGCCCGTCAACCTTCCCAACGGTCGCCCGCTCCTGGCCTTCGACGCCTCGCCGAACGGCGACCGCGTCGCGGTCCTCGTCGGGCCGGGCGGCGAGGCGAGCGGCGTCTCGCTGCTGCTCTTCGACCGCGCCGGCAAACCGGTCGGGGAAGCGCGGACCGTCGTCGCGAGCAGCGCCACCCCGCAGGCGGAGAACGCGGAGGACGCCTACAGCGTCACCTGGTCGCCGCAGGGGAACGCGATGCTCGTGGCAGGGCCATCGGTGCTCGTCAACGTGCCTGTCTCGGGCGACCCGCAGCCGATCCCGAGCGACGGTATCGCCGGGCGTATCCTCTCCGCCGCCTGGTCGCCGCAGGGCACCCAGATCGCGGTCGTCGTCGCACACGACGACACGTCGCAGGAGGTCCTCCTGCTCGGCAGCGACGGCCGGATGAGCGACGCCCCCGCGCCCCGGGTGGAGCCGGGCAAGAGCATCGAGCACCTGCGATGGCTGGCCGACGGCTCGGGTTTCGCCTACGTCCGCGCCAATCTCGCGAACGGCGTGCCGTTCGGCGGGCAGCTCTTCACCTACCGGTTGCGCGACGCGGCCCCGACGCTCGTCGCCACCTCCGGCCAGGGCGGTCCCTCGGCGACGATCACCACCGTCGCCCCCTCCCCGGACGGGCGCTCGGTCGCTTACGTCATCTCCATCCGCGACGGCGACCACTGGGCGTTCCACAGCCTCTGGGTGCGCTCCTTCAAGAAGCCGTTGAGCTACCAGGTACCTGTCGACGCCGTGGCGGGCGTGCCGAAGCTCTGGTGGGTCGACCGCGGGCTGGCGTGGGAGCAAGTGATGACCGAGGACCCGTCGTCGCCCTCCGAGATCGTGTTCATGAACCAATCGCAGGAGCCGCGCGTCCTGCTGGCGATGGAATCTCCCGCGAGCGCCACCCCGGCGGCGTCGCCCGTCGCGACTCCGGTGGCCACCCCGGCTCCGACCCCCACGCCGGCCGGATGACGCACAGAATGCCGTCGTAGGGTCGGCCATGTGGCCGACCCTACGACGGTGTCAGGTGATGACACGCGTCCGGGCGTACTGGTCAAGGCGCTCCAGCTCATCGACATAGATCGGACGCAGGAGCCGCGGCGCCACGAGGCGCTCGATCCAGCCCCGCATCCCGCCCGTGCTCCACGTCGTCTCGATCCGCACATGGCTCCGGTCGTCGCCGGTGGGCGTGACCGTGAACGTCGTCGCCAGGTCGCCGTCGAGCGCTGACTCGCGCAGCACGCGACCCGGCTCGGGCTCACTGACCCGCTGGTGGAAGGACTGCGTGCGCCCTCCGCTCTTCACCTCGAACCTGATGACCGTGCCCTCGCCGCTTCCCCCGCTCTCGACGGTGAACCCGGTGAAGGCGGGTGGCAGGATGCGCGGATGGTGCTCCCGGTAGTCGGCGAGGATGCCGTAGACCGCTTCGGCGGGCGCGGCGATGTCCCGCTCGGCG
Source organism: Thermomicrobiales bacterium (assembly GCA_035540335.1). Lineage (GTDB taxonomy): Bacteria > Chloroflexota > Chloroflexia > Thermomicrobiales > UBA6265 > UBA6265. The sequence goes on along the minus strand of DATLHE010000207.1, from coordinate 2,590 downwards.
GAGATGCTGATCCCGGCCATGGCGTTCCACTCCTCTGTCGCTGGCGTGCACGAAGGGGTCGACCATGAGCCGACCCCTGCCACTGCTCATGTTGTCCGCACGTCATGATGGGCGCTAGATATCCTCTTCCTCGGCGTCGAAGATGTTCCGCACGGCCTGGAGCGTCTTCTCATCGTCCTCGAACGACGGCGCGGACTCCGGTTCTGGCTCGGGAGCCTGCGGCGACGCGACCGGCGCGGCGTGCGCAGGCTGCGCTGCGGGCTCGGCGATCGATCGCGGCGCCGGCTGCGAGGTGGCGAGCGCGGCCGCCTCCTCCTTCGTCACGCAGGAGACGGTGACCTTCTCGCGGAAGATGCGCCCGATCACCTCTTCAATGACGATCCGCACCTCGTCCGTATTCACCCGGTTGCGGTGGAACTCGTACGGGGAGACGAGCGTGACCTTGGTGCCGGCGATCGACACCGGGTCGATCTGCTGCAGCAGCGCCTCGATGCGGCGATTGACCGCCTTCACGTCGGCGCGAATCCGCGGCCAGCTGTCGATCATCGCTTCCAGACTGAGGCCGCCCGCCGCTCCCGCCGCCGGCGGAGCGGCGACCGCCGCCGGCCCTGGCACGGCCTGCTGGCGGTCCGGTGCCTGCTGGGGCGCCGGGGTTGCCGGTGTTGGCGCCGGTGTGGGCTGCGCCTGAGCCGGGCGCGGCTCGGGCGACGGCGTCGCGGGCGTCATCGGGCTCGGCGCGCCCCGCCCGCCGCCCCGGACGCGGTCCCGCAGCGAGGTGCGGGGTGGCGCCGGCTCGGACGAGGGCGGCGCGCTCGGCGCGTGCATGCCATCGGACGGGTGCGCGGGCGGCTGCGAGGCACGCGCCGTCGCTGGTGCCGCGGGTGCAGCCACGGCGGGCGCCTGGTCGCGCAGCGCGCCCTCGACGATCGCGATCTCCAGCGGAAGCTGCGAGATCGTCGCGTGCTTGACCTTGAAGTCGATGTCGCCCATCAGCCGCGCGAGCTCGGCCAGGTCCCGCAGCTCGAAGCGCGCGGCGAGCGCCTTGCCGGCCTCGTCCAGGTCGCCGTCGCCACCGGCGCGTTCCAGCAGCAGCAGGCGCAGGTAGGCAACGAGCTGGCGCGCAAGCTGGCGGATGTCGTCGCCCGCCTCGACGGCCTGCCCGATCGCCCGCAACCCCGCGCCGGCGTCCTTGTCGGCCAGCGCGGCGACGATCTCCTCGACACGCTCGTTGCGGCTGACGCCCAGCACCGTGCGAACGAGTTCGACCGTCACCTGCGTGCCGGCGTCATCGGCGTTCTCGCGGTAGACCGCCACCTGGTCGAGCAGGCCGAGCGCATCGCGCATGCTGCCGGTCGCGTGGCGGGCGATGGCGACCTTCGCCTCCTCGTCGATCTCGATCTGCTCGGCGGCGGCTACCTTCGTCAGGCAGGCGGTCATCGCCTCCAACCCGATGCGCCGGAAGTCGAAGCGCTGGCAGCGCGAGACGATCGTCTGCAGCAGCTCCTCCGGGTCGGTCGTCGCCAGCACGAACTTGGTGTGCGCGGGCGGCTCCTCCAGCGTCTTGAGAAAGGCATTGGCTGCCGCGCCGGTGATCTGGTGTGCCTCGTCGATGATGTAGAACTTCGTCTTGAGCTGGCTCGGCGCGTACTTCACCCGCTCGCGCAGGTCGCGGATGTCGTCGATGCCACGGTTGCTGGCGGCGTCGATCTCGATCACGTCGGTCGTGGCGCCGGTGTTGATCGCCACGCACGCCGCGCAGCGGTTGCAGGGGCGTGCGCGGGGGTCGGGGTCGAGGCAGTTGACGGCCTTCGCCAGCAGGCGGGCGGTCGTCGTCTTGCCGGTGCCGCGCGGGCCGCAGAAGAGGTAGGCGTGGGCGATGCGGTCGAGCGCGATGGCGTTGCGGAGCGTGTTGACGATGTGCTCCTGGCCGAAGAGATCGTCCTCGGCGAAGCTCTGCGGCCGGTACTTGCGGTAGAGCGACTTCGGCCCGGCGTCGTCGCGCGCCGGGGACGCCGCGACCGCCGGAGCCGGGTCCGGCGCGGGATCGACCGCTGTTTCGTTGGTTCCAAAGGCGTCAAGGTTGAACAGCGAGCCGTCCGTCATCCGAGCTGACCTGTCTCCGCTATGTCTCGTGTCGGGGATGTGCAGTGCGCACCGGGCATGGCATACGGGGGTGCCGTGTGGTGTGATTGTGGATCAAGTATACCGTTCGAACATTCGTTCCTCAACGAAAGCCATGCACGTCGATGGGTACGTTATACGTCGTCGCGACACCGATCGGGAATCTGGGCGATCTTACGCCGCGCGCGGTGGAGACGCTCCGGGGCGTCGCCCTGATCGCCGCCGAGGACACCCGTCACAGCGGCTCACTGCTCAAGGCGTTCGACATCGCGACGCCGATGCTCTCGTACCACCACCACAACCGGAAGCAGCGTGAGGAGCGGCTGCTGGAGGCGCTGGCCGCGGGCGACGTCGCCCTCATCAGCGACGCCGGCACGCCGGGCATCGCCGATCCGGGGCGGGAGATCGCCGAGGCGGCGCGGCAGGCGGGGCACCGGGTCGTGCCGATCCCGGGCGCGTCGTCCCTCGT
>DATLHE010000206.1:0-2259 GCA_035540335.1 Thermomicrobiales bacterium | reverse complement strand
GCTCTGGCAGGCCGGCCAGGCCCTCCACTCTGCCGGCTGGTGCCGCGACGCCCTCACCGACGAGCATGGCGCCGTCTGCCTCATGGGCGCCATAGAAGCCGCCGCACCCGGCGCCAGTCACACCCACGACGCGCTCGCCGTCCTCCTTGAAGCCATCCGTCGAGACTTCCCCCACGCCGAGTCCGTCCCTCACTGGAACGACTCCCGCGGCACCTCGTTCCTCGCCTTCCGCTACCTCGACCAGGCCGCCGACCTCGCCCACAACCGCCAGCTGTAGCCGGAAGGAACCCATGCCCAACCTGCCTAACGTCTCCTGGACCGCCAAGTCCGCCAACGAGATGACCGACGACGAAGTCAACGACGCCCGCGCCCACTTCATGGCCCAGGGCTCCAACTCCATGGAAGGCGAGTGGCTGCGCCGCCACGGCCTCCCCGAGAACTACGGCGACTGAACCCTCGACTACAACTTGACAGTTCAGACCCACCGAAGCCATGATCTGCTCAGATAGCCTTCGTGCGCTTGAGGCCCACCAACACCGGTGGGCCTCAGCCATTTCATGGGGAGGTGAGCGATGCCTCCCGGCTACGTCACCGCAGCCGACGCCGCCTACTACGCCGGCGTCCCCGTCGGCACCATCTGGCGCTGGGCCTCCGAAGGCCGGATCGCGAAGACCGGCAAGGGCAAGCAGGCCCGCTACCTCGTCTTCGACCTCATTAAAGCCCCGCGTGACGAGTACACGCGCGAGCAACTCGCCCCCGGCGTCGCCCCGCCGCTGCCCGCCGGAGCCAAGGCCGCCTGATCTCCTCGCCGTCGGCGCCCCCAGCGCGGCGGCGGGACACCCAGCTCCAGCCTCCCGAGAGGATCTCTGCGATGGCGAACATCGTTTTTAACATCGCCCTCGGGCGGCTCGCCAACTACACCAGCCTGCCAGCCGCCAACGACGCACTGATCCTGGTGCCGCTGGAAGCCAGCGGGCTGGAGACTGACGCCGTCCTGCGCGACAAGGACGACCTTGCCGCGGTGGTCGCTGGCACCACGAACGAACAGACCACCGTCGGCAGGAAGACGCTCGCGTCAGTGACCGTCACCGTCGACGACACGAACGACCGTGTCGCCCTCGACGCAGCCGACGTCACCTGGACCTCGCCGACCGGCAACGCGATCGGAGCGGTGGTGATCTGCTACGACCCGGATACCACGGGCGGCACCGATGCCGATCTGATCCCGCTCACCAAGCACGACCTGGCGTGGACCCCGGACGGGAACTCGTTCACCCTGACGATCAGTGACTTCGCTCGGGTCAGTTCCACCGCGTAGCGATGGCGAGCTTTAGCGACGACTTCAACCGGGCCGACTCCAGCAGCCTCGGGGCCAACTGGGTGGAGGTGTCCGGAGACTGGTCGATCGTCTCCAACCAGCTCTCACCGGGCGCGGCCGGCGGCACGATCATCCTGCGGGCCGCGGGCGCGATGGCGTCGGACGACCACTCGGCGCAGGTCACGATCGCCGCCACCACGGCCGCGAGCCACGGCGTGTGGTGCCGCGGCAGCTCGAACCTCTCCTCCGGCTACCTATGGCGCAACGACGGCAGCACCTGGGATCTCTTCTCCGTCGTGGGCGGCAGCTTCACTCTCATCGGCACCTACGCGGCGGCAGCAGCGCCGGGCGACGTGGCGAAAGTCCAGGCCGTCGGCTCGACGATCAAGGCTTACGTCAACGGCGTCGAACGCGTCTCCGTCGTCAACGCCCACGTAGCGACGGGCATCAACGTCGGCATTCGCGCCGAATCGGCGGGCGCGATCAAGTTCGACGACTTCGCCGCCGCGGACGTCACCGCCGGAGCGACCCTCGGCTCCGCGGCCGCCACCGAGACCGCGCAGCCCCTCACGGGCGCGAAGACGGCGGCCCTCGGCATCGCTTCCACGTCCGAGGCGGCGCAGCAACCGGCCGGCAGCAAGACGGCAGCGCTGCCCGCCGCGACCCAGACCGAGAGCGCCCAGCCCCTCGCAGGGTCGAAGAGCCAGAGCCTCGACACCGCCACGACCCTTGAGGCCGCCCAGCCGCTCACCGGCGCCAAGACCGCCAGCCTCAGCCCCGCCGTCGAGACCAACACCGCTAGAACCCTCGCCGCAGCCGGCGGCCCCGACGTCGACATCGACCTCACCGTCGGCACGCCACACGGCTCGGCCTACACGGCAGGCGCACCACACGCCAGTAGCTGGGAGGTGGGCACGCCGTGGTGATCCCCGCCTCCTCCA
>DATLHE010000205.1:0-2609 GCA_035540335.1 Thermomicrobiales bacterium | reverse complement strand
GATCAGCAGGGCAAGCGGCGCGAAGGAGGTCAGCATCATCCACGAGAGCCGCCCGAGGCTGACCTCCGGGATCGTCCCCGGCGGCGGCTTGGGCGCGACCGAGGGCTGGAGCGTTGCGCGGAGCATCACGTAGGCGATGTAGAGGGCGACGAGCAGGAAGCCCGGCAGCAGCGCGCCGGCATAGAGCCGGACGATCGAGACGCCCGAGGTCGCCGCATAGACGATGAGCATGATCGACGGCGGGATCAGGATGCCGAGCGTGCCGCCGGCGCAGATGATCCCGGCGGCAAAGCTGGTCTTGTATTTGGCCTTCAGCATCTGCGGGAAGGCAAGGAGGCCCATCAGCGTGACCACCGCGCCGACGATGCCGGTCGCCGTGGCGAAGAGCGAGCAGGTGAAGAGCGCGGCCACGCCGAGCGAGCCGGGGATGTCCTTAGCGGCGATCTCCAGCGTGGAGAACAGGCGCGAAACGATGTTGGCGCGCTCGACGATGTAGCCCATGAACAGAAAGAGCGGGATCGCCGTCAGCACGTCGTTGGAGATGACGGTGTAGGTCTGGTTGATGAAGAGGTCGAAGATGCGGTTGTTGAAGAACCCCTCGACCCACAGCGACCACTGGTCCCAGGTCGAGGCCGTCTCGTCGAGGCGGTTGAAGGCCCGCCACATCCGGTCCGGGTCGAAGTAGGCGTAGTAGCCGAAGAGCACGCCCATCGCCATCATCGTGAAGGCGATCGGGAAGCCAAGGAAGATGGCGAGGATGAAGATCCCCAGCATGAACAGGGCGACTTGGGGGTCGGTCAATCCACCATCCTCCGGACGTCCTCGCCGTGCTGGGCGGCCTCGATCAGCACCTCGTCGGTTTCGCGCACGTCGTCCTCCGGCAGCAGCCATTCGCCCGAGCGCATGCAGAGGATGCAGCGCATGACCTGGGCGATGCCCTGGATGAGGAGCAGGAGGCCGGCGGCGACGATCACCGACTTGAGCTGGTAGATCGGCATTCCCGCCGGGCTCGAGATCGAGACCTCGGCGTAGCCCCATGAGCGCGCGGCGTATTTCCAGCCGGTGATGATCATCGCCAGCACGCCCGGGAAGAAGAAGACGAAGTAGAGCACGAAGTCGACGCGCGCCTGCCAGCGCGGCGGCCAGTTGCGGTAGATGAAGTCGCCGCGGACATGCCCGCCGCGCGACAGGGTGTAGGCGCCCGCCATCATGAAGAGGGCGCCGTAGGTGGTGTAGGAGAGGTCGAAGGACCACGGCGTCGGCGCGTTGAACAGGTAGCGCACGATCACCTCCCAGCAGGTGCCGAGCGTCATGAGCACGATCAGCCAGCCGAAGGCCTTGCCGAACCATGCGGAAAGCCGGTCGGCGAAGCGGATGTAGGAAATCACCGGCCAGGGTCCTCCCGTGGGGTACTGGTCATGGCGCCGGCGGCGCCGTCGGGCCGCCGGCTCGCCTGGCTCAGGCGTCCTTGAGCTTGCCGGGGAAGTAGTGGTCGTAGGCGAGCACGTAGTCGGGCGCGTTCATCAGCTCGTAGTAGGTGACCTGGTCGACCCAGGCGCGCTGGCTGTCGATGATCCGCTTCATGAACTCGTCCTGCTCGAGCTGGGCGATCAGCACGTCCCAGGCGACGAGCTGCGCCTCCTGGATGTCCTTGGGGGTCTTGTGGATGCTGACGCCGAGCTCGTTCTGGAGCTTCTGCAGGTCGGCGGAGTAGTTCTTCAGCGCGAAGTAGGTGTTGTCGCTCGACGCCGCCGAGACCGCGTGCTTCAGGATCGCCTGGAGGTCGGGCTCGAGGTCGTCGAAGAAGTCACGGTTGAACAGGAACTCAAAACTCTCCGACGCCTGGTGGTAGGAGCCGAGGTAGTAGTTCTTGGCGACGTCGGCCGAGCCGAAGCGCAGGTCCGACGACGGGTTGTTGAACTCGTAGGCGTCGATGACGCCGCGTTCCATCGCCGGCACGATCTCGCCGCCGGGCAGCTGGGAGACGCTCATGCCCATCTGCTGCATGAGGTCGGCGGCGAGGCCGACGGTGCGGTACTTGAAGCCCTGGATGTCGTCCTTGCCGGCGATCGGGTTCTTGAACCAGCCGAAGGGCTGCGCCGGCATCGGGAAGCCGAAGAAGCCGTAGACGTTCAGCCCCATGATGTCCTGGGTGAGCTCGCGGTAAAGCTCCTGTCCGCCGCCCTGGTAGAACCAGCCGAGCATCGTCGTCGCCGAGCCGCCGAAGACCGGGCCGGTGCCGAAGAAGGACGCCGCCTTGTTCTTGCCGTACCAGTAGGAGGCAACGGTGTGGGCCGCGTCGATGACGCCGTCGTTGACGCCGTCCATGACCTGGAAGGCCCCGACCACCGAGCCGGCCGGCATCAGGTCGAACTTGATCCGGCCCGCGGACATCTCCTCGACCATGGTCGTGTACTGGCGCGCCATGTCCATCCAGATGTCGGAGGCGGGCCACGACGTCTGCATCTTCACGGTGACGGGGGACTGGGCGAGCACCGCGGGCGCGGCGAGGCCCGTCGCAGCGGCGGCGCCGCCGGCCACCGCGCCGGTGCGCAGGAACGAACGGCGCGAGAAGGCAGTCGACGAAGTCGCTTTGGTCATCGGAGATC
>DATLHE010000204.1:0-9233 GCA_035540335.1 Thermomicrobiales bacterium | reverse complement strand
TCCACCTCCGCGCGGTCGACGATGTCGTCGGCGATGCGGCAGTAGGCGTAGGTGGCGAGCGCCGCGCGCTGGCGGACCGGGGGCAGGCAGCGGCTGGCGAAGAAGAAGGATCGCCCATGCTCCCGCGCGATGTCCCGGCAGCTGGCCCAATCCGACGGCGTCGGAGCGGGGCGTATGCCCTCACTCGGGGCGGCCATGTGTCGCTCCTTCCGGCGTCCTGGTCGAGAAGGACGATGCGAGACCCGACCCGGCAGCGTCGCCGAGGGCGGCTGCGCGGCGTGGCGCGATCGCGGGAGCCGATTGGCGACCGTCGTCGCGGCCAAGCTCGTGACGCAGGGCCGCCTCGAGCGTGGGATACGCAAAATCGAAGCCAACCTGCTCGAGCCGGGCGGGCATCGCCCGCTGGCTGGCCAGGATGAGCTCGTCCGCGAGCTGGCCGGCGGCAAGCCGCATCATGGTCGCGGGCGTCCGCAGGATCGTGGGACGGTGGAGCACGCGGCCGAGCGTCTCGCCGAAGTCGCGGTTCGTCACGGGCTCGGGCGCGACGGCGTTGACGGGCCCCTCCAGGCTGTCATCGGCGATCGCTTCCAGCAGGATGCCGACCAGGTCGTCGAGCGCGATCCAGCTCAGGTATTGCCTGCCGTCGCCGAGCGGTCCACCGGCCCCGGCCCTGAAGACGCGGGCGAGGAGGGGCAGCATGCCGCCTTCCCCGGCGAAGACGACGCCGAAGCGCGGATGGACGACGCGGATGCCGGCCTTCGTGGCGGGCTTGGCGGCGTCTTCCCACTCGTAGCAGACATCGGCGAGGAAGCCCGCGCCCGCCGGCGACTCCTCCGTCAGGGGCCGGCCGCCCGCGTCGCCGTAGTAGCCGACCGCCGAGGTCGAGACCAGCACGCGCGGTGGGGACTCGAGCTCGGCCAGCGTGCGGGCGAGCAGGCGGGTGCCCTCCACCCGGCTGTCGCGGATGGCCGCCTTGCGCGACGTGGTCCAGCGCCCACCGGCGATCGAGACGCCCGCGAGGTGGACGACGGCGTCCATGCCCTCGAGCGCCGCGGCGTCGATGTCACCCGTCGCCGGGTTCCAGGCGATGTCGTGGTCGCCGCGGGGCTGATGGCGGACGAGCCGGAAGATCTCGTGCCCGCCCGTTTGGAGAAAGGGGATGAGGCGGCTGCCGACGAGCCCGGTGGCGCCGGTGACGGCGATACGCAGCGGGCGCTCGAACCCGGCGTCGAGGTGCCGGGCGAGGTCGATCCGGGTGCGCCCGTGGCGGAAGTGGAAGAGTTGGGCAAGCTGCGTGCGGACCCGCCCATCCGCGACCGCGGACCCGACGGCGCCGAGCGGCAGCTCGTAGGCGATGCGGTCTTCGAGCACGGAGCGGTTCGGGCCATCGGGGAGGAAGCTGTGCTCGTGGCGCCAGGAGCGGAATGGCCCGGACTGCTGGACGTCGACGAAGCCCAACCCGTCTGGAAGGTCCTCGTGGACGAGCGTCCACGTGAAGGTGGTGGGGCCGACGGGCACGCGGAGGCGGGTCCAGTCGCCGGGGGCGATGCCGCCGTGGGCGTCGACGACGCGGACATCCATCCAGGGCGGGGTGAGCCGCTCGAGCGCGCCGGGGTTTCGGTGCCAGGCCAGCACGTCGTCCGCGGACGCCGGGAGGGGGGAACGGAAGAGGAGGGTGGTCGCGCTCATGATGACTGCCTCGTGTGCCGGCGCCCGGGCGGTGTGCTGCCCCGGGCGCCAGCGCGAAATGGTGCCGTCGTCGCTGTCTAGGCGACCGGCGTGGCGGCCGGCGCCATGGTGGTGGACGGCACGACGAGCACCGTCAGCGTGCCATCGCCGACCTGGCCGATGGCGAAGACGTCGTAGACCATGCCGGCCTCGAGCACGACGCCCGGCAGGTTGAGGGCAACGTCGGTGGTGCCGGTGGGACGGACCTCAAGGTCGTAGGTGCCGGCCGGGACCGTCAGCGCGTCGCTGGCGTCCGGGAAGGCGAGGTTCGCGATGAGCACATCGCCGCCCGCGACGGCGACATCGACGGCCGGCGCGTCCGGCGAGGTATGGATGACGCGGATCCGCGCCATGTCGTCCTCGAGCATGCTGAGATCGACCTGGTAGACCTGCGGGGTGATCTCGGCGAGAAGACCGGTGGCGGCGACCTCGTAGGCGGCGCCTTCCTCGAGCGTGACGTTGGCGTCGATGACGGCGGTGTCGAGCGCGGCGCCGGTGGCGGTCACCTGCACCTGATGGTCGCCGGCGGGGACGGCCACCCAGCCGGAGTCGGCGCCGAACGCGAGGCCGGCGAGCGCCTGCTGGCCGTCCAGGTAGACGTCGACGGCGGGGGCATCCGGTGAGGCGTGGACGACATTGATGCAGGCGTCACCCTCGCCGCCGATGCCGAGGGCCGTGACGCAGTTGCCCATGTCGGCGGCGCCCATGGGGGAGGCGGTGGCATCCTGGGCGGCGGCCTGGCTCACGGCGCTTAGCGAGAGGGTTGCCGCCATGACGCTGGCGAGGCCGAGGGTCCTGAGGGTGAATGAGCGGCGGGTCTGCATGGTGCTCTCCTTCGTGTGACCGATATCGCGATTCGTCTGACCGGGTCGGCGGCGCCGGCCGTCCCTGTAGATATGAACCTAAACTAGAGATTTATATCTGTCAACGCTGGACGCGGCCCTTCCTGGCCTGTTTGGGGCCGGTTGCGGCCGGCACACCGGCATGACACACTTACCTCAAGTGGAGGTTTAAGTTTTGGCCGCATCGCTCCCACAACCCAGTCACGCCGATGGCATGCTCCCGATCGGCGCCGTCGTCGCGGCGCTGCAGCGGGACTACCCGGACGTCTCCCATTCCAGCCTCCGGTTCCTCGAGCGCGAGGGGCTCGTCACGGCGACACGCACCCCCGGCGGACACCGGCTCTACGCGCCCGCGGACGTCGAGCGCATTCGCCACATCAAGGAGTGGCAGCGGCAGCGGCTGTCGCTCGACGACATCCGGCAACGGCTGGCGGCGCTCGATCGCCTGCCGGCGCCGGCGACGCTCGCCGCGTCGTTCCTGGAGCAGGCGACGGCGGGCGCGCTCGGCGCCGCGTACCGCACGGTGATCGCGGCGGACGAGGTCGGGATGCCCCTGCTGCGGCTGCTCGACGACGTGCTGCGCCTGGCGCTGGTCGAGGTGGGCGAGCGCTGGGAGCGCGGCGAGCTGCTCGTCGCCCAGGAGAAGGAGATCTCGGAGCTGTCGCGCGATCTCATCGCCGAGCTTTCCCTGCGGCACGCCGCTGTCGACCCGCGAGCGCCGGTCATCGTCGCGGCCTGTGTCGAGGGCGAGCGGCACCAGCTCGGGCTGCACATGCTGTGCGGTCTGCTGCGGGCCGCTGGGCACGCCGTCCACTATCTGGGCCCGGACGTCGCGCCCCGGTTCCTGCTGGAGTCGGTGCGGCTGCACCAGCCAGACACGGTCCTGCTGTCGGTGAAGATCCCCACCAACCTGCCCGCGGTGGGGGAGGCGATCGCGGCGCTGGAGGAGGCGCTGCCGGCGAGCCGGCGGCCGCGGATCATCGTTGGCGGCCAGGCGGCTGCCGGGCATGCCGAGACCATCCGCGGCTGGGGGGCGGTGCCCATCGCCAGCGAGCGCCTGGACGAGAGCCTGCGCGCGATCGCGGCGATCATGCCGGACCGGGGGAACGAGAACGCCGGCCACCGTGAGGCGGAGGGCTGATGCGCATCTGGGACCTGCCGCCGGAGCGCCTGTGCCGCCAGCACCTGCTGGGCGAGCACCGGGAGCTGCACGCGCTGTGGACGATACTCACCGCCGGCAAGACCGGCTACGCGCGGCATCCGGAGACACTGCGCTGGCGGGGCAAGCTGGCCGCGCTCTACGCGCGTCACGAGGCGCAGGTGGCGGAGATGCAGCGTCGGGGCTTTCGTCATGGCAGCCCGCTCGACCCCCTGCTGGCGACGGGCGAGGCCGTCCAGCATGAGTACGTCGACCCGGTGGAACGTCAGGAAGAGCTCTTGCGCGCCAAGGGGTGCGACTGCGCGGTGTGAGCCGCTCGCAGCCCTGAGCCGGACCAATTTCGCCATGTCGGGCGTTGTCGTGGCGCATTTTTTGTCGCTCGATGCGTATAGTAAGTAGTACAGAAAAGAACATGCGTTCTGATCTGTGCCTGCCGGACGCACCACAAGGTCCGGTATCCCCTGATGGAGCTCCCGGTTCGCCGGGGGCTTCGTCGTGTCGTCGGCAGGAGCGAGAAGGAGTGCGGGCGTGCCCGAGCTGATATCCCCGTTGGAGACGTACCATGACGCAGCGCCGGATGAGGCGCCGGAGGGCGGGATGAGCGAGGACTTGGACGCGGTGCGCGAGCTGGTGCTGCGCGCGCACCGCGACGTCGTGCCGGAGCTGGTGAGCGGCGATTCGATCGCCGGCATCCTGGCCAGCGTTGAGCCGGCGCGGGTGGCCTACGCGCGGCTGGCGGAATCGTGGACGGAGGAGGCGCCGCGCGCCGTCCCGGTCCCGGCCGTGCCGGCGGGCGGGGGCGGACCGTTGCCGGTCGACCCGGCGCAGCTGCCAGCGGCCGAGAAGATACGGCGTGGGTTGGCGGCGGACGCGCATCGTCGTTCGTCGCGATCGTCCTAGGGAGGCGTGTTCATGGCGATTACCAAGGCCCAGGCCGCGAACCTGTCCAACGACATGCTCCTGCGCGGCGTCATCGAGACCATCGTCAAGGAGAGCGCGATCCTCTCCTTCCTCCCGTTCATGGAGGTCACCGGCACCGCCGTCACCTACAACCGCGAGGCCACCATGCCCGCCGCGTCCTACTACAGCGTGGGCGACACCTGGACCGAGGCCACCCCGACCTTCACCCAGCACACCGCCGTCCTGACGATCCTCGGCGGCGACGCCGACGTCGACAACTTCCTCCAGGCCACCTACGCCGACGCCAACGACATCGAGGCCGAGGTCATCGCCAGCCGCGCCAAGGCCGTCGCCCACAAGTTCTCCGAGACGTTCATCACCGGCAACGTCACCACCGATACCAAGAGCTTCGACGGCATCCATCGCCTGATCCCGGCCGGCCAGACCCTCACGATGGGCGCCAACGGCGGCGCCCTGACGCTGGCGAAGCTCGACGAGCTGATCGACGCCGTCAAGCCCGGCCGCCCCGAGCTGCTCCTGATGAGCAAGCGCACCCGCCGCAAGCTGAAGGATCTCCGCCGCACGGCCGGCTACATGCTCGAAACGTCGATCAACCAGTTCGGCCAACAGGTGGAGACGTACGACGGCATCCCGCTCGTCGTGGATGACTTCGTGCCCGATACCCAGACCCTCGGCTCCGGCACCAACCTGTCCACGATCTACGCCCTCAAGTTCGGCCAGGGCGCCGGCCTGATGGGGCTGGAGCACGGCGGCATCACGATCGAGCGCGTCGGCGAGCTCGAAACCAAGGACGCCACCCGCACCCGCATCAAGTGGTACACCGGGCTCGCCCTCTTCTCCGAGCTCGGCTGCGCCAAGCTTGAAGGCATCACCGCGGCGTAGTCCTTTGCGTTGGGATGGCCGTGACGGAGGACATTGCTGCGCTCGTGCCCTGCCACGTCGTTGGTGCGGCGCACGTCCTCCGCTACGGGTCGGGGCGACTGCACGTCGTGGCGCGGGATATGCCGGAGACGTACCCCAGCGGCGACGAGCCGCCGCGATCGTAGGGAGGCCCCATGAGCGACATCGCACAGCGGGACGCCACGATCCCCTCCGGGGACGTCCGGCTCCCCGGCATCCTGGCGTTGCCGCCGGGGGCGCGAAGCATCGTCGTCTTCGCGCATGGCAGCGGCAGCAGCCGGTTCAGCCCGCGCAACCAGGAGGTTGCCGTCGCCCTGCACGAGCGGGGCCTCGGGACGCTGCTGTTCGACCTGCTCACCGGGCCGGAGGCGAAGGTAGACGACCGGACGCGCGAGCACCGGTTCGACATTCCCTTGCTCGGGGAGCGGCTGGTGGCGGCCACCGACTGGCTGGGCGCGCAGGAGGCGACGCGGGCGCTGGCGGTCGGCTACTTCGGCGCCAGCACCGGGGCCGGGTCGGCGCTGGTCGCCGCGGCGGCGCGACCCGCGGTGCGGGCCGTCGTCTCGCGCGGCGGGCGTCCGGACCTCGCGGGCGACGTGCTCGGCCAGGTCGAGGCCCCCACGCTGCTGATCGTCGGCGGGCGGGACACGCAGGTGATCGAGATGAACCGGAGCGCGCAGGCGCGGCTGAACGGCGTCGCCGAGCTGGTGATCGTCGAGGGGGCGACGCACCTCTTCGAGGAGCCGGGGGCAATGGCGGAGGTGACGCGGCTCGCGACGGCGTGGTTCGCGCGGTATCTGGGGTGAAGGAGGAGGCGGATACGGGCAGGCATAGGAGCCTGCCCCTCCATGATTCGTCGCTGCCCCTGTACCGTACAATGATGCGCACGATCGACAAATGGGGCGCCCACGCGAACGTGGCGGATGGTGGACGAAGGGGGAGGAGCGAGTCGTGCGCAAGCGTTCCGGACTGCTGTTGGTGGTGCTCATGGCCTTGCTGCTCGCCGCGTGCGGCAGCGACAACGGGAACGATGAGCCGACCGCCGCACCCGCCACGGAGTCTGCCGGCGATGTGACGCCCACCGTCACGCCAACGGAAGCTGCGCTCGGCGTGGCGACCGCCTCGGCCGCGTCCGTCGAGGCCTCGCCGGCATTGGCGACGCCCGAGCTCATCGCCACCCCGGCCGGGATGGCGACCCCGGCGCTGGACGGCTCGCCCGTGGTGGTCGCTTCGCCGGTCGTGGTGGCCTCGCCGGTGGTGATCGCGTCGCCCATCGCCGGCGCCTCGCCGGTCGCCGCGACACAGGAGGCGGGAACCGGATCTGGCGTCGTGCCGGCGCCGGTGAGCGGGAACGGGGGCGCATCGACGCCCGAGCCGGCGCGGATGGTGTCGCTGGCCGGGGTGGTGACGCTGCCGGGCGCCGTGAACGAGGCCTACGTGCTGACGGACACGGGCTGCGTCGGGCTGGGCGCGGACGCGGACCTGAAGGCGGGACGGCAGATCGTCGTGCGGGACGAGGCCGGCGCGATCATCGGCGTGACGACGCTGGAGGCGGCCGACGCGACTGACGCCTGCGCGTGGACGTTCGCGCTGGAGGTGCCGGAGTCGGCGTTCTACGAGGTGTCGATCCCGATGAAGGCGACGATGGTCTTCACGCGGGACGAGGTCGAGGAGAACGGCGGGCAGATCGAGCTGCCAGTGCGGTAGGCGGAGATTTCGCGACACAGGGCCGGCACAAGGCCGGCCCGTACGGGGATGCTCGCCTCGCCTCACTTCCCTCATTCCGAGCGCAGCAAGGGCTCGCTCCGCTTCTCGGCTTCGCCTCGGCCGGGGAACCCTACGCGAAGCGACGTGGCCAATACGCCCGGTTCGCCTCGGCGCCCACGCTCCCTTGTCATCCCGAGCGAAGTCAAAGGCCCGCTCCGCTTCTCGGCTTTGCCTCGGCCGGGGGATCCCCATCGACGCGCAGCATCGATATGGTCTGGGCGACCGAGGCGTGCGCCAGAGGGACAACCGCTTCCGGCCGACCAAAGAGAGACTGGCGCTGCGGCGCCGGGGGATCCTTCGCTGACGCTCAGGATGACGGGTGATAGGGGGGACATGGAGTCGACCCTCCTGCCGCCCCTACGACATTTCCGTTGGCCGCGATTAGCGCAGCCAGCCGGTCCAGACCGGGTCGATGCCCTGCGTCTCGGCGCGGGCGCGGAAGGCGTCGCGCAGGCGGGTGGCCGCGGCGTCGTAGGCCGCCGGGTCGCTCCAGGTGGCCTTCGGCGTCAGGACCGCGTCCGGCACGCCGCGGACGGTCGGCGGGACGGCGAGGTTGAAGACCGGATCGTTGGCGTACGCGACGTCGTTCAGCGCGCCGTCGGTGATGGCGGTGACGATCGCCCGCGTGTGGCCGATGCTGATGCGCTTGCCGGTCGTGTAGGAGCCGCCGGTCCAGCCGGTGTTGACGAGCCAGAGCGTCGGCTGGTGGGCATCGATCTTCGCCGCCAGCAGGTCGGCGTAGACCTCCGGCGGCAGCGGCAGGAAGGGCGCGCCGAAGCACTCGGAGAAGGTCGCCTCCGGCTCGGTGAGGCCGCGCTCGGTGCCGGCCACCTTCGAGGTGAACCCCAGCAGATAGAGGGCGATGGCCTGCTCGCGCGTCAGGCGCGCGACGGGCGGGAGCACGCCAGTGGCGTCCGCGGTGAGCAGGATGATCCGCGCGGCGTGCGGCGCCGTGCCGGAGGGCACGCAGTTCGGCAGCGCCTCCAGCGAGAAGGCCGCGCGCGTGTTCTCCGTCAGCGAGGCATCGTCGAAGTCGGGGTAGTCGCTGGCGGGGTCCAGCGGCACGTTCTCGAGGACGGTGCCGGTGTGCTGCGTCGCGGCGTAGATGCGCGGCTCGTCCTGCTCCGAGAGGGAGATGGTCTTGGCGTAGCAGCCGCCCTCGAGGTTGAAGACGCCCTCGTCCGACCAGCCGTGCTCGTCGTCGCCGACGAGGCGGGCCGCGGGATCGTTCGAGAGCGTCGTCTTGCCCGTGCCGGAGAGGCCGAAGAAGAGCGTCGTCGCGCCTGCCCGGTCGATGTTCGCCGAGCAGTGCATGGTGGCGACGCCGCGCTTGGGCAGGAGGTACTGCATGATCGTGAAGACCGACTTCTTGACTTCACCGGCGTACTCGGTGCCCGCGATGATGATGATCCGGCGCGAGAGATGGAGCGCGATGACGGTCGACGAGCGGACGCCGTGGCGCTCCGGGTCGGCCTGGAAGCCGGGCGCGTGGAGGACGGTGATCGTGTCGCCGCCGGGGCGCTCCTCGGGGACGATGAAGAGATGCCGGGAGAAGAGCGCCACCCAGGCCCGCTCGGTGGTGAGGTCCACCGGGTATTGGTAGGCCGGGTCGGCGCCGACCGCGAGCGCCTGCGTGTAGACGACACGCTCGTCGAGATAGCCGCGCACGTCGCTCAGGAGGCGGTCGAACGTCTCCTCCGGCAGCGGATGGTTGACCGAGCCCCACCAGATCTCGTCGCGGGAGGCCGCTTCCTCGACGACGTACTTGTCCTTCGGCGAGCGGCCGGTGAAGGTGCCGGTCTGGACGGCGATGGCGCCGGTAGAGGAGCGGCGGCCTTCCTGCTGGGCGATGGACGCCTCGATGAGCGCGGCGTTGTCGAGCTCATCGAAGACGCGCTGGGTGACGGGGGTCGAGG
>DATLHE010000203.1:0-6371 GCA_035540335.1 Thermomicrobiales bacterium | reverse complement strand
CATGGAGCCGATGGGACGAAAGCATGCCGCCGACGCGGAACTGCTTGCTCAGCGACCGGACCTCCAGCAGCGGCGTCGCGGCCACCGGTTCACGCTGCTCGATCATACGGCCATCTCCTTCTCGCTCGCGTCCAGCGGGAGCGGCTGATCGTAGAGATGGCACCGCGTGGTGTGGGCGTCCCCGACGAGCGTGACGGCTGGCGACACCGTCGCGCAGACGGGCATCGCGTGGGGGCAGCGGTCGCGGAACCGGCAACCGGAGGGCGGGTGCAACAGGTTGGGCGGCGAGCCGGCGATGCCGGTCAGGCGAACGTTCTCTCCGTCGAGCGAGGGGAAGGAATTCATCAGACCCCTGGTGTAGGGGTGCGCCGGCCGGTGGTAAAGCTCGCGGGCCGTGGCCTCCTCGACAATCTCGCCCGCATACATGATCGCGATGCGGTTGGAGATCTCGACCAGGAGCGACATGTCGTGCGTGATGAAGAGGATCGAGAAGCCGAATCGCTGCTGCAGGTCCGTGATCTCGTCCAGGATCTCGCGCTGCACGACCACATCGAGCGCCGTGGTGGGCTCGTCCATGATGATCAGGCTCGGCCTGAGCGCCAGCGCGACCGCGATCACGACCCGCTGGCGCATGCCGCCGGAGAGTTCGTGCGGATAGGCGGAGGCCCGAGCCGGGTCGATGCCAACGATCCGCAGCAGCTCTTGGGTTCGCTCGCGGGCCTCACGGGGCGGAATGCGCTCGTGACGGACGATCGCGTCGCTGATCTGCCGGCCGATCCGCATCACGGGATTGAGCGCGTTCATGGCGCTCTGGAAGACCATCGAGACATCGCGCCAGCGCAGCTGGCCGAGCTGCGCGTCGTTCACCTTCAGGATGTCCCGGCCGCGAAACAGCACCTGCCCGCCGCGGATGACGGCGGGTGCCGGCAGCAGCCGCAGGATCGCCAGCGCGGCGGTCGACTTGCCGCTTCCCGACTCGCCCGCGAGGCCGAAGACCTCCCCGGCGCGGATGCTGAAGGAGACGTGGTTGACCGCGCGGACGACGCCGCGCTCCGAGATGTAGTCCACGCACAGGTCGCGGACATCGAGAATCACATCGGCATTATTCATTCGTCGCCACCACCGTCGCCCGGCCGCCCATGAACGACCCGCGCGGCAGGCGCCGCAGGAAATCCTTCAGGCTCCGGGACGCGCGCAGCCGCGGGTTGGCCGCCTCGTCCACGACATAGTTCATCAGAGTCAGCGAGGCGGAGACGATGGCGATCGCCATCCCCGGCGCGACGAACGTCCACCACGTGCCCTGCAGCAGGCTCATGTTGTTGGCCGCCCAGTAGAGCATCGTGCCCCACGTCACCTGATTCGGTGCGCCCAATCCAAGGAACTCGAGCGACGCTTGCGCGCCGATCGCGTAGACCACCTGATTGATGAGATACGCCGTCAGGACGCCGAGCATGTTCGGCAGGATCTCGATGAACATGATCCGCCACGGGCGCTCGCCGCTGACGACGAGCGCGGAGACGAAGTCCCGCTCGCGAACGCTGAGCGCCTGCGACCGGAGATAGCGGGCGCCGAAGGCCCAACCGGCGATGCTCAACACCAATGCGATGGTGACGGTGCCGCTCGGGAGGAAGACGGCAAGCACGACCATCAGCGGCAGGCCGGGGAGGATCAGGAACACGTTCGTGAGCAGCGAGAGCACCTCGTCGACGATGCCGCCGAAGTAGGCGGACGCCATCGCCACCACCGCGGCGATCAGCGAGGTCAACAGCCCGACGACCACGGCGACCACGAGCGTGGCCCGCGTACCGATGACCAACTGGTGGAAGACATCCTGCCCCAGCCCGGTGGTGCCCAGGATATGGTCGGACGACGGCGGCAGGTTCGGCGCGTCGACGAAGGCGTTCGGATCGCCCGGCATCAGCACGGGGCCGAACACGGCGACGAAGGCGGCGAGCAGAAGGATCAGACAGCCGGCGGTGCCCAACCGGTTGCGCAGGATGATCGACAGCCATGCCGGCCGGCGCAGGCCAACCTTGAGTGAGCTCGCGACGCCCGAATTCTCCGACAACTCGTTCATGCGAACCTCCTCAGGCCAACTGCATCTGCGCGCCGCGCGTGCGTGGATCGAGCAGGACATAGACAAAGTCAATCAGGAAATTCGCAAGCAGGACGCCGAGCGTGATCATCAGGAAGAGCGCCTGCATGAGCGGGTAATCGAGGCTCGTCACCGCCTGGAAGAGCAGGTAGCCGAGCCCCGGATAGGCGAAGACGATCTCGGTGAGCACCAGGCCGCTGAAAATGAAGCCGACGCCCATCCCAAGCGCGGTCACGCTGGGGAGGATGGCGTTCCGGGCGGCGTACTGGATCAGGATGCGGGCCTGCGACAATCCCTTTGCTTCGGCCATCATCAAATAGTCCTCTGACAGCACAGAGATCATCGCGTTGCGCATCCCGACCAACCAGTGGCCGATGGACACCAGCACGACACTCATTACGGGCAGTGCCATGTGCCAGGCCACGCTGCGGATGAACGCCTGGTTCCACCCCTGGGTGAGGCCGAACTCGTAGGCATACCCCTGCGGAAACCACCCGGTCTGCACGCCGAGCACGTAGACCGCGAGCAGCGCAAGGAAGAAGTAGGGGAAGGAGCCGATGAACATGAAGAACGTCGGCAGGGTCGCGTCAAGCCGCCCGCCACGGCGCCAGGCGCAAAGCGCGCCCAGTGCCGTGCCGATGACGAACCCCAGGATGAGGGTGACGAATCCCAGCAGGAGCGTCCACATCAGCCCCTGCTTGATGACGTCGACGACCGGCACCGGAAACTGCGTGAAGGAGACGCCGAACTCGCCGCGGGAGATATGGGTGAGGTAGGTGACGTACTGCTCCCACAGCGAGCCGCCGGTGAGCCCGTAGGCCTGCTTCAGCGACTCCAGCTGCTCCGGCTGCAGCATGCCCTGCTGCTTCGCGAAGAGCGACGTCGCCGGATCTCCCGGCATCGACCGTGGCAGGAAGAAGTTGATCGTGATCGCCGCCCAGGCCGCGATCAGGTAGAAGAAGAGCCGTCGCAGGAGGAATGACACCGGTGCCGGTCCTTGCCTAGGTCGCTGGCTTGAGCTTGCGGAAGACGATGAGCACCGTCGGCCACGTGCCCTGGTTCGTCAGCGGCGCGTACGGGTCGTCCTCGTTCGGGAACCCGGTGATGCGTGTCGTCGTGTAGAGCCCCCAATCCGGCGCGCCGTAGAGCGGCACCACCGGCGCCTCATCGGCGAAGATGGCCTCCAGGTCCCTGGCCACCGTCTTCTGCTCGTCGAGGTCGCTGGTGCCGGCGAATTTCAAGAGCAGCTCGTCGGCCTGCTTGTTGACGTAGCGGTGGAAATTCTCGGTCGCCACCTCGCCGACCGGCTTGCTGGTCGTGGCGGACATCGTGCCGCGGTAGAACTGGAACGGCGTCGCGCCTCGCGAGCCGGTGCCGAGCGACATGTCGAAGTCGCCGCTGTAGATACTGGTCGACCAGGCGTCCGGGCTCGTCGTCGCGAGCTCGACGTTGATGCCGACCTCCTTGAGGTTTGTGATCGCGATTTGAAGGACGGCGACCCAGTCGGTATACCCGCCCGGTACGATCGCGGAGAACTTCATCTCCGAGCCGTCGGGCATCGTCCGCCAGTCGCCCTGGCGGGCGTAGCCGGCGTCATCGAGCCACTGGTTGGCGAGGTCGACGTTGAGCGTGACCCAGTCCTTGCCGGCGTCGACGGCCGCCGGGTCGATCCAGTCCTTGAAGGCGCTCTCCGCCAACCCGGTGGCGTTCGCCGGCGTGCTCTTGCCCCAGAGCGCGGTCTGGACCATCTGCTCGCGGTTCAGCGCCGCGCCAATCGCCTTGCGGAAGCGGACATCGTCGAACGGCTTGCGAGTGGTGTTGAGGAAGAGGCAGACGTTCGTGGTCGTCGGCCACCAGTAGTGGTTGTGCTCGGGGTCCTTGGCGACGAAGGTCTCGTCCGGATTGGCGACGAGCCCGCCCCAGTCGATCTGGCCGCTGACGACGGCTGCTCCGATCTGGTCGTTGCCGGTATAGGCCTTGAACTGCAGGCCGTCGATCGCGATCGGCGCCCAGTAGCCGGGATTCTTCGCGACCTCGTACCCCTGCGACTGGAAGATCGGGATCTCCGTGAACGGCCCGGTGCCGACCGGCGCCTCGTTCGTGTACGTCACCGGATCTTCGACGCTCTCCCAGGTGTGCTTCGCGACGATCGTCTGATTGGTGATCAGGTAGAGGGCCGGGGTATAGACGCGCTTGAAGGTGAACGAGACGGTCGCGTCGTCCTCCGCGGTTACGGCGTCGAGATAGTCGTTCCACGCGCCGGAGGCACTGCCGATCAGCGCCGGGAACTTCTGCATCAGCTCGAAGGTGAAGACCACGTCGGCGGCGGTGAACTTCTCACCGTCCGACCAGGTGACGTCGGTGCGAAGGGGCATCGTGAGCGTGAGATTGTCCGCCGACCACGCATATTCGGTCGCCAGCCAGGGCTCGAGCTTGCCCTGCGCGTAGTTGTAGAGCATGAGGGGCTCGTAGATGGTGTGGTTCGACGCCCAGCGCGTGTTCGGCACGAAGGGGTTGAAGTTCCGGGCAAATGAGGCGCCGGACTCGCACACCATGTTGCAGATCACCTTGCCGTCCTGGGCCACGACGCTGCCCACGCCGGCGAACGGCAGCGCGGATCCGGCAAGCGTTGCGCTAGCGCCGGTGGCCGCGATGGCCTTCAGGATGGCACGCCGCGTGATCGGCGACACGAGGGTGACCGGAGAAGACGCGTTCATGACTTCCTCTTTCCTTCCACCACGGACGTCCATCGACGCCTCGCAGGTCCGAGAAACCCGAGCGGTGCCCCATCAGGCGACGGGAATGCAATCCCGCCACGCGAATCCCTTTTGTGGGCTGGATCGCTCGGCCATGCCGACCGCCAGCCTCATCCTCAGTGATGATGAGTCCCATCATCACCACTCGGCCGTGGTTTGTCCAGAGGTCGGGCGATGGAGCCTCATGTCACGTCGCGGCGGCCGACGGGGAACGACAATGCTGCGTGGGTTCACTGACACATGGCTCTTGCCCGCACGTCGTCCGCTACGGGAAGGTCGCCAAGCAGCACCCATAGGCAGCGAAACGGCTACGCCGCGCGGACCTCGCGGATGAGCTTGTCGATCGATGCCTTGGCGTCGCCGAAGAGCATGGACGTCTTCGGGTTGTAGAAGAGCTCGTTCTCGACCCCGGCGAACCCCGGCTTCATGCTCCGCTTGAGGACGATGATGCTCGCCGCGTCGTCCGTCCGCAGGATCGGCATGCCGTAGATCGGGCTGTCCGGGTCGTCGCGCGCGGCCGGGTTGGTGACGTCATTGGCGCCAATCACCAGCGCGACATCGGTCTTGGCGAAGTCACCGTTGATGCTGTCCATCTCGTAGAGGTCGTCATAGGGCACGTTCGCCTCGGCCAGCAGCACGTTCATGTGGCCCGGCATCCGGCCGGCCACCGGGTGGATCGCGTAGCGGACATCGACCCCGCGCTCCTGCAGCAGCGCGGCGAGCTCATGCACGCTGTGCTGCGCCTGCGCCACCGCCAGCCCGTAGCCGGGCACGATGATCACCCGCTGGGCGTACGCGAGCGAGACGGCGGCATCCTCGGCCGACACCTCGTGGATCGGGCGCGTCTCCTCACCCCCTCCCGGGACGCCGACCTTCCCGGGCGTCGCCCCAAACGCGCCAAAGAGGACGTTCGTGACCGAGCGGTTCATCGCGCGGGCCATCAGCACGGTCAGGAAGCTGCCCGACGCCCCGACCAGCGCGCCGGCGACGACGAGCACCTGGTTGCTGAGGACGAAGCCGGTCAACGCCGCCGCGAGACCGGTCGCCGAGTTCAGCATCGCGATCACGACAGGCATGTCGGCGCCGCCGATCGGCATGACGAGCAGGACGCCGACCGCCAGCGCGAAGAGGAACGTCGCCACCAGCAACGTCTCCGCCGTGGTGCCGGACTGCAGGGCGATCACCAGCAACCCAAGGATCACCAGGCCCCCGAGGAGCAGCCCGGTGATGAGCTGCCGCGGGCCGCGGATCGTGGGCCGGCTCGGGATCAGCCCCTGCAGCTTGCCGAAGGCGACGGCGCTGCCGGTGGCCGAGATCGAGCCGATGATCGCGCTGAGCACGATCGAGAGCACGGTGCCGCGGTTGATGTCCGACACGCCGAGGAACTCGACGACGGCGACGAGCGCGGCAGTTGCGCCGCCCATCCCGTTGAAGATGGCGACCATCTGCGGCATCGCGGTCATCTGGACACGCTGGCTCGGCAGGTAGCCGACGACCGCGCCTATGGCCATCGCGATGAC
>DATLHE010000202.1:0-8027 GCA_035540335.1 Thermomicrobiales bacterium | reverse complement strand
CCAGACCTGGACCTCCGAGACGTAGGCGAGCCGTGTCCGATTGCTTGGATTGTCGAACACCAGCCGGACGTACCGCGCCTGGGCCGTCGTCCCGGAGCCCTCCCAGGTGCCCTGGGCGCGCGTCGTGGTGGTCGAGACCGTCGTCCACGTCGTGCCGTCGGCCGAGACCTGGAGCGTCATCTGGTCCATCTCCGGCAGGCGGTAGGTCCATTTCACCCCGGAGAGCTGCCGCACCTGGCCGAGGTCGAGGGTGAGGACGGCGCTGGACGGGGCCGTCGTGCCGGTGGTGAACCAGTGGGTGCTCGACTTGCCGTCGTGGGCCTGGGCCGGGGCGGTGCTGGCCACCGAGCTGGTCGCCTTCGCGATCGGCAGCCGGCCGCCGGTGAAGCTCGGGTTCGAGCCCGCCGGCGCGGGTGAGCTCGCGATCGCCGTGCCCCAGACCTGGACCTCCGAGACGTAGGCGAGCCGTGTCCGATTGCTTGGATTGTCGAACACCAGCCGGACGTACCGCGCCTGGGCCGTCGTCCCGGAGCCCTCCCAGGTGCCCTGGGCGCGCGTCGTCGTCGTGCTCACGCTCGTCCAGGTCTTGCCGTCAGCCGAAACCTGGAGCGTCATGGTGTCCATCTCCGGCAGCCGGTAGGTCCACTTCACGCCCGAGAGCTGCCGCGTCTGGCCGAGATCGAGGGTGAGCACCGCCGACGCGGGGGGCGTGGTGGCCGTCGTGAACCAGTGGGTGCTGGTGGACCCGTCGTGGGCTTGGACGGGATTGGTGCTGGTCACCGAGCTGGTACTGCCGACGATGGCCAGCTTGCCGCCGCTGAAGGTCGGGTTGGAGCCGGCGACGACGGCTGGCGCCGGCGCCGGGGTGCTCGCGACGGTCGGTGCAGGTGTCACCGTCATCGTCGCAGTCGCAGTTGCGGCCGCCGTCGCCGGCGAAGCCGCGCTCGCGCTGCCCGGGGCGGCGTGGCATGACCCGCTGCCGGCATCCGTGAAGCTGCCGCCCGCGACCGGCACGAACTCCCAGCTGTAGCTGCCTGCGTCCAGCGAGAGCTTGATGACGCCCGACGTGCCGGAGTTCAGCACCTCGCTGCCCGCCGCCGGTGAGCCGATGCCGTAGTGGCTGCGGCCGCCGGTGCCGACGACGAACGAGCGCATGCCGTAGGCGGCGTCCAGCTTGCCGGCCGGGTCCATCGGCGCGAAGCGCTCATAGGTGTGATCATGGCCCGCCAGCACGACGTCGACGCCGGCGTCGTACAGCGCCTGCCAGAGCGGCCGCACGCCGGTGCTGTCCCCGTGCGTCGTGCTCGAACTGAAGCGCGGGTGATGCATGTAGGCGACGGTGCAGGCCGTCGGGTTGGCGGCCAGGTCGGCACGGAGCCACTTCTCCTGCGCCGAGCCCGCCTTCATGTCGATGTTCGTGTTCAACGCGACGACGTGCCAGCCGGCGACGTCGTAGCTGTAGTAGCCAGCGCCGCGCTGGCCCGCGGCGGACCCGAAGTAGTCGAAGTAGCCGGAGGCGCCGCTGGTGCGGTACTCGTGATTGCCGGGAATCGGCCGCGTGCGCTCCTTGTGGCGGCCCCACGTCGGGCCGTAGCAGTCCTTGAACTGCTGGGCGGTGCCGTCCTCGTAGACGTTGTCGCCGAGCGTGATGACGGTCCCGGGGATGCCGTCCAGCAGCTTGGCCGTCGCCTCATCCTCCTCGGTCTTGCACGAGGCGATGTCGCCCGCGCCAACGAGCACCGAAGCACCGGATGAGACCGGCGGTGGCGTAGTCGTTGCCGTGGCTGTGGCCGTGGGCAGGGGTTCCGCCGGCGCACTCCCGCCGCCGTTGGCGTGGAGCACGTCGAGGTATTGGCCGTAGCCGGAGGCGCTCGCCCACTCCTTGGCGCTCTCGACCGACGTGCCCTCGCCCCACTCGTTGAACGTCGTCACCAGCTGCCAGTCGGCGCCGGAGGCGACCATATCGCGGACGTTCTGCTGCCAGCGGGCGATGTCGCGCTCGAGGCGGACCGCCTCGCCGTACTGATGGAAGCCCGGGCTGATGGCGTAGGAGTACGTGCCCTGTGCGTCGGCGGCCGACGCGGGGCCGTACTGGTGCCAGCTGTCTGGCTGGCTGCCGCAGGTGCGATAGCCGCCGAAGACCTTGAGCACGACGTAGGCGTCGACCGTGTTGGCCTTTGCCCAGCGATCGGCGGTGGCACAGCTCTCGCCGCCACCGTAGACGAAGACGACGAACTTGCCGTCGATGCGGAGATAGTTCGGATTGGAGGCGTAGTTGTCGCGCAGGTACTGGAGATCCGCCTTCAGCGTCTCGACGCTGGGATCCCCGAAGCCTTCGTCCTCGTAGTAGACGGCCCACTTGAAACCCGTGCCGGAGGCCGCCGACAGCAGCTGCGGCATGCGCTGGTCCTCGCGCGTGCCGGGTCCCCACCACGAGGCGATGCCGGCCTGGATGTGGCCGTACTGCATCTCCGCGATGTGGCTGGAGATCACGCCAGCATCGCCGCCGTCGTAATACCCCTTGCTCGGCGTGAAGTTCGTGTATGGGTTCACGCCCCTCTGGTCCCACGCGCCGGGGAACCATGGGTAGTAGAAGGCGGCGCGAATCGGCAGCGTCATGCTGTCGCCGATGACGGAACCGCTGTCCGCCGGTGTGCCTGTGGCCGTGGCGGTCGCGGTGGGCGCGGGTGTGCCCGGCCGCGTGGCCGTCGGCGTCACCGCGCTGCCGTCCGCAACAAGCACCAGCTGCGGCCGCAGGGCCGGATCCTTCGTGTCGCGCGAGTAGAAGTCGATGCCGTCGGAGGATGTCCCTTCCAGGCAGAGATTGACCATCCCGGAGCCGGTGACGAGCGACGTGACGTCGAACTCCGCCCAGGTGCCGGCGGCGAGGGCGCCCTTGTCGTCGACCGGGCCGCCCGTGCGCTCCGGCTTCGTCGTCCACGTCGTCTGTGTCTCGTCCCAGGCGCCTGAGGTGCCGCAGGCAACCGGACCGTTGGTGGTGCCGCTGCGGACCGCAAGACGCAAGGTCGCCTGCCGAACGCCGCTCACGCCGGCGAGGTCGAAGCGCAGGTAGGTCCGCGCCTCGGTGCCGCCGCCAAGATCGACGCGCAGGGACGACGATGTGCCGTAGTTGGTGGCCGGGTTGTCTTCCCGCACGCTGACATCGGCGACCGGCGTCAGCGTGGTACCCGCGGGCACCGCCGAGCTCGCCGCGGCCATCGCGGCGGCGTTTGCGGGCTCCGCTTCGTCGGTCTCAGGCATCACGGTCGACGCCGAGTCGGTCGCCGTCGGCTCCGCTGTCTCCGTGGGGGCGAGCGTGGCTGTCGGCTCCAGCGTGGCGGTGGGCTCCGGCGTCGGCGGTGCCTCGACCGTGAGCGGAGCGTCGATGCTGACCGCGCCGACGGTCGCGCTGATCGCAAACGGACCCGGCGCGGCATCCGGCACGGTCACGCTCGCGGCCATGGCGCCGTTCGCGTCGGTGAAGATGTCGGCGAGCCAGGCGCCGTCCTGCCCGAGGATCTGGCCCGCGGCGTTCGCCGGCAGCCACTGGCCGGTGACCGTCACCTGCTGGCCGGGCTCTGCCGTGGCCGGGTCGATCGTCAGGGCTGGAAAGCTGAACGTCGCCTCGGCGCGAACGTCACCGGTGACGGCGACGACCGGGTAGGCGCCGGGCGCGACGTCCGGAGCGGACCACTGGGCCTGGAACTCGCCCGCGCCATCGGTCGCGAAGTCCGCCAGCCACGAGCCGTCCGCGCTCCAGAGCAGCTGTCCCGGCGCATTGGGCATGAGGTTCGTCCCGCTGGCATGGATCGCGGTGCCCGGCATCGCCGAGCCCGGATCGAGCGTCAATGCGGGGTCCCCGAGTACCGTTAGCGAGCCGCGCGCCTGCGTGTCGCCGGCGTTCACCGCGACATCGTAGGTGCCCGGTGCCGCGTCCGGCGTCCCGATCTCGATCGAAACCGAGCCATCGACGGCGGTGACGAACGTCGCGAGCGTCGACCCGTCGCCGGACCAGATCACCTGGCCCTCCGTCTCGGGCGCGAAGCCGCTGCCCGACACCGTGACCGGCGTCCCCGGCCGCGTCGCCTCGGGGGAGACGGTGACGGCCGCTTGCTGCGCGACCGCCAGCGGCGCGCCGCCCAGCAGCGGCCCGAATGCCATCAGCAAGGTGAAGAGGACGGCCGTCAGTCGCCTCGCTCCCTGCGGAAAATACTGATTCATCGATCCCATGAAGTCCCTCCCAGGACGAGTGTGTGCCTCTCCTGGATGTGTCTATGGCCACTCCCTGGCCGGATTTCTCCCTTACCGGTCCAGACGCCGATGCGCTCGGGCGCACGCTGGCCAGGGTAGGCACCGGCCCCGTCTCGGCGACGGGGGGCGCCCTGCCTGCATCGGTCGTGTACTGGATGGTTAGGGTGCAGTGCCGGCTCCCAAAAGCCGGCACATGCCGGACCAACCATAGAATGGCCACTTTGAGCGTGAGTAGGCTCGAAGTGGCTAGACGTGGAGCGAGCGCACATTGACCACGGTCGTCTGCGGGTTCTTGTGTACGCGTAACGACGACCATAGCCGGTTCGCTGGTGCCCCAAAAAGCCCTCAACGACGGCCTTTTCTCTAAAACATGCCATGATTGGCTAGCTGTTTGGGTTGACGAACAGGCCGATTGTCGGACGAAAGGAGGGCAGCGCATCCATATGGCCAGTCGCGCCTCGCCGTGTCTCCCGATGCCCGATCTGAGCCGGCGTGCCCCATGGGCCAGCATCTTGCGTGCGACGCCCATCACGGAGAAACGGTCTGCCTCCGGCCGGGTGGCGGGTCGGCGGAGAGAATGGAGCAGCGATGGAACTGACAGGCATCCATCATTTGACAGCGATCTCGGCGCAGATCCGGGAGAACAAGCGCTTCTACACAGAGACGCTGGGCATGCGGCTCGTCAAGCGCAGCGTGAACCAGGACGACGTGAGCGCCTACCACCTCTTCTACGCCGACGCGAAGGGCAGCCCCGGCAGCGACCTCACCTTCTTCGACTGGCCGGTGCCGCCCGAGCGGCGTGGCGTGCCCGCGATCGTGCGCACGCACCTGCGTGTCAACGGCGCGGCCGCGCTCGACTTCTGGCGAGCGCGCCTCGGTGAGAACGGCGTCGCCAGTGGGGAAGTGGTCGAGCGCGATGGCCGCTCGACGCTCGACTTCGAGGATCCTGAGGGACAGCGGCTCGCCCTCATTGACGACCAAGGCAGCGGGGCGGGTTTTTCGTGGGACCGGAGTCCCGTGCCGGCCGAGCACCAGATCCGCGGCCTCGGTCCGATCCGGATCAGCGTGCCGGTGCTAGGCCCCACCGATGTGGTGCTACGGCAGGCGCTCCACATGCGCCCGGTGCGCGACTTCCCGCATCCAGACAATCCGAGTGAGCAGATCCACGTCTACGAGATGGGACCGGGGGGCGTCGCCGCCGAGCTGCACGTCGCCGTGCAGCCGGATCTGCCCGTGGCGCAGCAGGGGGCCGGGGGCGTGCATCATGTCGCGTTCCGCATCCCGGACGCTGACTACGACGCGTGGGCGGAGCGACTGGTCGAGCTCGGCATTCCCAACAGCGGCAAGGTCGACCGCTTTTGGTTCCATAGCCTCTATTTCCGGGAGCCGAACGGCATTCTCTTCGAGCTCGCGACCGACGGT
The DNA here is from genome assembly GCA_035540335.1 of Thermomicrobiales bacterium. Lineage (GTDB taxonomy): Bacteria > Chloroflexota > Chloroflexia > Thermomicrobiales > UBA6265 > UBA6265. Next base: position 2,354 of record DATLHE010000202.1, on the reverse strand, counting down.
CCCGGCTTCGCGGTGGACGAGGACGAGGCCACGCTCGGCGAGAAGATCGTGCTGGCGCCGTTCCTCGAGCCGCACCGGGAGCAGATCATCGCGAATCTCAAGCCGCTCGATTGAGCCGCGTGGCAACCTAGGTGTTGGTGTCGGGCGGTTTTCCCAGGAGCCGCTGGGCTGTCTCCACGTCGTCCACCGGCGTGGCCGACGCCCGCGTGATCGAGACTCGCAGCGTGCCGTGCTCGAGCCCGACAATGGCGTGCACCGGCACGTCGAGGTCCTCGTGCTGCCCGTCCTCGCCGACCAGGACGTAGTGCGTGTGGACCTCGCGCACCCGGCCGAGCGACGCGCCGTTGTAGCCGACGACCGGTGTGCCGATGGGGATGTTCCGGGTGCCATGGGGATCGCTGACCATTGCCATGCCTTTCGCGGGGACGAAGTCGATCCTGCCCGTGCGAGCGCCGGTTTCATGCCAGCGTTGGGCGCGGTCAGGGCCTTCGCAGCCGCGCGAGGAACGCCTGGAAGGTCGCGTCGGCCGCCAGGAGCCGCGCCTCCTCGATGCTCCACTCCGAGAAGCCGCTGTCGCCCTCCAGCTCGGCGAGGAATGCCTCCCACGGCGTCCAGCGGACGGCGGCGACCTCGTCGGGGTTGGGCCGTGGTGGCTCGTTGATGATGCCGACCGCGACGGGGCAGAACTCGTTCTCGACCACGCCGTCGCGCGCATAGCGATAGCGGTAGTCCGGCAGCAGCACCGCCACCTCCGCGCCGGCGATGCCGAGTTCCTCGTGGATTCGCCGCCGCATCGCCTGGACGGCCGACTCCCCGAGCCGGATATGCCCGCAACAGGAGTTCGACCAGACGCCCGGCCACGTCTTCTTGCCAAAGCTGCGCTGCTGCAACAGCAGGTTGCCGGACGAGTCGAAGAGGAACACCGAGAACCCACGGTGCAGCGGCGTCTCGGCGTGGTGCACGGTCAGCTTGTCCGCCGTGCCGATCTCCCGGTTGTGCTCGTCGACGAGGACCACGTGGTCGGTGAGGGGCGCGTTCATCTGCTCTTTCTGCGCCGCCGTCCGGCGGCAGGGGCGAGGCACTGGCCCCGCCAGAGCGCCGGTACCATGCCAGGAAACGTCTCCAGATCGGATGGTACCGTACAGACCTCGACGTGTGGTACATACGCATCGACAATATATGGAACGCGGCAGGTACGCCCCGCGCGTCGCTATTGCGTCAGATCTTGACCCGATCGGTACCCCGAGGTGCCGATCCACGCGCTCAGTTGGTGTCGTTCGTGCCGACGTCTGCCCATTCCTATGAAGAGATTCGCCTCGCTACATTCGTGGGGCCGGTGCTCCCCACGGTCCTGAACGTCATCGCCGCGCTACAGCTGCTGTCCGCCGCCGGGTACATGATCGGGCTGATGCCGACGACCAACCGGGAGCCCGCCGTGATCCTGGGCACCATGGCGCTGACCCTCGTGGCGTTGGGCCGGGTCGTACGCTACGCCGCGGCACACGCCCGCGTTGGCCTGGCGGGCGCGGCCTGCATCACCGCCGCCGGCGCCCTCAGCGCCGGCCTGTGCCTCGATGCCTATCTCACCGACCTCCGCATCACCATCGCGCTGCCCTATTGCGCCATCGTCGCGGTCGGCGCCACCTCGTTCTGGCTCTGTCGAGGGCATTTTCTCGTCGGCCAGATCGGCACCTTCGTACCGCCGCTGGTCTTGCTGCTGGCGACCTCGCCGACCGCCGTGGAGTGGTCGTTCAGCATCCAGTTGGGGGCTGTCGCGCTGGCTTCCTCGACGGGGATGTATGTGCTGACGCGACGGACCAGCCTGCGCGCATTTCGGCTCGCCTCGGAGCTCGAACATCGGGCGACCTACGACGGCCTGACCGGCGTGCTGAACCGCACGACGTGGATCGACCGGGCCAGCCACCGCCTGGCGGCGGATCAGCGTGTGGGCCGATCGGCGTGCTGCCTCTTCGTCGATCTGGACGACTTCAAGGGGATCAACGATACGTGGGGACATGATGTCGGTGACGAGATCCTGGGTCTGGTGAGCGGTGTCTTGCGCGCGTGCGCCGGGGAATCGCATCTCGTCGGGCGGTTTGGTGGCGACGAGTTCGTCATCCTCATGCCCGAGACCCCGCATTCCGGAGGCACGGCCATGGTCGAGCGGATGCACCGCGCGCTACTGGGGCTGCCGCGCGGGGAGGCGCATATCACCGCGAGCATCGGGTTGGCCACCAGCACGCCCACCGACACGCTGGCAGCCCTGATGCAGCGCGCCGATCTCGCCATGCTCGATGTCAAGGTCCTGAGGCGCGCCGTGCGCGACGATGACGGCCGGGGCCTCAATCCGGTCG
>DATLHE010000201.1:0-9975 GCA_035540335.1 Thermomicrobiales bacterium | reverse complement strand
CAGGGCCAGATCGCCGTGGCCGAGAGCGCCGCCCAGACGTCGTAGGGGCCGACACCCTGCGGGCTCGACCGGGAAGCGGCAGCGGGCCCCCGGGTGAGCCCCGCAGGGGCGAAAAGCGGATCGACCCTTTGATTCGCTCTGCATGAGGGGCATGGTGTGCGCTCACTCCGGTAGCCTCGGCCCTTGGTGGCCGAGGAAGGTCGGGTACACGAGACCCGGCATGACCGGGGGAGATCGCCGTCCCTCCAAGTTGCACGCTTGCTGGCAAGGACCCCGGGCACTGACGGCCCGGGGCTACTGGAGCGAATCGCCGTTCCGGCATCGAGCGCCGTTGTGGCGGACGACCCCGGGTACAAGACCCGGGGCTACCGGGACGGAGGCGTGTGCCAGCATCGAGCGCGTCGGGGGCGGCACGTTCCCCGGGCACACGGGCCCAGGGCTGCCAAAGTGGGCGGGGCGCATGTAGGGGCAGGCGTTCATGCCTGCCCGTTGTCCTCGGCCAGAGGGCGCGGTTACCGGAGCGCGCGTTTCCATCGGACGCATGATGCCGTACGATGGGAACGCTGTATCACAGTCGATGTCGACCATGATCTGGAACACGGCGATGAGCACGCCACCACCGCTGGGCCCCCAGCGCGACAAAGCGAGAATCAAGGGCGCCACGTCGCCACTGTCCTGCTAAAAGGCACATTGGACAGTGGAGCAGCAGGTGCCGCCGGCACGGCTTCTCCCGTCATCCTGACTGGATGGGAGCCTCGTCGCCATGTCTCGCATGTCCGCCATCACCGCGCGTGGATGGCACACGATCTACAGGTTCTACGCCTATCATGTCACCGCCCAGATGGCCTTCTTCGGCGCCGTCTGGATCCTCTACCTGCAGCATCGCGGGTACTCCCTGGCCCAGATCGGCCTGGCGGAGGCGGCGTTCCACCTCGCGCCGATCCTGCTCGAGATCCCGAGCGGGTCGTTCGCCGACCTCGTCGGCCGGCGCTGGTCGCTCGTGGTCAGCTCCTCGCTGGTCGTCGGCGCCAACGCCTTCATGTGGTACGGGGCATATCTGCCGGTCGTGCTGCTCGCGATGTTCCTCCACGGCGCCAGCTTCAGCTTCCGCTCCGGCGCCGACGAGGCCTTCCTCTACGATGCGCTCTCGGCCGACGAGCGTAGCCGCTATGGGCGCATCTTCGGCCGGCTGCTGTCGGCGGGCTACCTGATCGGCGGTCTCTCGACGTGGATCGGGGCGACGCTCTCCGAGCGCAGCTACACAATCCCGCTCACGCTTGCGATCGTCGCCGCGGCGTGCGGCATCCTGCTCGCCTTCGGCCTGGAGGAGCCCGCGCGGGAGCGGTCGCGCCCGCACGGCACGAGTATTCGCGGCCATGTCCGCGATGTGCGGGATCTCCTGCGGACGAAGCCGGCGGTGGCGATGATGCTGACGATCGGCGCGCTCTTCTGGACGATGCTGACGATCACCGATCTCTACGCGCAGGCGGTCTTCGCCGACCGGGGGCTCAGCAACGGGCAGATCGGCCTGCTGCTCGGCTCGATCTCGATCGCGATCGCCGCTGGGACGGCTGCCGGCGGCCAGATCTCGGGCAGCTTCGCCCGCCAGTGGCCGGTTCTGACTGTGCTGACCGGAGCCGGGGTGGTGCTGATCGGACTCCAGTCGGCGCTTCTTGCGGTCGTTGCCTACATCGCCGCCCAGTTCGTGAGCGGCGTCATCGAGACGCGCCTTTCCGCGTGGTACAACGCGCAGCTGCCCTCGGCGCAGCGCGCGACGGTGCTCTCGGTAGGGTCGTGGCTCTTCTCGTGTTACATGATCGTGCTCTTCCCGCTCGCCGGGTGGTTTGCCGGCGCAGCGGGGTGGTCGGCGCTCTACCTGGTTTGCGGGTGCGTGGGCGCGGCGACCTCGCTGGCGGTGTTCGTCCTGCGCCGGCATCCGGAGACGGCAAGTGACCCGGCGGAGATGGTCGAGGCAACGGCATGACAGGTTCCACCCGGTGACGACGACCCCGGCCACCCAGGGCCGGGGCTACCGGATGGGGACGCTGTACTGGCATCGGAACCCCCGTTGTGGTGGAGCGACGTCGGTCACAGGTGCCGCACGAGACCCGGCGCTACCGAAGGGTTGCGCCGTTCCAGCATCGGAATGCTGTTGTGGGGCGCGGACCCCGGCCGCAGGTGCGGTACATGAGGGCTCGCTACCGCTTCTCGCCCCAACGGGCTCGGCCGGGGCCCGGGATTACCGGGCTGAGATAGGTGCCGGGAGTGCGCGTGCGCGCGCCATCTGGCCGACCACGGGTTCCTTGTGGATGATGTGCGCATCGAGCCGATGACGCCGGCACCCGCCGCCTCTGTCATCGCACACCTGAAGGAGCACGCATGATGACATCGAGCCGCCCGCGCCTGCGCGACCTGGGCATCACCATCGGCGCGCTGCCGCCGGGCCCGCTGAACGCGATCACCGACGTCCCCGGCGTGCGCGTCGGGCACGCGACGGTGATCCACGACGACGGCCCGGCCCGCACCGGCGTCACCGCCATCCACCCGCACGAGGAATCGGCGTTCGCCGCGCTGGTGCCGGCCGCGATCGCGGTCCTCAACGGGGCGGGGGAGATCACCGGCCGCTCGCAGGTCGACGAGTACGGCCTGCTCGAGACGCCGGTGCTCATCACCAACACGTTTTCCGTGGGCGCCGTCCACCGCGCGGCAGTCGAGTGGCTCGGCGCGCGGGAGCCGGGGCTCGGCGACCGGCACTTCGTCATCCCCGTCGTCGCCGAGACCTTCGACGGCTACCTCAACGACATTGCCGGCCAGCACGTCACGCCGGAGCACGTCGGGGCCGCGCTCGACGGCGCCGCGTCCGGCCCCGTCCCGGAAGGGAACGTCGGCGGCGGCACCGGCATGCGGCTGTTCGGCTTCAAGGGCGGGATCGGCACGGCGTCGCGCATCGTGACGGTAAGCGACATAACGTACAGGGTCGGTGTGCTCATCCAGGGCAACTTCGGGCTGCGACAGGACCTGCTCGTCGACGGTGTACCGGTCGGCCGGGAACTGCTGGATGACGCGCCGCCGGAGGTCGCCAAGGACGGCTCGGTGATCGTCGTCATCGCCACCGACGCGCCGCTCTCCGACCGCCAGCTCGCGCGCCTCTGCCGTCGCGGCATGCTCGGGCTCTCCCGCACGGGCGCGGCAGCCCGGCACACCTCCGGCGACCTGCTGCTGGCCTTCTCGAACGCGGTGGAGAACCGGGTCGACCGGTTCGCGACGGAGCCAGTGCGCGTTGTCCGTCAATTGGCCGACACGCGCATGGACGACCTCTTCGTGGCGACGATCGAGGCAACGGAGGAGGCGGTGCTGAACGCGCTCGTCGCCGCCCAGACGATGACCGGCCGGGACGGGCGCGTGGTCGAGGGCATCCCGCACGACCGCCTGGTCGAGATCATGGCACGGTACGGCCGGGTGCGCGGTTCGTGACGGCAGCCGCCTGGTAGGGGGTCGATACGGGGTCGACCCGGGCGACAATGGGGCAGGCATGAGAGTCCGCCCTTACCCACAAACGCGCATCCCGGTCAGATGGCCCGCAGGGCCAGATCGCCGTTGAGGTCGGGACCGCTTCGCGTCGGGTTCACCGGCCGAGGCGAAGCCGAGCGACCCCTTCGCTTCTCGGCTACGCCTCAGCCGGGCGACCCTTTGCTTCGCTCTGATTGAGGGTGGTGTTGCGGCGTGGGCCTTTGCTGCGCTCGAAATGGGGGAATGGTGCGAGCGCTCACTCCGGTAGCCTCGGCCCGAAGGTTCGCCACAAGTGCGGCACGGAGGCCCGGGGCTACCGGGCGAGCTGGGTGGTGGCGACCTGAGGTCGGCCACAAGGGCCGCCCGTACAACGGGATGCGTGCGGACAAGGTCGGCCGCCGCGAACCCGGCGGAGACGATGTCACGGACGATCGCTGGCAGGCATGTCGCCGGCACCGCCGCTCATCGCCGCCTCGTAGGCGGCGCGCAGCAGGTCGCTTGGCCGCGGAGCGCCGGCGTCGGGGCGCGGCACACCGAGGTGGAGCTCGCGCAGCTCGTCCATCATCGCCGCCACCAGGTCGGGTCCTCCGTCGCGGAGCAGCTCGGCGCGGATCCGCAACCGGCGCTCGCCGTCGCGGTGCGCCAGGCCCCAGTTGCCCAGTGCGACCATGACCGGCAGCACCTGGATGCCCGCCTCGGTGAGCGAGTACGTCACCCGCTGCCCACGGCGTGCGGCGTCGCGGGACAGCAGCCCGGCTGCCACCAGCTGCTTGAGGCGGCTCGCGAGGATGTTGGTGGCAATGCCCTCCTCAGAGGCGGCGAGGAGCTCGCGGAAGTGGCGGCGATTGCCGAACATGATGTCGCGCAGCACGAGGATCGCCCACGGGTCGCCGAGCACCTCGACGGCGGCGTTGATCGCGCATCCTGAACGCGGCGTGGGTTCCATGCGCTCCTCCTTGAAGTGCTTGCAATCTACCACTCCTTCCTCTATCATCAGCCAAACTGATTGCAAAGTGCAACTGCTTAACGAGTAGGAGGCGGCATGTCTCAGGTCCGCGTGCACAACTTCTCGATCTCTCTCGACGGCTTCGGCACCGGCGAGGGCCTTACCCTCGACGCTCCATTCGGACACGCCGGGGAGCGTCTGCACGAGTGGATGTTCGCCACCAGATTCTGGCGCTCGATGGTCGGCGAGGCCGGCGGCGGCATGGGAGTCGACCACGCCTTCGCCGAGCGGCACGGCCCCGGCATCGGCGCCGAGATCATGGGCCGGGGCAAGTTCGGCCCGCCACAGGCGGGTCCGTGGACTGGCGTCGGCACCGACGAGGAGTGGCGCGGCTGGTGGGGACCGAACCCGCCATTCCACACGCCCGTGTTCGTGCTGACGCATCACCCACGCCCGCCGATCGAGATGGACGGCGGCACGGTGTTCCACTTCGTCGACGCCAGCCCACAAGAGGCGCTCGACCTCGCCCGTCAGGCCGCCGGCGACCTCGACGTGCGCATCGGTGGTGGCCCGACGACGGTGCGCGACTTTCTCGCCGCCGACCTCATCGACGTTCTCCACGTCGTGCAGGTGCCAATCCTGCTCGGCCGCGGTGTTCGCCTGTGGGACGGTCTGGAAGGGATCGAGGAGCGCTACGACGTCGAGGCCATCTCGTCACCGAGCGGCGTCGCGCACATCACCATGACCCGGCGCCAGGCGAGTGCCGGGATTCCTTGATCACGCGTCGTGAGCCATGCGGCACGAGCAAGCACAGGGAGCAACGAAATGTCGCGGTACCTGATTTCGTTCGATGACGGTTCGATGGATCACATCTCCGCGGGAGATATGGCGTCCGTTGGCGAGGCCGCGCACGCAGTCCTGCGGGAGGCTAAGAACGCCGGCGTGTGGATCTTCGGTGGTGGCCTGCAACGACAGCAGGCAAGCGTCGTCGCCACCGATGGAACTGTCTCCGATGGCCCATTCCCGGAAACCAAGGCCGTCGTCGGCGGCTTCTCGATCATCGAGGTGCCCTCCCGCGAGGAGGCGCTGGCGTGGGCCGCCAGGATCGCCGCCGCCTGCCGGTGTGCGCAAGAGGTACGAGAGATCATGTACGACCCGGAATCCTGATCGATCATCATCGCGTTCCGGAGGTCAACATGACGCAGATAGCAACCATCGTGGCGGTCGGTAGACGATGAACGCCCCCGCCCCGATCACGATCACGCCAGTCTTCGTTGCCGACCTGCTCGTCGAGGGCGAGCGGATGCCCGTCTACGTCCACGTCATCGACCATCCCGATGCGCGTGTGCTGGTCGACACCGGCATGACGGACCTGCACCCGGCGATGGCCGACATGGATCCCCGCCTCCAGCCGCTGAGCGAGCAGGACTTCGATCTCGCCAGCATCGACATCGTCGTCAACACGCACCTGCACGCCGACCACTGCGGCGGCAACCACCTCTTCGCCGGCAAGCCGATCTACGTCCAGCGTCGGGAGCTCGACGACGCGCGCAGCAAGGACGACTACACCATTCGCGAGTGGGTCGACGCGCCCGGCGTGCGGTACGTGCCGGTCGACGGCGAGCTCGAGCTGCTTCCCGGGCTGCGGCTCGTCCCGGCGCCGGGCCACTCCGACGGCATGCAGATGGTCGTCGTCGAAACCGGTGGGCGTCCGGTCATTGTCGGCGGCGACGTCGCGGTGTGGTTCGGCGAGTTCGACGAGCCGCCCACCGAAGGCCGGCGGCGGGTGCGTGCGCTCGATCCTGAGCTGGTCTGGCTCACGCACGAGCACGAGCCATGGCGACCCCGCGCCGTTTAGGGCATCACGCACGATCTCCTGGTCGAGATCATCGAGCGGCACGGGCGGTTGGCGTGATGGCGTGGCCTGGCAGGGTCGACCCTGTGTGGTCGACCCCCATGGGCAGACAATGGGGCAGACATGAGAGTCTGCCCCTAGCCATAAAGGCACTTCTCGGTTCAGATGGCCCGCAGGGCCAGATGGCCGTTGAGGTCGGGATCGCTTCGCGTCGGGTTCCCCGGCCAAAGGCCCGCCATGGCCGAGGCGAAGCCAAGGGGTCGCTCCGCTTTTCGCCCCTCTCGGGGCTCACCCGGGGGCTCGCTTCGCTTCTCGCCGGCACTGCCGGCTCGGCCGGGAAGCGGTAGGGGGCCTTTGCTGCGTTCGGAATGAGGGGTGTGTGTGGATGCGCGGCTTCCGGTAACCTCGGCCCATGGTGGCCGAGGACGACCCCGGCCTGAAGGGTCGCCACAGGTGCGGCACACGAGGCCCGGCGCTACCGGGGCGAGAGGGGCTTGCGGCGTAGTCGCGTCGTGCCGGCCACGGCGATATGGCCCAAAGGGCCATTGGGGGCACACTCTCCGAGGTGCCCCGCTACGACGTCATCCAGAACCTTCCCGTAGCCGCGCACCCCGAAGGTGCGCCGTTCTCGTGTGCGCATTCCGGTCAGACGGCGCCCATCCCGAGGTACATACGCAGGTGCTGGGCGGTGAGGGTCTCGCCGCGGGCGACGAGGTCGGCGGGGGTGCCGGTGAAGACGATCTGGCCGCCGTCGTGACCGGCGCCGGGGCCGAGGTCGATGATCCAGTCGGCGTGGGCCATCACCGCCTGGTGGTGCTCGATGACGATGACCGACTTGCCGGCGTCGACGAGGCGGTCGAGCAGGCCGAGCAGCTGCTCGACGTCGGCGAGGTGGAGGCCGGTGGTCGGCTCGTCGAGCACGTAGATCCCGCCCTTGTCGCCCATGTGGGTGGCGAGCTTGAGCCGCTGCCGCTCGCCGCCGGAGAGCGTGGTGAGCGGCTGGCCGAGGCTGAGGTAGCCGAGCCCGACGTCGGCCATCCGGGACAGGATCGCGTGGGCCGCCGGGATCTTCGCTGGACCGGACCCGAAGAACGCCGTCGCCTCACTCACCGGCATCGCGAGCACCTCGCTGATGTCCTTGTCGCCGAGCAGGTAGGTGAGCACCTCGGCCTGGAACCGCTTGCCCTCGCACTCCTCGCACACTGACGAGACGCCGGCCATCATCCCCAGGTCGGTGTAGATCACCCCGGCGCCGTTGCAGGCCGGACAGGCGCCTTCGGAGTTGGCGCTGAACAGGGCGGGCTTCACCCCGTTGACCTTCGCGAACGCCTTGCGGATCGGGTCCAGCAGGCCGGTGTATGTCGCCGGGTTGCTACGCCGCGAGCCCCGGATCGTCGTCTGGTCGACCGACACCACGCCCGCCGAGGCGGGGATGGAGCCGTGGATCAGCGAGCTCTTGCCGGAGCCCGCCACGCCGGTGACCACGCAGAGCACCCCGAGCGGGATGTCGACGTCGACATGCCGCAGGTTGTGGGACGTGGCGCCGCGAATCTCGAGCGTCCCCTTGGGTGCGCGCACCGTTGGCTTGAGCGACGTCCGGTCGTCGAGATGGCGCCCGGTCAGCGTGCCGCTGGCCCGCAGGCCCGGCAGGTCGCCCTCATAGCAGACCTCGCCACCCCCGGTGCCGGCGCCGGGGCCAAGGTCGACGACGTGGTCGGCGATCGCGATCGCCTCCGGCTTGTGCTCGACCATGAGCACCGTGTTTCCCTTGTCCCGCAGGCGCAGCAGCAGGTTGTTCATCCGCTGGATGTCGTGCGGGTGCAGCCCGATCGTCGGCTCGTCGAAGACATAGGTGACGTCGGTGAGCGCCGACCCCAGGTGCCGGATCATCTTGGTGCGCTGTGCCTCGCCTCCCGAGAGCGTGCCCGACGGCCGGTCGAGCGAGAGGTAGCCCAGCCCGATCTCCGCGAACGAGTCGAGGGTGTGTCGCAGCGTCGCGAGCAGCGGCGCGACGGACGGCTCGTCCAGAGCGCGAACCCACTCCGCCAGGTCGCTGATCTGCATCGCGCAGGCGTCGGCGATGTTGATCCCCTTGATCTTCGACGACCGGGCCTCCTTGCTGAGCCGGGTGCCGTCGCACTCGGGGCAGGTGGTGAAGGTGATGGCCCGCTCCACGAAGGCGCGGATGTGGGGCTGCAGCGCGTCGACGTCCTTGGAGAGCATCGACTTCTGGATCTTCGGGATCAGCCCCTCGTAGGTCAGGTTGATCCCGTCGACCTTGATCTTGGTCGGCTCCTTGTGGAGCAGGTCGTGCACCTCTTTCTTGGTGTATTTGCTGATCGGCTTGTCCGGGTCGAAGAAACCGGAGCCGCGATAGATGCGACCGTACCAGCCGTCCATGCTGTAGCCGGGGATCGTGAGCGCGCCCTCGTTGAGCGACTTGCTGTCGTCATACAGCGCGGACAGGTCGAAGTCGGTGACCGAGCCCATGCCCTCGCAGCGCGGGCACATGCCGCCGAGGCGGTGGAACGTCGCCTTCTCGGTCTTCGTCTTGCCTTCACCTCGCTCAACGGTGATCGCCCCGGTCGCCTTCACCGAGGGGACGTTGAACGAGTACGCGTTGGGCGAGCCGATGTGCGGCTTCCCGAGCCGGCTGAAGACGATGCGCAGCATCGCGTTGGCGTCGGTGGCAGTGCCGACCGTGGAGCGGGGGTTGGAGCCCATCCGCTCCTGGTCGACGATGATCGCGGTCGTTAGCCCCTCGAGGACGTCGACATCGGGCCGCGCCAGCGTCGGCATGAACCCCTGCACGAACGTGCTGTAGGTCTCGTTGATCAGCCGCTGCGACTCGGCGGCGATCGTGCCGAACACCAGCGAGCTCTTGCCCGAGCCGGAGACGCCGGTGAACACCGTCAGCCGGCGCTTCGGGATCTCGATGCTGACGTCCTTGAGGTTGTTCTCGCGCGCGCCGTGCACGCGGATCAGATCGTGGCTGTCGGCGACGTGCAGCACAGGCGACTGCGCGTCCGTGCTCGTGGCAATGCTCATCGTGTCTCCGTCGGTTGCGCGGGGCCGCCGTTACCGGGGCGGGTCATGCCTGCGATGGCCGGGCGGCTCAGCGCAGCTCCTGGATGCGGATCAGGTTGCCGGCGGGATCGCGGACGGCGCAGTCGCGAACCCCGTACGGCTGCTCGGTCGGCTCCTGGACGACCTCGGCGTCGCCGGCCTGCAGCCGCTCGAAGGTGCCGTCCAGGTCCTTGGTGGCCATGAGGAGCATGGCGTAGGTGCCCTTGGCCATCATCTCGGCGATGGTGTGGCGCTCGTCGTCGGTGAGGCCGGGGTTGGCGGACGGCGGGTCCAGGACGATGGACGTCCCGGGCTGGTCGGCGGGGCCGACCGTGATCCAGCGCATCTTGCCGTTTCCGACGTCGCCGCGGACCTCGAAGCCGAGGAGGTCGCGATAGAACGCCAGGGATGCGTCCGGGTCGTCGTGCGGGAGGAAGCTCGCGTGAATGGTGATGTCCATGGCGGTCAGGCTAGTTGCGACTGCGTGACCCGCGCTTCTCGATTCCTGATCGGTCGGGTGACTTGTTTGGCCACGCACGAAGGGATCCCCGCGGTCGCGCTTGCCGCCTGGCGCCGGTAGATGCTGGTCGGCATGCCG
>DATLHE010000200.1:0-11294 GCA_035540335.1 Thermomicrobiales bacterium | reverse complement strand
TGGAAGATCCAGCCGCCATCGGCACGGGGGTCGCCTTCCTCCCGAAAGAACCAGTCCGCGAGCTCGACCGCCTCGTGTGCCGAATCCCCGGCACTCTCGCCCGTGAGCGCGGCGATCGTCAGTAGGTCGGCGCCGAGCGCGAAGCAGAAGAATTCCTCGTCGATGACCGCGCGGTAGTACGAGCGCTCAGGTGCGTCGAGCTCGCGTTTCCAGGCGAGTCGTTCCCGAATGCCGCCCGGGAAGTCATCGTGATCCCACTGCCACGCCGGCAATTCCGCCCACAGCCGCCGATGGAGGTCGTGCAGCATCGCCAGGAGCGTGGCCGGAAAGCGATCGAGCGATCCGTCGCCTGCCGCCAGCACGGCCATCTGGCTCCAGACATATGCGTAGTGGAGCTGTCTCAGGCGGTCTTCTCTCCGTGTCTCGGTAAAGGGATGCTCCGCGAACCGCTCCGCATGGTCGAGGAAGGCCCCGCGCCAGGTTGGGTCGGCGGTCTCCGCGAAGGCCGCGTGCAGAGGGACCATCAATATGTGCCCGGCGTCGTATGCGTAGTCGTCGCTCCACTGATCGTCCGCCAGGAATGGGACGATCGTGCGGCTCCAGAGCGACTCGATGGATTCTCGCTGCGCCGCAACGCGCGCCGCTGGTCGATGCGCCAGCGCGCCGGCTGCCGCAAGTGCGGCCGCCGATTGGATGATGGATCGACGGGTGAGCATGATTCCGTTCAGGTCCCTTCGTTGGCGATGGCGTCCGCCGCGCTAGATCCGTACGGCGGTGCCGGAGGCGGACACCATGAGCATCGCGCCGCCGCTGCCGACCGTCTCGTAGTCGAGATCCATGCCGATGATCGCGTTCGCGCCGAGCGACCGCGCCTGCTCCTCCATCTCGCGCAGCGCGATCTCGCGCGCGTTGGCGAGCTCCCGCTCGTAGGCCGCCGACCGTCCACCGACAATGTCGCGGATGCCCGCAAACAGGTCCTTCATGATGTTCGCGCCGAGGATCGCCTCGCCGCAGACGATGCCGAGGTACTGCTGCACGGGCTGTCCATCGATCACGTTGGTGGTGGTCACGATCATTGGGAAGGTCCTCATTCTCTTGCTTCGCGGGGCCGCCTCCGGCCATCGGGTATGATCATCGCATGATGGACACGCAGGATTTGTGCACAACGTCTTCACCTGTAGCCCCGGTCGATGCGCACACGCACCTGTTCCCGCCCGAGTTCGTGCGACGGCGTGAGGAATTGCTGCGCGGCGATCCGTGGTTCGGTCACGCCTTCGGCACCCCGAAAGCGACAATGGCCGGCGAGGGCGCGTTGCTCGCCAGCATGAAGCGGGCCGGCTACGCAATGTCCGTCGTCGTCGGGTGGCCATGGCGCGATCCCGGGCTTTGCCGCGAACACAACGCCTACCTGGCCGACGTCGCGCGCCGGCATCCGGATAAGATCGCGTGGCTGGGCATCGTCAACCCGGTCTTGCCGGACGTCGAGCGCGAGATCGCACGCTGCGTCGCGGAGGGCGCCTCCGGGTTCGGTGAGCTCAACGCCGACGCGCAGGGCTTCGATTGGGCCGCGCCGGGGGCGATCGCGAACGCGTTCGAGACGCTCCGCGAGGTCGACCTGCCGGTGCTCATCCACACATCCGAGCCGGTTGGGCATACCTACCCGGGCAAGGGGTCGGCGACGCCCGATCGCCTGCTGATCGCCTTCGCCGCCTTCCCCGAGGTGCGCTTCATCGCTGCGCACTGGGGCGGTGGGCTGCCGTTCTACGAGCTGATGCCAGAGGTGCGGGCGCTGACGAGAAACGTCGTCTACGACAGCGCGGCCTCGACCTATCTCTATGATTTCTCGATCTTCCCGCTCCTGGCGCGGCTCGTCGGGCCCCAGCGAATGCTGTTCGGCAGCGACTTCCCGGTGCTGGGTCAGCGCCGGTTCCTGGACCGCGTGCTTGCCTCCGGGTTGCCGGACGAGGCATTGCCGGCCGTGCTCGCCGGGAACGCGCGGCGGCTGTTTCGGTTGAATGAACGGATTGCCACGCCATGATCGCCGGCCTGATTGGAACCGTCCTGCGGGCGGAGCCTGATGCCGTCCTGCTCAATGTGCAGGGCGTTGTCTATCGCGTCTTCACGAGTGGACGAGTCGTGGAGGCTGCCAGCGACCTCGACGGGGAGGTCGAGCTCTACACGCATCAGGTTGTGCGCGAGGACGCTCAGCTGCTATACGGCTTCCTGACTCCGGACGACTTGCAGTGGTTCCAGACGCTCATCTCTGTCAACAGCGTCGGCCCGCGACTGGCGCTCGCCATTCTGACGCGCTTCTCGGCCGACGAGCTGCTGTCCGCGATCGCCGGTGAGCAGGTCGATGCGCTGATCACCGTGCCGGGCGTGGGGCGCCGGACCGCGTCGCGGGTCATCCTCGATCTGCGCGGCAAGCTGCCGGAGAACCTCGAGACTCCGGTCGCGATCGCGGGCGTCGGCAACCCGGACGCCATCGCGGCGCTGCAGGCGTTGGGCTACTCGCTCGCCGAGGCACGGGGGGCGCTCCAGCACGTCAAGCTCGACGAGGGCGCCACGGTCGAGGATCACATCGTCGCGGCCCTGCGGGAGCTGGGTGGCTGATCTCACCCTGGCCCAGGGTCGCAGCCATATTATTGTCAGGCTGCCAACGCAAATAACTTGGCCGGTGGCCACCTAAGGCCTTGTTGGGGTCGTTTTCGTTGATCTGAAACGGTTTTTCTTAGGCTGCCAATCCCGCATGGAAACTTGGCCGCCTGGGGGCAATGGCGCTTAGGCTGCCCAGATGGCCAAGTTTCGGATACAGGGGGACGGTGGCCATGTAGGAGTCGCTGCGCGCCATGTTTGGACGTGCTTCGCTCTCTCTGAATGAGGGCTGGGAGTGGGGGCGGGTAGATGGCGGACAGCACTTTGCGTAGGGTTCCCACGCTGCGCTCTGGAAAGGTTCTCTGGCCGAAGGCCCGCTCCGCTTCTCGGTGGCTGAGCCACCTCGGCCATGGCCCGAAGGGCGAGAAGCGGTAGCGGGCCCTCGCTGCGCTCGGGATGAGGAGTAACCGCTCACGCGGATTCGGTAGCCTCGGCCCTGGGTGGCCGAGGTCCATCCCCGGCCTGGAGGGTCGCCACCGGTGCGGCACCTCGGCCCGGGGCTACTTCGATGAGACCCCGTCCACACAGCCGAAGGTTGCCAGAATCCCCTGGTACAAGAAATATGGCAGTGTGGCAACCTTGCCACACTGCCAAAAGACTTCAATTTCTGGCAGCCTTCGCTACCCGGTGATGTTTCGCCTCAGCCGGCGCTCGATGGCCCGGGCGTGGCCCGTCAGGCCCTCGGCCTTCGCGAGAGCGATGGTCGCGGCGCCGAGCTCGGCGATGGCCGCGTCGTTCGCGGCGGCGAGCGAGATGACCTTCTGGAAGTCCCCGACGTTGACCGGCGATGAGAACCTGGCCGTGCCGCTCGTCGGCATGACGTGGCTTGGACCGGCGGTGTAGTCGCCCAGCGCCTCCGGGCTGGCCTCGCCGACGAAGATGCCGCCCGCGTTCCGCACCTTTGGCACCAACGCCCACGGATCCCTCACCAGCAGGCAGAGATGCTCCGGCGCATAGGCGTTCGCCAGGTCGATGGCCGCGGCGGGCGAATCCACGACCGCGATCACGCCGTTGGCCTCCAGCGACCGCAGGATGATCTCCCGGCGCTCGAGCTCGGCCGCCTGCCGCGTGAGCTCGGCCGGTATGCGGTCCGCCAGCTCCGAACTCGTCGTGATGAGAATCGCGGAAGCCAGGACGTCGTGCTCCGCCTGCGCGATCATGTCCGCCGCGACGAGCTCGACGTCAGCCGTCTCGTCGGCGATGACCAATGTCTCGGTCGGGCCGGCAATCTGGTCGATCGCCACCGAGCCGGAGACGCGCTGCTTGGCGAGTGCGACGAAGATGTTGCCGGGGCCGCAGATCTTGTCGACTCGCGGCACGGACTCCGTCCCGAACGCCAGCGCGGCGATCGCCTGCGCGCCGCCGATCGCGAAGACGCGATCGACCTGGGCGATCTCCGCCGCCGCGAGGATCACCGGCGAGATGCCGTCCTCGCCGCGCGGCGGCGCGGAGATGATGATCTCCTCCACCCCCGCGACGCGCGCCGGGATGGCCGTCATCAGCAACGACGATGGCAGTGCCGCCGATCCACCCGGGGTGTAGATGCCGATCCGCTCCAGCGGGCGGATGAGCTGCCCGAAGACGCCAAGGCGCTCCGTCTCGATCCACGACTGGCGCACCTGGCGCTGATGGAACGAACGGATACGCTCGGCGGCAATCTCCATCGCGGATCGCAGCTCGGGGTCGATCGAGGCGAGTGCCGCCTGCCACGTCGCGCGCGGCACCTCGATCCGGTCCAGGGTCCGGTTGTCGAAAAGCTCGGTGTAGCGGCGGACGGCCGCGTCGCCCTCGGCATGGACGTCCTGCACGATCCGCTCGACGACCTCGTGTGCCGTCATTGGGCGGCCGAAGATCTCGGCGTTGCGGTCCAGGATCGCCTGCGGCAGAGCCGGCTCAGGTTGCTCGCCGCGCCGGGTCAGCGCGTCGACGGCCGCGTCCCCGTCGAGGCGGCGGATGGTGATGGACTCGATCATGGTCGTTCTCCGCGCACGTTGGTGGTGCGCCCGGTAAGCCGCAGGGGAGGAGCTTGTCTCCTCCCGGGTGGCCGAGGGTCGCACGTGGACCGGCGGGCCATTGGGAGCACCGCAAGGGCTCGCTCCGCTTCTCGCGCTGAGGCGCTCGGCCGGGGGCTCGCTCCGCTTCTCGCGCAGAGGCGCTCGGCCGGGGTGCTCCCCTACAACAAGGCGCGCCCGTGGAGCGCCACACCGGAAACGCCGTAGGTATCTCAGGTACGCAGCGCGCCGCCGACTTCGGTCGTCAGACCGCGCTCGATGCGCTTGCGAACCTTGCCCAGCTCGGCGTCGGTCAGCGCCCGGTCCGGCGCGGTGAAGGTCAGCCGGAAGGCAAGGCTCTTCTTGTCGGCGCCGATCTGCTCGCCCTCGAAGACGTCGAAGAGCACGAGGTCGGTCAGGAGCGGACCGGCGTTCTTGCGGAACGCCGCCTCGACGCTCGCCGCGGGTGTCTCCCGGTCGACCACGACGGCGAAGTCCTGTTCAACCGGCAGGAAGCGGTCGACGGTGATCACCGGCCGTGGCGCCCGCGCGCGCAGGGCCAGCATGGCCGAGAGGTCGATCTCGGCCACGACGAGGCGGACGTCCTCGACGCCGAGCTCCTTCGCGAGGTCCGGCCGGACCTCGCCGACGACGCCGATGCGCTCGCCCTTGACAGAGACGGTCGCCGTGCGGCCCGGATGCAGGGCAGGATGGGCGTGGCGAGCCCACGCGACGTCGGTGAGCCCGACGCGCGCAAGCGCCAGCTCGACCGCGCCCTTGACGTCGAAGAAGTCGATCTGGTCCGCCTCGCCGGGATGGGTGTTGAAGCGGTCGAACGAATCGCGGAATCCAGCCCAGGCCATGCCGAGCGTTGCCGGCTCGTTCGGAAGCGCATCCGGGGCAGTGCCAATGAAGACGTGACCAGTCTCGAAGAGGCGGACTGTCCGCTCATGCTTGAGATTCTCGGCAACGCACTCGATCAGGCGCGGGACGATGGAGACGCGCATGTTCGGCTCGTCGGCGCGGATCGGGTTGCGGAGGCGGACCACCTGCTCCGCGCGCACGGCGTGGGCGAGTCCTCCGGTCTCCGTGGACGACCAGAGCGTGATCGCCTCGTTGGAGACCGTCGAGTAGGTGCGCGCCTCGAAGGCACCGGTGCCGACGAGCGCGTCGCGGACCTCCCGCTCCAGCAGGAACATAGGGTCGCGCTCGACGCGCGGCGTCTCGCCGGTGATCAGCGTGGCGGGCAGCGCATCGTAGCCGACGATGCGGGCGACCTCCTCGATGACGTCCTCGGGGATCGTCACATCGGAGCGCCAGGTCGGGACGGTGACCGTGAGCGTGTCGTTCTCGATCGACGGCGCAAAGCCGAGACGAGTCAGCACGTCGAGGATCTGCTCGCGCGGGTACTCCATGCCGACGACGTAGGCGATGCGCGAGACGGGCAGGGAGACGGTGCGCTGCGTGACCGGGCTCGGGTAGACGTCCTGCCAGGTGCGAACCGTCGAACCGGGGCAGAGCTCCAAGACCAGGTGGGCGGCGCGGAGATTCGCCTGCCAGACCAGCTCGCGGTCCAGCCCACGCTCGAAGCGCGCCGAGGCGTCGGTGCGCAGCTTCAGGGCCCGGGCCGTGTGGCGGACGCTGACCATATCGAAGTTGGCGGATTCGAGCAGGATCGATCTCGTGTCGTCCTTGACCTCGCTATTGACCCCACCCATCACGCCCGCCACCGCGACCGGCTTCTCGCCGTCGGTGATGAGCAGGTCGCTCGTCGCGAGCGTGCGCTGCTGATGGTCGAGCGTCTCGATCCGCTCGCCCTCGGTGGCACGGCGGACGACGATCCGCTCGCCCGCGAGGTCGCGGAGGTCGAAGGCGTGCAGCGGCTGGCCGAGCTCGAGCATCACGTAGTTCGTGATGTCGACGAGGTTGTTGACCGGGCGGAGGCCGGCGGCGGTCAGGCGGCGCGTCATCCAGTCCGGCGACGGCGCGACGGAGACGCCGTCGATGACGATGGCGCTGTAGCGCGGGCAGAGATCCGGCGCGTCGATGCGAACCATGTCCGACGCCGGCTGGATCCCGGTGAGATCGGCGACCGGCGGCATCGTCACGGTCTCGTTCGTGATCGCCGCCGCCTCGCGGGCGATGCCGACCACCGAGAATGCGTGGACGAGGTTCGGCGTGATTTCGAACTCGATGACCGTGTCGCCCAGGTAATCCTTGAGCGGCGCGCCCACCGGCGCATCCGGCGGCAGCACGAGGATGCCCTCGTGCTCCTCAGAGATGCCGAGTTCCTTCTCGGAGCAGACCATGCCCTCGGAGCGGACGCCGCGGATCGAGCCCGGCTTGAGGGTCTTGTACTTCAGCTCATCCGCGTAGGCGTCGATCAGGCGCGCGCCGGCGATGGCGAGCGCGACCTTCTGCCCCTGCGCGATATTCGGCGCGCCGGTAACGACCGTGAGGCGATGCTCTCCGGCGTCGACGTCGGCCAGCACCAGCCGGTCTGCGTCCGGGTGCGGCGAGACGGACACGACCTCGGCGACGAACACCTTGTCCCACTCGGCGCCGATCTCCTCGTACTTCTCGGCTTCCAGGCCGGCGCTGGTCAGGCGTGCGCCGAGCTCTCTGGGCGGCAGATCGACCGGGACCAGCTCCTGCAGCCAACGATAGGGAACCTTCATCTGATCATTCGTCCTTCTTACAGGGTGGTCGTCGCGAAGCGGCGAAGGAAGCGGAGGTCGTTGCCGGCGAAGGCGCGGATGTCGTCCACGCCGTACTTCATCATGATCAGCCGCTCGATGCCGAGCCCGAACGCGAAGCCGGTGTACTGCTCCGGGTCGTAGCCGACGCCGCGGAGCACGTTTGGATGCACCATGCCGGCGCCGCCGATCTCCAGCCAGCCGGTGTGCTTGCAGACGCGGCAGCCCTTGCCGCCGCAAACGGCGCAGTCGACGGAGAAGTCGACGCCCGGCTCGACGAAGGGGAAGAAGTCGCAGCGGAAGCGCACGCGGCGCTCGGGGCCGAAGAGCTGGCGCGCCATCTCCTGCAGCACCCCCTTGAGGTCGGCGAGGGTGATGTGGCGATCGACGGCGAGCCCTTCGAGCTGGGTCATCATCCACTCATGCGAGGCGTCCTGCGCCTCGAAGCGAAAGGCCCGCCCCGGCACGATGACGCGCACCGGCGGGTCGATCCGCTCCATCGTGCGCGCCTGCATCGGCGAGGTGTGGGTGCGGAGGACGATCTCTTCCGTCGGGGCGTCGACGATCACCGTGTCCCAGACGTCCCGCGCCGGATGATCGGACGGGATGTTGAGCAGGTCGAAGTTGTAGTGGCCGGTCTCGACCTCCGGACCGAAGACGGCCTGGAAGCCCATGTGGGCGAAGATCTCGACGAGCTCGTCGATCATCTGCGAGATGGGGTGCGCGGCGCCGACGGCCGGGGCGCGGCCGGGGAGGGTGACGTCGACGCCGTCGCTCGTCAGCTTGCGCTGCAGCGCCTCGGCGTCCAGCTGGTCCCTCACCGGCGCGAAGGCGGCGGTCAGCTCGTCGCGGAGCGCCTGGGTGGCGCGGCCCGCTGCCGGACGCTCCTCGGCGGGGAGCTTTCCCAGACCGCGCAGCAGCGCCGTGACGGCGCCCCTGCCGCCCAGGTACTCGCGTTCCCACTCGGTTGCCTCGGTGGCGTCCTGGAGGGCGGTCAGCTTCTCCAGTGCCTCGACACGCAGGGAGTCGATCTCCTGCGACAGGCCATGCTCGGTTCGTTGCATCGTGTCTCGTTCCTCGATTCGGTGGCGGTGTGACGGTGCCGTGGACGCAGAAAAGCCCCTCGGCAGGGACGAGGGGCCTCCACGCGGTACCACCCTGCTTCGCCCATGGGGAGCCGTGGACGCGCTTGATCGCTTCGGTAAGGGGAAGCGGCCCGAGCGACTAGTGGGGCGGACTGCCCGTTCACCGCTCAACTCGGGAGGGAATCAACGCGCGGGTTCGGGAACGGCTTGCAGCCAGGACCGTTCCTCTCTGGTGCGGGAGCCGATGCGTCCTGTCTCCGTCAACGCCGAGAGATCTTCGATTTCGTGAAGATTGTAGCAAAGTGTGGCTCCCGGTGATACGGGGCCTCTTATACTGACCCGAGAACGACAGGACCAGATGGAGCAACGAGGGAGGGGAACGTTGGACAGCATGATTGAAGCGATTCACGGCCGCGAGGTGCTCGACTCGCGCGGGAACCCGACGCTCGAGGTCGAGGTCTTCCTGGGCAGTGGCGCGGTCGGCCGCGCGGCGGTGCCCTCCGGGGCCTCGACAGGCGCCCACGAGGCGGTCGAGTTGCGCGACGGCGACAAGGGCCGCTACGGCGGCAAGGGCGTGCTGCAGGCCGTCGCCAACGTCAACGAGGAGCTCGCCGAGGTCGTCGTCGGGCTGGACGCGTTCGACCAGATCGGCATCGACAACCTCATGCGCGAGGTCGACGGCACCGAGAACAAGGCGCGGATCGGCGCGAACGCCATGCTCGGCGTCTCGCTGGCGGTCGCCCGTGCCGCGGCGGAGGAGGCGGCGCTGCCGCTCTACCGCTATCTTGGCGGACCGAACGCGCGGACGCTGCCGGTGCCGATGATGAACATCCTGAATGGCGGCAAGCACGCGATCGGCTCCAGCGTCGACATGCAGGAGTTCATGGTGATGCCGGTCGGCGCGCCGAGCTTCACCGAGGGGTTGCGCTGGGGCACGGAGGTCTTCCACACGCTGAAGAAGATCCTCGCCGGCCGCGGGCTGAACACCAATGTTGGCGACGAGGGTGGCTACGCGCCGAGCCTGGCGTCCAACGAGGACGCCGTCAAGCTCGTGACCGAGGCGATCGAGAAGGCCGGGTACGCCCCGGGTGAGCAGATCGCGATCGCGCTCGACCCGGCGTCGACCGAGTTCTTCGACAAGGGGACGTACGACCTGGCGGGCGAGGGGCGCAAGCTCTCGCAGGCCGAGATGGTCGACTACTGGGCAGACCTTGTTGCGAAGTACCCCATCGTCTCGATCGAGGACGGTCTCGCCGAGGATGACTGGGAGACGTGGCAGGCGCTGACCGAGCGGATCGGCGAAACCGTGCAGCTCGTCGGCGACGACCTCTTCGTCACCAACA
This sequence comes from Thermomicrobiales bacterium, assembly GCA_035540335.1. Taxonomy (GTDB): domain Bacteria; phylum Chloroflexota; class Chloroflexia; order Thermomicrobiales; family UBA6265; genus UBA6265. The sequence continues at coordinate 1,524 of DATLHE010000200.1, read as the reverse complement.
CCGCCCGCCTGCGGCGGGGCATCGACGAGCAGGCGGGTAACGCGATCCTCGTCAAGCTGAACCAGATCGGGACGCTGACCGAGACGCTGGAGGCGATCGATCTCGCTCACCGGCATGGCTTCAAGGCGGTCATCTCTCACCGGTCGGGCGAGACGGCGGACACCTTCATCGCGGATCTCGCGGTGGCGACGAACGCGGGCCAGATCAAGACCGGGGCGCCGTCGCGAGTCGACCGGGTGGCGAAGTACAACCAGCTCCTGCGCATCGAAGAGGAGCTCGGCGATATCTCCATCTATCCGGGGCGCTCGGCGCTGCGGGGGTAGGCCGGAGCCGCCTTGATTGTCAGGAACGCCCGGGTCGCGCTTGCTGGCCCGGGCGTTGTTCTTCAGTGTTGATGGTTGCCAGAAATCGAACCAATGTGGCAGTGTGGCCGCCTTCGCGAAAACCCTTGGATCTATGCGTTTTTCGAGGCTGCCAGAATTGATCTGCATTTTGGCAGCCTTCGAGTTGTTATGGAACGCTGCCACACTGCCATATGTCCGTGTAAAGGGTGATATGGCAGTGTGGCAGAGGGCGGCGAGCCTTCGGCCAGCCGCGCGTACGACGACGGACAAGCGACGAGGCAAGGCGGCCGACGCGGAGCATTGGGCATCGGACGGAAATGGAGCGTGCATGTCGACGAGCAAGGAGACCGTGGCCGAGATTCTCGATACGCTGGCGCCGCTGAACGTGCGGGCGCGGGCGATGTTCGGTGAATTCGGCCTGTATTGCGACGAGAAGATCGTCGCGCTGATCTGCGACGACACGCTGTTCCTCAAGCCGTCGCCTGTCTCCGGTGAGATCCTGGGCGAGTGCGAGACCGCGCCGCCGTACCCCGGCGCGAAGGACTACTACGTTGTCGACCAGGAGCGGGTCGACGACGCTGAGTGGCTGCGGGACGTGGTCCAGCAGACGGCGGACGCGCTGCCCGCGCCGAAGCCGAAGGTCAAGAAGCAGAAACCCTAGTGGCCGATGCGCGTCCGCAAAACGAGTTCGTCCACCGCCCGCAGGGGCGCCCGCAGGGGCAGGGCCGACCGTAGGTGATCGACGTTCCTAGCCCTCAGGACGAGAGTCGGCTGATGGTCAGCGCCGGTGGGCGGCCTTCGAGGTAGGCCTCGGGCCAGGGGACGTCCAGGCGCTCCCATGCGTCGCCGTGGTCGGTCGTGTGGTAGAGCCCGGTGTTGGTGAGCGCGTAGAAGGTGCCCGAGATCGTCGGGTCCGCCACGAGGCTCGATAGGTTGGTGCCGTGCTCGTCCGGGAGACCGGCGCGGAGGATCTCCCACGAATCGCCCACGCGCCGGCGGCAGAGGACCGACTGCGCATGGTCACGGCGGCCATGGCCGCGCCCCGCGCCCGGGGCGACGCTCATCAGGATCGTGTCCGGGTCAGAAGCATCGACTGCAAGGCCCCAGCAGTACCCCCAGGGCAGGCCATCCATCGGTCGTTCCCATGTTTGACCGCCATCGGTGCTCTCGAAGAAGCCGT
>DATLHE010000199.1:0-7542 GCA_035540335.1 Thermomicrobiales bacterium | reverse complement strand
ACGCCGGCGGCCGCACGATTGCGGTCCTCGGCAGCGGCGTTAACCGGATCTATCCCCCGGAGCATCGCAACCTGGCGCGGCGGATCGCCGAGCAGGGCGCCGTCGTCTCCGATTACCTGCCGGACACGCCGCCCGACGGCGTCAATTTCCCGCCGCGAAACCGCATCATCTCCGGTCTCTCGCTGGGCGTGGTCGTGATTGAGGCGCCGGACCGCAGCGGCGCGCTGATCACGGTCGACTTTGCCGCCGACCACGGGCGCGATGTCTTTGCTGTCCCCGGACCCGCCACCGCGGCCAACAGCGCCGGCTGCAACCGCATCATCCGCGAGGGTGCCCGGTTGGTGCGGAGCGCCGATGACATCCTCGAGGACTTGCAGATCAACCGGCGGCACGAATCCGTGGCGATCCAGCAAGCATTGCCGATGAGCGAGGATGACCGCCGGCTGCTCGCCGTGGTATCGTCCGAGCCCCAGCATATCGACGACCTCGCGCTGTTGAGCGATACGTCGGTGGCGGATGTCTCGGCCCGCCTCCTCATGCTGGAGCTGCAGGGGCTCGTGCGCAACGCCGGCGCCCAGCACTACACGCGGGCCTGACGCCGCTGGGTCGGTGAGAGGGATCGCGCCTTGACACCGGTTCCGGCCCGTTCCTACTGTTGAATAAGGAAGGCACCGGGGTATTGACGTGGTCCGTACTCTAGACATACGGACACCAGCACCCGGAGCAGATCAGAGGATCACGACATTGGCCCGGCGACACAACTCCGGGATCGATACCGCATCGCCCTTGGCGAAAACTCAGGACAACGACGTTCATGGCAACACCATCATCGGCTGAAAAAACGAGCCGAGCGACCAAAACGAAACCCAAGACCACGACGACCAAACGCAAGACCGCCGCGACGAAGGGCACCAGCTCCGCCGGCCGGGGCAAGCTGATCATCGTCGAGTCGCCCGCCAAGGCGCGGACGATCAGTCGCTATCTCGGCCGGGGCTATACGGTGAAGGCCTCCATGGGCCACATCCGCGACCTGCCCAAGAGCAGCCTCGGTGTCGAGGTCGACGCCGGCTTCGCGCCCAAGTACCTGATCCCGCGCGACAAGTCGAAGGTGGTGAAGGAGCTCAAGGAGAGCGTGCAGGGGGCGAAGGAGATCTACCTCGCTACCGACCCCGACCGCGAGGGCGAGGCCATCGCCTGGCATCTGGTCCACGCCACCGAGGCGGAGAACAAGCCGATTCACCGCGTCGTCTTCCATGAGATCACGCCGGACGCGGTCACCAGCGCGATCGAGAACCCGCGCGAGATCGACATGGACCTCGTCGACGCCCAGCAGGCCCGGCGCGTGCTCGATCGCCTGGTGGGCTACAAGGTCAGCCCGCTGCTCTGGAAGAAGGTGAAGCGCGGCCTCTCGGCCGGGCGCGTCCAGTCGGCCGCGCTGCGCATCGTCGTCGAGCGCGAGCGGGAGATCGACCAGTTCCAGCCGGTCGAGTACTGGTCGCTGGACGCCGATCTGGCCAAGATCACCGGTCAGGAGCCCACGAAGAAGGACATCCTTCGCGCCTCGATCCATCAGATCCGTGGCAAGAAGGCGGAGCTCAGCACCGGCGAGCAGGCCCACGGCATCGTCGAGGCGCTCGATGGCGCCGTTTGGCAGGTCGCCTCCGTCGTCCGTCGCGAGACCCGGCGCAACCCGCAGGCGCCGTTCACCACCAGCACGCTGCAGCAGGAGGCCTCGCGCAAGCTCAGCTTTTCGGTGCGGCGCACGATGCAGATCGCGCAGGAGCTCTACGAGGGCGTCGATCTCGGCGCCGAGGGCACCCAGGGTCTCATCACCTACATGCGAACCGACTCGGTGAACATCTCCTCGTCGGTCCAGCAGGCGACCCGGCCGGTCATCGCGCAGAAGTTCGGCAGCGAGTACGTGCCCGACAAGCCGCCGTTCTACCGGACGAAGTCGAAGGGCGCGCAGGAGGCGCACGAGGCGATCCGGCCGACGGTGCCGGGGCGCGATCCGCTCTCCGTCAAGCCGTTCCTCAGTGGCCCGCAGTTCAAGCTCTATCAGCTCGTCTGGCAGCGCTTCATGGCCAGCCAGATGGCTCCGGCGCGGCTCGACAACACCCGCGCCGACATCGCCGCCGGCCAGGAGGCGGAGATCGCGCGCGGCGAACAGCCGTTCGTCTTCCGCGCCACCGGCTCGATCGTCACCTTCCCGGGGTGGATGGCCGTTTACCAGCGAGGACGCGACGAGGGCGACACCGACGAGCTCGATCGCGGCGCGCTGCCCGAGCTGGCCGAGGGCGAGGCCCTGAACCTGCTCAAGCTCCTGCCGGAGCAGCACTTCACGCAGCCGCCGCCGCGGTTCACCGAGGCGACGCTGGTGAAGGCGCTGGAAGAGCAGGGCATCGGCCGCCCGAGCACCTACGTGCCGACGATCGCCACGCTCCAGGCACGCAACTACGTCACGCTCGAGGAGCGCAAGCTCATCCCGACCGAGCTTGGCTTGGTCGTCAACGACCTGCTCGTCGAGCACTTCCCGAACATCTTCGATATCGGGTTCACCTCGCAACTGGAAGGCGAGTTGGACGACATCGCCTCCGGCGAGCGCGAGTGGGTACCGACGCTGGAACAGTTCTACCAGCCGTTCACGGAAACCCTGCAGCGCGCCGAGCAGACGATGGAGCGCGTCAAGATCAGGGACGAGCCGACCGACGAGGTCTGCGAGAAATGCGGCCGGCCGATGGTGATCAAGCTCGGCAAGTTCGGCAAGTTCCTCGCCTGCAGCGGGTTCCCGGAGTGCCGCAACTCCAAGCCGCTCCTGACGCGGATCGGCGTCGAGTGCCCGACCTGCCATCAGGGTGAGGTCGTCGAGCGTCGCTCCAAGAAGGGCCGCAAGTTCTACGGTTGCGAGCGCTTCCCGGAGTGCGATTTCGTCTCCTGGAACAAGCCGACGACCAAGTCCTGCGCCAATTGCGGGGCCTACATGGTCGAGGTCGGCCGCGGCAACCAGCTCAAGTGCTCGGCCTGCAACAGCACGACTCCGGCGCTCGCGAAGGCCGGCGACTAGCAGCGCCACGCCATCGGCAACGACGCCGTCAACGGCCTCGGTCCCATGCGGGATCGAGGCCGTTTGGCGGTACACTTTCGGCATAAGGACCGGCGGCATTGGGCCCGGCGGTCGACATCACGACACGAGCTGGTCACCCCCGCTCGTGCTGAAAGAGATCATGGTTCAGGAACGTACGTTCAGACCGCACGCGACCACCATCCTGGGGGTCAAGCGTGGGGCCGAGGTTGCCTTGGCCGGCGACGGCCAGGTGACGATCGGCGACATCGTGCTCAAGCACAACGCCCGCAAGCTCCGCATCCTGCACGACGGGCAGGTGGTGGCCGGGTTCGCCGGCGCCGTCGCCGATGCGCTGACGCTCTTCGGCAAGTTCGAGACGCAGCTGCAGTCGTGGGACGGAAACCTGCGCCGCGCCGCCGTCGAATTGGCCAAGGAGTGGCGCAGCGATCGCTACCTCCGGCGGCTGGAGGCCCAATTGCTCGTCGCCGATGGAGAATCGCTGCTGGTGCTCTCGGGCGAGGGCGACGTCATCGAGCCGGACGACGGCATCGTCGCCATCGGCTCGGGCGCCCCCTACGCGACGGCCGCCGCCAAGGCGCTGGCGCTGCATACCGAGCTCTCCGCCGAAGCCATCGCGCTCGAATCCATGAAGATCACCGCGGAGATCTGCATCTTCACCAATGATCACTTCACGGTGGAGGTCGTGCGCGCGAGCGACGACGGGGCGGACACCGACGGTGACGAGGCCGAGGGAGGCGCCTGATGGTAGAAGCCGTACGCCAGACCACGACCGACGACCGGATTAGCCGCCCGTCGGGCCTGGAGGCCGAGCCGTTCGCCGCCAACAGCCTGACGCCGAAGGAGATCGTCGCCGAGCTGAACCGCTACATCATCGGCCAGGACGACGCCAAGCGGGCCGTGGCCGTCGCGCTCCGCAACCGCTACCGGCGCCAGCAGCTGCCGGAGGACCTGCGGCGAGAGGTCCACCCGCGCAACATCCTGATGATCGGCCCCACCGGCGTCGGCAAGACGGAGATCGCCCGCCGTGTCGCGCGCATCGTCGACGCGCCCTTCATCAAGGTCGAAGCGACCAAGTTCACGGAGGTGGGCTACGTCGGGCGCGATGTCGAGTCCATCATCCGCGACCTCGTTGAGATCGCGATCTCCATGCTGCACAGCGAACGACTCGACCAGGTGAAGGAAGAGGCCACCCGCGCCGCCGTCGAGCGTCTCGCGGAGATCCTCTCCGAGCAGGCCCTCGAGCAGAAGGGCCGGCGCGGGAACCGAAAACCCGGCGAGGATCCCGGCAATCCCGAGGCCGCCCTCCTGGCGGCCGAGCGCGAGGCACAGGCCATCGAGCGTCGCCGCCGGCGCGAGCAGAAGCGTCTCCTGCAACTGCTCAAGCAGGAGGCGTTGGAGGACGAGACGGTCGAGATCGAGTTCGACGCCGATGCCGAGGTCGAAGAAGGGCCCTACTACGAGATGGCGCCCGGCTTCAGCGCCGAGGATATGCAGGAGTCGTTCTACGAGTTCCTGGACGGGCTGCTGCCGCGCCGCCGCATGCGCCGCCGCGTCTCCGTGCGCGAGGCGCGCCGCATCCTGGCGCAGCAGGAAGCCAACCGCCTGGTCGATTTCGACGCAGTGGTCGACTCCGCGGTCCAGCGCGTCGAGCAGAGCGCGGTCGTCTTCATCGACGAGATCGACAAGACCGTCTCGGGCGACGGTGATGCCGGCCCCGACGTCTCGGGCGAAGGCGTCCAGCGCGATCTGCTGCCGATCATCGAGGGGTCAACCGTGATGACGCGGTACGGGCCTGTGGAGACCGACCACATCCTCTTCATCGCGGCGGGATCCTTCCACAGCGCGCGGCCATCGGATCTGATCCCCGAGCTTCAGGGCCGGTTCCCGATCCGCGTCGAGCTCCAGTCGTTGACCGAGGACGATCTCTACGCCATCCTGACCGAGCCGCGGAACGCGCTCACCAAGCAGTACCTGGCGCTGCTGGAGACCGAAGGGGTCACGCTGGAGTTCGCCGAGGATGCCCTTCGGGCCGTCGCGCGGATGGCGACGCAGGTCAACGAGCGGACCGAGGACATCGGCGCCCGGCGTCTCCAGACGATTATGGAGCGGGTGCTGGAGCACGTCTCCTTCGAGGCGCCGGAGATGCGCGGGCAATCAGTCCGCATCGACGAGCCCTTCGTGCTGGAACGCGTCGGCGAGGTCGCTGACGACGACGAGCTGAGCAATTACATCCTGTAGCGCTGGCCGGAACGCAGATGCGCTGTAGGGGAGGGATTGCGGCTCATCCGTAGCGTGACAGGGAATGGCGCAGCAATGCCCTCCCGTCTCTCGCCATCGGCGGGCACCAATATCGGACATGGCCGGGTCTATCGTGGGCCGCAATCGGAGCGGCCCCATCAACCGGGGGATTCTGTGAGCGAGCACCACGTCATTGCGGTTGATCTGGGAGGGACGCACATCCGGGTCGCGATCGTGAGCGAATCCGGCGAGCTGCGCCACCGGTCGTCCATCCCGACCGAGGCCGGGCAGGGCCCCCGCGCCGTCATCGAGCGCATCGGCAGCCTGGTCCAGGAGGTGGCCGCTCATGCTGGCGTCGCGGACGATGTCCCGGTCGGGGTCGCCTCGCCCGGCCCGCTGAACCCGCGCACCGGCATCGTGCACTACACCCCGAACCTCCCCGGCTGGCGCGACGTGCCGTTCGTGGAGTGGCTCTCCGGGATGACCTCCCGCCGTGTCGCGCTCGCCAACGACGGTAACTGCGCTGCGTTGGGCGAGGTGCAGTTCGGCAGCGCCAAGGGTATCAGGAACCTCGTCTACCTCGCGCTCGGCACGGGCATCGGCGGTGGGGTCATCTCCGAGGGTGTCCTGATCGACGGCAAGCATGGTCTCGGCGCCGAGGTCGGCCACACGCTCGTCGCGCTCGACGGACCCCGCTGTTCATGTGGCAGCGTCGGCTGCCTTGAGTCGTTCGCCGCCGGTTGGGCGATCAAGCGCGAGGCCGAGGCCGTCGCGACGACGGCCGACGGCGACCGGATGCGCGAGCTGGCCGGCAAGGGCGAGATCCACGCCGGCATCGTCGCGCAGGCCGCCCGCATGGGCGACGTCGCCGCCAATCTGATCCTCGAGCGCGCCGGCCGCGCCCTCGGCGGCGCCATGGGCTCGTTCGTGAACATGTTCGACCCGGAGATGATTGTCATCGGCGGCGGCGTCGCTACGATCGGCGATGTGCTGGTCGAGGCCGCCAAGCGGGTGATGCCGTCCTACTGCTTCGTCGACATGCGTCGCGACGTGAAGATCACTTATTCGTCGCTCGGCGCCGATACCGGTATGTACGGTGCCGCCGCGCTGGCGTTCAAGGTCTTCCCGGATGTCGCCTCGGTCGCCGGCTGAGCGGATTCTCAACCTCTTTGCGCCATGCGACAATGCCGGTGAGGAATGGCATTGTGCGTATCGGAGGAACAGTCATGGCAGCCGGGCACCCGCGGTTTCTTTGGTGGAAGGGCGAGCGAGTCGCCTGGGACGACGCCACCGTTCACGTTACCGACCTTGCCTGGTCGGCGGTCGGCGGCGTGTTCGAGGGTATCCGCGCCTATTGGGGCCCGGAGCATGACGAGCTCTTCGTCTTCCGCCTGCGGGAGCACATGGAGCGCCTGGTGCGCTCGGCTCGGCTGGTCCGGCTGCCGCTCGAGCAGTCGGTCGACGACTTGGTCGCAATCACGGTCGACCTCTTGCGCGCCAACGAGGTGCGTGAGGACTCCTACATTTTTCCCTTCGTCTACATGGGGGACGCCCAGGCCAAGCGCTTCGACCCGTCGAGCCTGAAGGGTGAGCTTCTGGTGCAGACGCGGCCGATGCCGTCGCACCTCGGCACCGGCATGACCCAGCGCGCGCGGTTCAGCACCTGGACGCGCATCTCCGATACCGTGATGCCGCCGCGCGTCAAGAACATCTCGAACTATCGCAACGGCCAGCTCGCCACCCACGAGGTCCGGCTCGACGGCTACGATGCCGCGTTGCTCCTCAACCCCCAGGGCAAGGTCAGTGAGGCCCCCGGCGCGTGCGTCGCCTTCGTCAGCCGCGGCAAGCTGATCACCCCGGATGGGACGAGCGGCATCCTGGAGAGCATCACGCGCGACGCGCTCCTGACCATCGCGCGCGAGGACATGGGGATCGAGGTCGTCGAGCGGCAGGTGGAGCGCACGGAGCTCTACACCGCCGATGAGGTCTTCCTCTGCGGCACGGCGGCCGAGATCACGCCCTTGGTCGAGATCGACCGCTACGCCGTCGGAGACGGCCAGATCGGCCCGGTCACCGGCGAGCTCGAGCGGCGGCTGATCGACATCATGCGCGGCAACGAGACCACCCACGCCCCTTGGCGCACTCCCGTCGGCGTCGCCGTCCCCTCGCGATAGACGACAAATCCTCGTACGGTGAGCCCTGACCCGGTGGGCTGTGGC
>DATLHE010000198.1:0-7967 GCA_035540335.1 Thermomicrobiales bacterium | reverse complement strand
GACTTCCCGGCGCGGGAGGCGCTGCTCGGCTCGCTCGACGCGCTGGCCGAGAGCCGGCCGGAGCTGCCGACGGTCATGGTCTCGCATCACCTGGAGGACCTGCCGACCAGCGTCACCCATGTGCTGCTGATGCGGCGGGGGAGGGTGCTGGCGGCCGGGGCGGTGCGGGAGATGCTGACGAGCGAGCTCGTCTCCGAGTGCTACGGATTCCCGATCGACGTCCACGAGTTCGACGGGCGCTGGGCGGCGCGGGCGTCGGCGGGGTGGACGGTGCAGGACCGGGCCGAGGCATCCGCCGTCTGACCCCTCTCGCGGAGTTGCGGATCGTCGGATATGCTGCCGCGGTAACGAGGGCGCTTCGCTGTGCCCATAACAACCGTCATCCTGAGCGCGGCGAAGGGACCCCCCAGCGAAGCCGCTGCGCGCAGCGCAGAAGTTCGGAAGGCTCGCCTGCTTTATCGATGGCTACGCCATCGTGCGCTTCGCGCGGGGGGGTTCTCACGGCCGAGCCCGTAGGGCGAGAAGCGGCAGCGGGCCCTCGCATTCGCTCAGAATGACGGGTGAATGCTGGCGATCGAGCAAGGACATCATCACGTGAGCACCACAGACGAATCCCCCAACGGACACCAGCGCCATGCCTATGACCTGGTGATCACCGGCGGGCATGTCATCGACCCGGCGATGGGCCGGTCGGAGGTCCTGGACCTCGCGATCATCGACGGCCGGATCGCGAGGGTCGAGCGCGGCATCGCACCGGAGGCCGGGCGGCGGCACGTCGACGCCAGCGGGCAGATCGTCACGCCCGGCCTGATCGACCTGCACACGCATGTCTACTGGGGCGCGACGTACTGGGGCATCGAGGCCGATCCCGTCGCGGCCCGCTCCGGCGTCACGACCTGGCTGGACGTCGGCAGCGCCGGCGGCTACAGCTTTCCCGGCTTCCGCGAGTACATCGTCAAGCCGGCGAAGACGCGCATCTACGCGCTGCTCAACCTGTCCTCGATCGGTCTCATCGCGCCGACATGGGAGCTCTCGAACCCCGACTATTGGGATGTCGGGCTCGCGGCGGAGGTCGTTGAGCGCAACCGCGACGTGATCCTCGGCATCAAGATCCGCATCGACTCGCGGACGACGCGCGGCGTCGGCATCGAGCCGATGAAGCACGCGCGCGAGTTGGCGGACCGGGTCGGGCTGCCGCTGATGACGCACATCGGCTCCGCGCCGCCGTCGATCGAGGAGCTGATGCCCTATCTGCGGCCGGGCGATATCCTGACCCACTGCTTCACCTGGCAGGACATGGGCATCTTCCAGGAGGACGGCCACATCCGCCCGGGCATCCGCGAGCTGCAGCAGCAGGGGCTGATCCTCGACGTCGGGCACGGGACGGGCTCGTTCGGTTACGACGTCGCCGAGAAGATGATGGCCGACGGCATCCTGCCGGATGTCATCTCGACCGACATCCACCAGCTGGCGGTGCAGGGCCCGGCGTTCGACATGCCGACCACGCTCTCCAAGTTCCTCAACCTCGGGATGAGCCTGGAGGACGTCATCGCGCGGGCGACGATCAACCCGGCGAAGGCGGTGAACCTCCATCATCTCGATCACCTCGGGTCGCTGGAGCCCGGCAGCCCGGCCGACATCTCGCTCTTCCGGATCGAGGAGGGCGACTTCACGTTCTACGACGTGAGGATGGCCGAGCGGCGGGGCGCGAGGATGCTCGTCAGCACGGCGACGTTCGTCGACGGGCACGAGCTGCCGCGCACGGCCGAGCGCGAGGTGCACTTCTGGGCCGAGCTGCCGGACGCGCAGAAGCCGATCCTGCATGCGGCGGGGCCGGGCGCGGCCGTGCCGGGCGCCGAGGCGGTCGTCGGCGGCGAGTTGCTGGAGGATCTCCACGAGCAGCAGGAAGGCCAATAGCGTTGTTCGCCCAGACCACGATCGAGGGGAACCCGGAGATCCGGTACGGCTGGTACCTGCGCCCGTCGTTCGCGATGTGCCGGGCGCAGGCGGAGCTACACGATCTCCTGGAGCGTCAGTATGGCCTGATCGCGGGCGGGGCGTTCATGCCGCACGCGACGGTGAAGGGCTTCTTCCGCTCGGACGCCGCGCTGCCGGAGCTGGTCGCCGCGTTCGACCGGGCGGTGGAGGGTCACGCGCCCTTCTGTGTGGTGAACCGGGGGCCGATCGCGTTCGGGCGCTCCAGCATCGTGCTGGACATTCATCATAGGGAAGATGGCAGCCGGAACGAGGCCCTGCAGTCGATCCACGAGTCGGCGCGGAAGGAGATCCTGCCGCTGGTGCACCCGGCCTGCGACTTCACGCCGCGCGAGGGGGCGATGGAGCGCTTCCAGGCCCACCTGACGCTCATCATGGCCGACATGCCGGCGTTCGCGTTCGACGAGATCGTCGAGTTCGTGGGCGAGGCGCGGCCGATCGGGCCGGAGCGGTTCACGGCCGAGTATTTCCACCTCTTCGCGTTCCACAGCGAGGATTGGCACGGCGCGTGGTGGTCGTCGCTGACGTGGAAGCTGCTGCACACGTGGCGGTTGGGGGCGGAGTAGGGCGAAACGCAATAATGGGGCGAGGCGGGAGGGCATTGAACGCGCGTTCGGCGCGTGTCTGGTTCGGTGGCCGAGCGCGTTCATTGCCCTCGGCCGAGCCCAGCGGGCGAGAAGCGAAGCGAGCCTTTCCCTACGGCGTTCGGCGATGGGCGACGTTCCCTGTTGCACGCGTGCCCGAAGGCGGTATGCTGACTCGCAGCATCGAGCCCCGGCACAATGGCGTGCCGGCCGGCGTCATCACAGCGAGCAATGCCCACCATGAATGCGTCCCAACCGATTGGAATGTTCGATTCCGGTCTCGGCGGGCTCAGCGTCTACCGCGAGATCCGCGCGCTGCTCCCCGTCGAGGACATCATCTACTACGCCGACTGCGCGTATTGCCCCTACGGCACCCGTTCCCCCGAGGAGATCAGAAACCGCTCCCGCCTCATCGCCGGGATGCTGCTCGAGCAGGGCGCGAAGGTCATCGTCGTGGCCTGCAACACCGCGAGCGCGATGGCGATCGAGGATCTCCGCCAATCCTTCCCCGGTGTCTCCTTCGTCGGCCTTGAGCCGGCGGTCAAGCCGGCCGTCAAGCTGACGCGAAGCGGCAAGGTGGGCGTGCTGGCGACGCCGCGCACGGTGACGGGCGAGCGGCTGCGCTGGCTGATCGAGACGCACGGCGGCGGGGTCGAGGTCCGCACCGTGGCCGCCACCGGGCTCGTCGAGCTGGTGGAGGCGGGGACGCTGCGCGGCCCCGAGGTGCGCGCGGCGCTGCGGCCGCTGCTGGACCCGATGCTGGCGGTCGGCGTCGATGTGGTCGTGCTGGGGTGCACGCACTACCCCTTTCTCCGCGACGAGATCGAGGCGTATGCCGGACCCGGCGTGACGGTGATCGACAGCGGGCTGGCGATCGGGCGGCGGACGCGGCAGGTGCTTGTCGACCCGGGGCTGCTGTCGTCCGGGTTCACCCACGGGCGGCTGCAGCTGCTGACGAGCGGGGAGGCGGAGAGTGTGCGGGCGGTTGCCGAGAGCCTGATCGGGGAGCCGATCGCGCCGCTGACGCTGGCGGTCTGAGGCGGTCTTTCCCATGACCGCGTCGAGCGCGCGATTCTGTAGCGCCGGGTCTTGTGCCGCCCCTGTGGCCGGCACTTGCTGTTTCCTGCCGGGGTGGTTCCCCTTGGACGGCGCCATGCCCTGGGTTGCCCCAGCCTTCGGAGACCGTACCGCGAAGCATGAAGAGTGGTGGCGGGCGGAGGTCGGCCACAAGTGCCGACCGTACGAGCCGGCCTCGTGCCGTCTCCAACCAACGTCATCCTGAGCGAACGCGAAGGATCTCCCGGCGCCGCAGGGCCGGTCACTCCTGGCGCGCTTGCCAAAGCCCGTGTTGCGAACGGCGCGTCGCGTCGGGTTCCCCGGCCAAGGGCCCGCTCCGCTTCTCGCCGGCAAGGCCGGCTCGGCCGAGAAGCGACAGCGAGCCCTTGCGTTCGCTCGGAATGAGGAAGGTGGGGCACGCGGCTTCCGGTAGCCTCGGCACCGGGTGGCCGAGGCTACCGACGAGACCGCCGTTCCTCTTCCTGACGATCGTCATTGCGAGCGGACGCCGGCCACAAGAGCCGGCGCTACGGGGGAACAGCCATCCCAACATCGTGACGCCGTATTTGCGAGCCGACCCCGGCCACAGGTGCGACACTACGAAAGGCGTCGCGAGGCAGTCTGATCAGCGTGCGCGGGCGTCGACGATGTCCGGCTGCATGGGCGGGTAGGTGGCGTAGGCGCGGTCGTGGACGTGCTGCAGGTGGTCGGCCTGCTCGACGTCGAGAATGATCGCGGCCTGGATGACCTCATCCATGCTGGAGACAAAGATGAACTCCATCTCCTCGCGCACGTTCTCCGGGATCTCGCGCATGTCGCGCTGGTTGTCGATCGGCGCGATCAACCGCCGCAGGCCGTGGCGGTGGGCGGCGAGCGCCTTGTCGCGCAAGCCGCCGATGGCGAGCACGCGGCCGCGCAGCGTGATCTCGCCGGTCATCGCCGTGTCGTTGCGGATCGGCCGCTGGGTGAGCGCCGAGATGAGCGCGGTCGCCATCGTGATCCCGGCCGAGGGGCCGTCCTTCGGCGTGGCGCCCTCCGACAGGTGGATGTGCAGGTCGAGCTTCTCCTGGAAGTCGCGGTCGATCTTGAGCTCCTCGGCGCGGGAGCGCGCGTAGGAGAGGGCGGCGCGGGCGGATTCCTGCATCACGTCGCCGGCCTGGCCGGTGATCGTGAGGTTGCCGCGGCCGGGCATCGTCGCGACCTCGACCGGGATGATCTCGCCGCCGATCTCGGTGGTGCCGAGGCCGTAGGCGAGGCCGACCTGGCTGACGCCGAGGTCCTGCTCGAAGCCGTACTTCTTGGGGCCGAGGAACTCCTCCAACCGCTCGGCGGTGATCGTCAGCTTGCCGTCGGGGTCCGTCTTGCCGCGCACGATGAGCGTGGCGACCTTGCGGCCGAGGCGGGCGACCTCGCGGTCGAGCCCGCGCACGCCGGCCTCGCGGGTGTAGTCGCGGATGAGCGTGCGCCAGATCTGCGGCGAGATCTCCAGCGCGGTCTCCGGCAGGCCACTGGCGCCAAGCTGGCGGCGCAGCAGGTGGCGCCGTGCGATCTCGATCTTCTCGTCCTCGGTGTAGCCGGTGACCTCCAGCATCTCCATGCGGTCGCGCAGGGGACGAGGGATCTGGTTGACATAGTTCGCGGTGGTGATGAACAGGGCCTGCGAGAGGTCGTAGGGCATGTCCAGGTAGTGATCGGTGAAGTGCGCGTTCTGCTCCGGGTCGAGGACCTCCAGCATCGCCGCCGTCGGGTCGCCGCGGTAGTCGCTGGCGAGCTTGTCGATCTCGTCGAGCAGGATCACCGGGTTGATCGCTTCGGCCGTCTTCATCGCGGTGATGATGCGGCCGGGCATGGCGCCGATGTAGGTGCGGCGGTGGCCGCGAATCTCGGCCTCGTCACGGACGCCGCCGAGGCTGACGCGGACGAACTTGCGGCCCATCGCCTCGGCGATCGAGCGCCCGAGGCTGGTCTTGCCGACGCCGGGCGGGCCGACGAGACAGAGGATCTGGGACGCGGTGAAGACGCCGGCCGACTGGGTGAGGGAGCGGACGGCGAGAAACTCGATGATGCGCTCCTTGACCTGCTCCAGGCCGTAGTGGTCCTGGTCGAGGATCGTCTCGGCCTCGGCGAGGTCGATGCGGTCCTCGGTCTGCTGGGTCCACGGCAGGGCGAGCATGGTGTCGATGTAGGTGCGGACGACGGTCGACTCGGCGGAGACGTTCGGCATCCGCTCGAGGCGGACGAGCTCGCGCTGGAGCTTCTCCTGCGCGTACTCGGGCATGCCGCTCTCGGTGATCCGGGTGCGCAGTTGGTCGTACTCGTTGCCTTCCTCGCCGCCGAGCTCATTGCGGATGATCTCGAGCTGCTTGGTCAGGTAGTACTGGCGCTGGGTCTCGTCCATCTCCTTACGGATGCGGTCCTGCATCCGCTTGTCGAGCTCGACGATCTCCAGCTCGTCGGCGAAGAAGCCGCCGAGGCGCTCGAGGCGGTGGAGCGGGTCGGCGATCTCCAGCAGCTCCTGCCGCTTGGGGACGTCCTTGATCACCTGGGTGGCGAGGAGGTCGGCGAGGTGCCCCGGGTTGGTGGCCCGCTGCACCATGTCGAGGACTTCGGTCGAGAGCTCGCTGTTCGCCTCGGAGAAGCGCAGGGTCAGGTCCTGGATCTGGCGGATCATCGCGCCGGCCTCGTCGGGGTCGACGGGCGGCTCGTTGATCTCGGCGATCGAGGCCATGAAGAAGGGGCGCTTGTTCTCGATGTCGAGGAGGCGGATGCGGCCGATCCCTTCAAGCACGACCTGGAGGTTGCCGCCCGGCTGGCGCTCGACGGAGAGCGTGCTGCCGAGGGTGGCGACGCTGAAGAGGTCGTTCGGCCGGGGGTCGTCGATCTCCTGGTCGCGGTGGGCCGTGACGGCGATGAGGCCACCGGTGATCTGGGCCTCTTCGACGGCGTGGATGGAGCGGGGGCGGCCGACCTGGAGGGTCACCACATTGCGTGGAAAGATGACCACGTTCCGAAACGGGAGCAGGGGTACCCGATCGGCACTCTCCTGTCCCGGCTGCACGCCCGCACTACGTTGTTGTCGCATGCAACAACCCTTCCCTCACCCATTGACCGCAAGCACGAACCAGCGACGACATGATCCTCACGTCGTGCGCTGTCCGAGAGCACTCGCCACACGTCTGCCGGGTCATCATACTCCACGCTCGAAACGACGGCTAGGCGCTCGTTCGGGTGGGTGACAGCCAGTCCCCGGAGTGGCCGCGAGGTGCTCGCCTAAGGATATACGGACGCGATGTACGGTCGCACGCTCTCGCGAGTCATGCGGCACGCGTGCGCGTTCCCGGCACCGTGGCGCTCATGGCGTGGAGGTTGGCTCGGGCTCCTCCTCGATCTGGCGCTGGGTGTAGACGGCGTCGATCATGATGCGGGCGATCTCCTCGATGTCGTCGCTGATCGTGAAGATGTCGAGGTCCTGCGGCGAGATGCGCCCGTCGCGCAGGAGCGTGCCGCGCACCCACTCCATCATGCCTGTCCAGTGATCCCCGCCGAAGAGCACGACCGGAACGTGTGGCAGGCGACCGGTCTGGATCAGTGTCAGCACCTCGAAGAGCTCGTCCAGCGTGCCGAAGCCGCCGGGGAAGAAGACGAAGCCGTTGGCGTACTTGACGAACATGACCTTGCGGACGAAGAAGTAGCGGAACTCGAGGCCAACGTTGACGTACTGGTTGAGGCCCTGCTCGAACGGCAGCTCGATGTTGGCGCCGACCGATTCGCCCTCGACCTCGTAGGCGCCGCGGTTGGTGGCCTCCATGAGGCCGGGGCCGCCGCCTGTGATGACCGTCACGCCCGCTTGGGCGAGCAGGCGGCCAAGGCGGCGGGCGTCCTCGTAGAGGGCATCGCCGGGGTTGACGCGCGCCGAGCCGAAGATGGAGACGCCAGGGCCGATCTCGGCCAGCGCGTCGAAGCCGGCGACGAACTCGCCCGTGATACGCAGCACGCGCCAGGGGTCGCTGTGGGTGAAGGAGGCGGCGCGTTCGCGGTCTTCCGCTGTCCAGGAGAGGAGGTGCTGGTCGGCCGTCTCGCCGCGCCGGGACGGTCGCGCGCCGGGGCGCGGATGGGAGCCGGGCTGCAGGGGAAGGTCGACGTGCTTCTCGCCCTTGTCGCGGAGGGCGGAGTCGTCGGCCCGGTGCTCGTGGTGCTCGTTGCTCATGATGGTGGTCCCTCAGGGCGCGGCGCCTCGCGGCGACGTGGGCGCGGCGCGCAGGCAAGTACAATCCTGTCGGCAAGTATCGACTATTACGGGCGGGGAGTACGCGGGGGGGGACGGGACAGGAT
>DATLHE010000197.1:0-2741 GCA_035540335.1 Thermomicrobiales bacterium | reverse complement strand
GTAGGGGACCTTGCCGAAGACTCCCCCGCCGCGCTGGGCGGACACCGACGACATGTTGACGATGCGCCCGAACCCCCGCTGGATCATGTCGGGAAGGAACGCCTTCGTGACCAGATAGGTGCCGGTGGCGTTGACGGCCATCACTGTGTTCCACAGGTCCAGCGTCGTCTCCAGGAACGGCACGGGCGATGTGATGCCGGCAATGTTGGCGAGCGCCCCTACAGGCGGCAGCACGCCGCCGTCCACCTTCGTCGCGATCGCCTTCTGCGCGGCTGCCACAGAGGACTCGTCGGCCACGTTGACGGGTCCGCCGTACGTCGGGACGCCGTATTCCGAGGCGATGTCGGCAGCGACGCGGGTCGCGGCCTCGCCGTCGAGATCGAGGATGGCGACGGCCCAGCCCGCCCTCGCGTAAGCCCGAGCGGACGCCTGGCCGATCCCTCGTTCTGCTGCTGCGCCGGTGAGGACGGCGGTCCGTGTGGATGTCATCAGTCTCCTGCTTTCGGCCGCTCCGTTGCGGCGGCAGATCGATCGTACGACGAAATGATCGACAGTTCAATAGTTGACTGTTTGATTGTTGACAATGACGGCGGATGCTCACATACTGGGCTGACCGCTCGCGTTGCGAGTCGGACACAATGACGTGAGAAAGGCACAGAGATGAGCGATGCAGCCATCACGATGCGGGGTGTGGTCAACGGCACCCCTGAAAGAAGGCGGGTAGCCGTCGGTTCGGGCGTTGGCGCGGTCATCGAGACCTACGACTTCATCGGCTTCGGAACCGCCGCCGCCCTCTACTTCGGCACGGCCTTCTTCCCCGGGTCGGATCCGGTGACCGGCACCCTGCTGTCGTTCGCCACACTCGGCGTCGGGTTCGCCGCACGCCCCATCGGCGGCATCATCGGCGGACACCTCGGCGACCGCGTCGGACGCAAACCCGTCCTCGTCGCATCCCTCATCGTGATGGGCCTCGCCACCTTCGCGATCGGGCTGCTGCCGACGTACGCCATGGTCGGCATCGTCGCGCCGATCCTCCTCGTCATCGTCCGCATCATCCAAGGCCTCGCCTTCGGCGCGGAGTGGGGCGGTGCGATCCTGATGACCTACGAGCACGCCCCCTGGCGCTTCAAGGGCGGCTTCACGGGCATCGTGCAGGCCGGCTTCCCCGTGGGCCTGCTGCTGGCAAACCTCGTCTTCCTCGTCAGCGTCCACCTGCCCGGCGACTGGGCCTGGCGTGTCCCGTTCCTGGCCAGCATCCTTCTCGTCATCGTCGGACTCATCATCCGCGCCAAGGTTCCCGAGTCACCGGTATTCGAAGACGTCAAGGCAGAGGGAAAGATCCTCAAGGCGCCCCTCGTCGAGGTCATCAAGACCGACTGGGGCAACATCCTCCGAGGCATCGGCCTTCGCGTCGCGGAGACCGCCGGGTACGCGATCTCGATCACCTATCTGATCTCGTATCTCAACACCAACAAGATCACCGAGAGCTGGCAGACGCTGACCGCGCTGTGCATCGCGGCGGGAGTCGGCATAATCGCCACCTGGGGGTGGGCTCGACTCACGGACAAGATCGGTCGGCGCCCGCTCTACCTCGCCGTCACAGCGATGGGTGTCTTCTGGGGCTTCCTGATGTTCCTCGGTGTGAACACCGCGGTGTACCCGATGGTCATCGTCGTCATCGTGCTCTCCTACGCCGTGTTCCAGAATGCCCTCGCCGGCGCGCAGGGCGCATGGTTCCCGGAACTGTTCAACGCGAACACACGCACCTCGGGGGCGTCGCTGGCGTATCAGGTTTCAGCGATGATCTCAGGCTTCACACCCTTCATCACAACGCTGCTGTACGGCGCTTACGGATGGATCGGACCAGCCGCGCTGTTCGCCCTCTACGCACTGATCGGATTCGTCTCGGCCATGGTGACACCTGAGACGTGGACCCGCGCCCAGCGCGAATACGCGAAGCAGGCATCCGCAGAGGCACGCGAACTCGAACCGGCACGATGACGAGCCGGTGGTGACGAGAGAGCGGCGCATACCCGGGGTATGCGCCGCTCTCTTCTAGACTCATCCTGAGGGGAGGCTGGCGATGACGGATGGTTCTGCGATCCTGGGCCTGCAGCGCAACACGCTGCGGATGCAGGCCATCGAAGCGCTCCGCCGAGCCATCACCACCGGGGAACTGCCACCCGGCTCACACGTCTCCGAGATCGAGATGTCCACACGCCTCGGCATCAGCCGCGGCACCCTCCGCGAAGCGATGCGCACTCTCGAACTCGAAGGCCTCCTGACCATCGGCTCCCGCGGTCGACTGCTCGTCCGCCTCATGGACGAAGACGAGCTTCGAGACCTCTTCCGTGTACGCGCCGCGCTGGAAGCGCTCGCGGCGCGCACGCTCGCGGAGGACCCGGAGCGCGGTAAGGCCGTATCGGCGCTGCGGGCGGCGGCACATCGCATGTCCGTTGCCGAGAATGAGTCTCTCGACATCAGGATGCGGGCAGACCTCGACTTCCACCGCGAGCTGTGCGGGCTGACCGGCAACGCGACTTTGGTCAGGGCGTGGTCCGCGCTCGAGAGCTCAATCCTGATGTCGATCACCCGCTCCGGCATCGAGCGCGCCGTGCAGAACATGGACGTCCCGCGGCATCTCCAGATCGTCGAAGCGATCGCCACGGGCGATCCCGATCATGCAGCCGCAACCGTAGCGGAGCACATGCAACTCGCCACCCAGACTCTGGTGTCCTGAC
>DATLHE010000196.1:0-20115 GCA_035540335.1 Thermomicrobiales bacterium | reverse complement strand
CGACGCGCCGTCGCAGCGGGTGACGGCGGTGACCTTCCTCGACGGCGCCCGCAACGCCTGGCACCGGCACACGACCGAGCAGGTGCTCGTCGTGACCCACGGCGAGGGGATCGTCGCGAACGACGAGGGCGAGCGGGAGATTGCCGCGGGCGACGTCGTGCTCATCCAGCCGAACGAGCGCCACTGGCACGGCGCCCGGCCGGGCCGCGACATGACGCACCTCGCGATCCTGCTACCCGGCACGATGACGATCGACGAGGGTTAGCGCCTCCGGACGTACCGTCAATCACTGTAGGGGAGGACATTGAACGCGCTCACAAATAATGATGGTCAGACCCGAGGGCGCGTTCAATGTCCTCCCGAATGCGCACACGATGTTGCGACATTTTGGATGTGCCTGACACGTCGGTCGCCGAGGGTGCAGGTCGTCTCTACAACGCGGGACCTCGTTCGGGAATACATTGAACGCGCCAACTCGGCTGCCCTTCAAGGTGACCGAGCGTGTTCAAGTCCACCCTACGGCTGGGCCCCCGATCTGCATCGTTGAGGCAGGAGTTGCATCACGACTCGCCGGCCGTGATCTTCCGGATCTCCTCGATGTCGACCTTCGGCTCGCGGGTCTCGGTGAGCAGGCCGTTGGTCTCCTGCTCCGTGTCGGTGATCTGCGTGTAGCAGAAGCCGCAGATCAGCTCGGACCGGGAGAGCGCGCCGGTGAGGGCCCGGTACTTCTCCAGGTAGTCCCCCCCGGACCGCACGGTGCCGTAGCCGAACCAGTTCTCGCCCGAGGAGGGCGCGTAGCTGACGCCACCGAACTCAGTGACCATCATCGGCTTGCCGGCGTGCTGGAAGCCCTCGACGGTGACGCCCCGCGAGCCGGGGAAGAACGTGCCGAGCAGGTCGTCGACATCGGCGCCGGTGCCGTAGCGTCGGGCGAGGAGGTCGGCGTCCCACGTGTAATCGTGCACCGTGAAGAGGTCGCCCTCGGTGTTCTCCCAGCCGTCGTTGCCGATGACCGGCCGGCTGCCGTCCAGCTGGTGCGTGGCGTGGTAGGCGGCGCGGACGGCGTGCTGCTGCGCGGGCGACTGACCGAGCTCGTTGACGCCCCAGCTCTCGTTGAAGGGCACCCAGGCGATGATCGACGGGTGGTTGCGGTCGCGCATCACCGCCTCGCGCCACTCGCGGGCGTGCCGGTCGATCGCCCGGTCAGAGTAGGTGAAGGCGTTCGCCGTCTCGCCCCACAGGAGCAGCCCGAGCCGGTCGGCCCAGTAGTGGAAGCGCGGGTCCTCGATCTTCTGGTGGATGCGCGCGCCGTTGAAGCCGAGCGCCTGGATGAGCTCGACCTCCTTGCGGATCGCCTCGGGCGACGGCGGAGTGAGCTGGCTCTCCGGCCAGTATCCCTGCTCGAGCACGAAGCGCATGAACACCGGACTGCCGTTGATCAGCAGCCGGCGCGGCGTGAGCCGGATCGAACGTAGACCGAGATAGGTGAGCACTTCGTCGTCGCTGGCGCCCGGCGCCGACAGGGTCAGCTTCGCGCCGAGAAGGTTCGGGCGCTTCGGCGACCACAGGAGGCTGCCGGGGTCCATCTCCCGGCGCCCGCCCAGGATGTCGACCGACCCACGCACGGTGCGGCCGTGGACGGACTGCGAGACGTGCGCGATCGGCGCGTCGTCCTGCTCCACGTCGATGGTCAGCGAGGTCCCGGGCGTGGCGGCGGCGGACAGCTCGGCCTCGAAGGAGACCGTCCAGTCCGCCGGGTCGAAGCGCCAGTGGATCGACTCCAGGTGCACGCGCGGCACGACCTCCAGCCAGACGGGCTGCCAGATGCCCGACGTGCGGTGGTACCAGATGACGTGCGGTGTCTCCTGCCAGTCCTGCTTGCCGCGGGGCTGCTCGATGTCGTGCGGATCGTCCTCGACGCGCACCGTGATGTGGTGCTCGGCGTTGCCGCGCAGCGCGTGGGCGATATCCCGCGCGAAGGGCGTATGGCCGCCCTCGTGGGCGCCGACGTAGACGCCGTCGACCCAGACAGTAGCCCGGTAGTCGACCGCGCCGAAGCGCAGCAGCAGGTGGTCGTCCGGGTTGGTCCGGGGATCGGTGAACGCCCGCCGGTACCAGAAGACACGGTGGTAACCGGTGTCGTGGATACCGCTCAGCCGCGACTCGGGCGGGTAGGGCACGGTGATCCGCTCGCCCAGGTCATGCCCCGGCGCGAACCAGCGGGCGTGCAGGCCCTCGTCCGCGTCGTCAAAGGCGAACTCCCAGGTGCCGGTCAGGTCGGTCCGGCCCTCGCGGGTGAACTGGGGATTGGGCGCGTGCTCGACGCGATCAAGAATCATGGAGATGGCGCTCCTCTGTATGGCGTTCAGGCTCGATTCGTTTGCGTGATAGTGCCATCGAACCATTGTTTGCACTAGCCGTTTGTGCCACTATTGGCGTACCCCGCATACCAACGACACATGAGCGAGATCGCGCCATGCGGCGCGCAACGGGAATGGATGAGCGGTCGTGGCATCAGGCCAACGGTTCGGGGCACCTTGCGTCCAGAACATCTCGGAGAACATGCTGCAGTCGGTCTTGCCGACCATGGGCCAAGCGACCGACACCGATGCGGCGTGCCGGTTCGCGCATCCGGCCGAGCAGGAAGTGGCGCGGGTGCTCTCGTTTTTCCGCGTGCGCTGGGCGTACGAGCCGACGTCGTTCACGCTGCGGCGTCATGATGATGGCTCGATCGCAGAGATGTTCACGCCCGACTTCTTCCTGCCGGACGTCGACCTCTACGTCGAGCTGACGACCATGCGCCAGCCGCTGGTGACCCGCAAGAACCGCAAGGCCCGTATGCTTCGCGAGCTCTACCCGAACGTGCGCCTGCGGTTGCTCTACCGGCGCGACTACATGCGCCTGATGGAGTGCTACCGCGGAGAGATCCAGCGTACCGAAGGCGCGGAGGTGCTGCGCGTCGTGCAGTCCGAGGCGGCGATCGATGCGGCACTCGACCGGCTGGGGACGCAATTGCTGGCGCGGATGCAGCGCGGCCCGGCGCGGCGTCACGCCGCGCCGGTGCTCGTGACCGTGAACCGCAGCTCCCACCGTCTGGCCGAGGCACTCGCGTCCCGCTTCGAGGACGCCGGCGTCGCAAGCCAGCGCGTGGAGCTGGACCTGCACGCCCCGTCGACGTCGCCGCGCATCCGGGCGTCGCGCTCGCACCTCGACTTGCTCCGGCGCGGCCCCGTTTTTCTGCTCGACACGCTCGTCAGCACGGGGTTGAGCCTCGGCTACGCGCAGCGATGGCTGGCGGAGCGGGGCGCGGCGCCGGCGATGTCGGCGGCGCTCTTCGCCCGCTCCGGCGCGCGCATCGGCGGCGTGCGGCTCGACAGCGTGGCGTTCCAGGCCCCGAACGACGTGCTCGTCGGCTTCGGCCTGCAGCTGCGCTCCGGGCTGTCCGGGTTGCCCTATGTCGCCGCCGCCCGCTCCTCCGGCCCCGTCGCGCCCTCGCCGGTCAGTTCGACCCTGCGTCCGGTGTAGCGACCGGCTGCGTCAGGATCGTTCCCGGTCCCTCCTGCGACTGCGCGATCGTGTCGAGGGTGGAGGCGTTCGGCGCGAGGACGTAGAACACCTCGCTGCCCTCGCGATGGATCTCCCCAACCACGCCGTCACCCTCGAAGCGGACGGCGCCGTCCTCGTTGGCCGACGGGCTCGTGTCGAACCGGGCGAGCTCATGCCGGGTCAGCACGGAGAAGAACTCCCGCGCGTCCTCCTCGGTATCCCACGCGCTCTTCCAGACGAGCGCGGTCTCATCCTCATCGTCGGTGCCGACGACGGTGTAGGCGTCCCCGCCCCATCCCTCGGCGGCCTGCCGGGCGGCGTCGCCGTCGATGTCGTGGCTCTCGAGGAAGAGGGCGGTGATGTACTCGCCCATGGTGTTCACGTCGAAGACCTGCCAGCCTTGCCCCAGCGCCGGCAGCGGATCGTTGAGCGTCACCTCGATCGGCGCCTCGCCGGCCAGGTACTTCTCCGGGTGGAGGATCTGCTCCGTCGACTGCGGCAGGTTGCCGTAGGCCGCGTCGACCGCCTCCCAGCCGCCTTCCTTATGGAGCGCATCCACGAAATCGGCGCCCTCGTTGTAGGGGAAGAGCAGCGTCTTCTGGTAGACGGGCGGCGAGGCGTCGAGCGCCGAGCTATCGAGAGCCCCGAGCTCAGCCTGGAGCGGCGCAAGCAGCCCCGGATTACTGATCAGGTACTCGATCTGGCCGACGGTCGCGTCGCCTTCGGTCAGCGCGTCGAGGGCGAGTCCCTGGTCGTCCGTGACCGCGTCGAGGTCGCCGTGGAGCGACATCAGGTCATAGTGCTGGTCCTGCAGGGCGTGGATCGTCTCATGCGCGAAGGTGATCTCGTCGGAGGCCGACAGTTCCTCGCCGTCGTTGGAGCGAACGACGACCATCTGCTTCGTTTCCGGGTCGTAGTAACCGGCGATCTGCTCGCCGAGGATGTCGATCTGCATCTGCCCGAGGTCGGTGCCAGGGTCGACGAAGCCGAGGATCACCATCACCCGCAGGTCGGCCGCCTGGTCCGCTTCAGGGTAGGACGACGTGATCTCGTCGAGAATCCACGCGCGAAGCTCGTCGCGGTCCTGGAACTCGATGTCGAGCGGCTCCAGCAGCTCGAGCTGGCGAATCGACGCCGTGTCCTCGGCGATCGCGGTGTAGGTGTCATCCTGAGCGGCGAAGACCCCGCCGGCGCTCGCCAGGAGGGAAAGGGAGAGGGCGGCGCCGAGCAGCCGGGTGCGCATGGTCATGGACGGGGTCGTCTCCAGTGGTCCACAGGGTGAATGTCGTCTTGCCAAGGGCGTTCCGCTGTGGTTGATTGCCCTTCGGTTGCACAGGATACGGCATCCGTACACGGAGAGGGGCTCATCATGGCAATTGCATCCGATCTCGCCGCGCTGAAGACGCGCGCCGAGTCGTATTTCGACCGACCGTCGTTCGCCGCTCCGGTCTTTCTGGACGGGGACACGATCGCGTTTCTCGACGATCGCAGCGGCACGCCGCAGGTCAGCGCGCTCGATGTGGCGAGCGGCGCGATCACCCCGCTCACGTTCTACAGGGAACGCGTCCTGACGCTCAAGGGTTCCGCCGCGTCGGGCCGGATCCTCTTCGGCATGGACGTAGGAGGCAACGAGCGCCAGCAGCTCTGGACGATCGGCGCGCCCGGCGAGGAGCCGGTTCGCCTGACAACCGCGGATGACGCCATCCACGAGCCGGGGTGCCTGTCCAAAGCCGGTGACTACGTCTTCTTCCGGTCCAACGCCCGCGACGAGGCGACGTTTGACGTGCTTGGCGTACCACTCGACGGTGGCGAGCCGGAGATGTGGCTCCAGGCCGGCGGCCAGGTGATGCCGATCGACGCCAGCGCGGACGGCGACAAGGCGCTCGTCGTCCGTCTCAATGGCAACCTGGACGGTGAGCTGTTGCTCGTGCCGCGTGGGGGTGAGGCAACCAACCTGACGCCGCATGAGGGCGAGCAGTGGGTCTCGGGCGCGTCGTTCGCGCCGGACGGCCACGGTATCTGGCTGCTTTCCAACCTCGCCCGCGAGTTCGTCGCGCTCGTCCGCCTCGACCCGGCGACCGGCGCGCGCACGGTCGCCTACGAGGACGACTGGGACGTCGAGCACTTCAAGGTCTCGCCGGACGGCGCCCGCATCGCGCTCTCGGTGAACGAGAACGGCGGCTCGAGGCCGCTGATCATCGCCGCCGATGGCACAGGCACGCCGGTCGCGCTCGACGTCCCGCGCGGGGTGATCGACCAGTTCGCCTGGTCGCCCGACTCCGCGCAGGTCGCCTTCGGCCTGTCGACAACAGAGGATCCGTCGGTCCTGATGATCGCCGGGGTCGACGGCGCGACCCGCGTCATCGCGGACGCCGGCCGCGATCGTCAGCGCCCGCCTACGATCGCCCCGGAGCTGATCCATTACGAGACGTGGGATGGGCGCGAGATCCCGGCGTTCTTCTTCCGGCCTGAGGGCGACGGCCCGTTCCCGGTGCTGATCGACGTCCATGGCGGCCCCGAGAGCCAACGCCGGCTCAACTACACGCCGAGCGGCCCGATCCTCCAGTTCTTCGCCTCGCTCGGCATGGGCGTGCTGACGCTCAACGTGCGCGGCAGCACCGGCTACGGCAAGGCCTACTCGCACCTCGACGACAAGTGGCTGCGGCTCGACTCCGTGAAGGACGTCGCCGCCGCGGTGGCCTGGCTGCGCGGCCGCGACGACGTGATCGCGGACCGGATCGCCGTCATGGGCCAGAGCTACGGCGGATTCATGACGCTGGCGTCGATCGCGTTCCACCCCGACCTCTGGGCGGCGGCGGTGGACATCGTCGGCATCGCCAACTTCGTCTCCTTCCTCGAGCGGACCGGCCCCTGGCGCCGCAAGCACCGCGCGGCCGAGTACGGCGACCTCGACGAG
Organism: Thermomicrobiales bacterium; assembly: GCA_035540335.1. Classification (GTDB taxonomy): domain Bacteria; phylum Chloroflexota; class Chloroflexia; order Thermomicrobiales; family UBA6265; genus UBA6265. The sequence continues at coordinate 13,652 of DATLHE010000196.1, read as the reverse complement.
GACCGTGAGCTGCTGGAGCGCATCTCGCCGCTCAACCGCGTTGACCAAATCAAAGCGCCGCTGCTGGTCATCCACGGCAGGAACGATCCGCGCGTGCCGCTCTTCGAGGCCGAGCAGATCGTCGCCGCGCTGACCGAGCGCGGGCGTGACGTCGCGCTGCGCGTCTACGACGACGAGGGTCATGGGCTCTCCAAACGACCGAACAAGATCGACGGCTACGCGGCCGCCGGCGAGTTCCTGATGCGCCATCTCGGGATCGCCTGATCGCCGCACCCCTGGTCACATGGGCAGTGCGAATCGCGCCGTCCATGTGACCGGATGGCTCCGGACGTGCGCTATGATCGGGGGTACATCGACGCCGACGCGTCGGTTGCCAGATCACCGTTCACCCGTCGTCTGGAGCCTTCCCTCATGTCGACTCACCCCTCCGCCGCCACGCTGCACCAGCTCAAGGAATCGGGCTACCGACCCGTCTCCGTCCGCGACGAGATGCGCAAGAACCTGATTGCCTCGCTGCGCTCGGGCGAGCGCCTCTTCGCCGGCATCCACGGCTACGAGGACACCGTCATCCCGCAGATCGAGAACGCGATCCTCGCCGGGCACGACATCATCCTCCTCGGCGAGCGCGGCCAGGCAAAGACCCGCCTCGCGCGGAGCCTCGTGCAGCTGCTCGACGCGTGGATCCCGATCGTCGCCGGCTCCGAGATCAACGACGATCCCTTCCAGCCGGTCTCCGCGTTCGCCCGCCGCGTCGTCGCCGACCAGGGTGACGACACGCCGATCGAGTGGATGCCACGCGACCGCCGCTTCGCCGAGAAGCTCGCCACGCCCGACACGACGATCGCCGACCTCATCGGCGAGGTCGACCCGATCAAGGTCGCCGAGGGCCGCTACCTCAGCAACGAAGAAGTCATCGCCTTTGGCCTCATCCCGCGCACCAACCGCGGCATCTTCAACCTCAACGAGCTGCCCGACCTCGCCGAGCGCATCCAGGTCGGCCTCCTGAACATCCTCGAGGAGGAGGACGTCCAGATTCGCGGCTTCCAGGTGCGCCTGCCGCTCGACGTCATGGTGGTCGCCTCCGCGAACCCGGAGGACTACACCAACCGCGGCCGCATCATCACGCCGCTCAAGGACCGCTTCGGCTCGCAAATCCGCACGCACTATCCGGAGACGATCGCCGACGAGCTCACCATCGTCGAGCAGGAGCGGACCGGCTTCACGGTCGACGGCGTTGCCGTCAACGTCCCGCAGTTCATGCAGGACATCGTCGCCGAGATCTCCCGCGCCGCCCGCCACTCGCCGGACGTCTCCCAGCGCAGCGGCGTCTCCGTCCGCATGACGATCACCAACTTCGAGGCGATGGTCGCCAATGCCCAGCGCCGCGCGTTGCTCCTCGGCGAGGGGCACGCCGCCCCGCGCATCTCCGACCTCGCCGCGATCTACCCCTCGACCATGGGTAAGGTCGAGTTCGAGACCTTCGGCGAGGGCCGTGACGATCAGGTGGTCGACCGCATCGTCGGCGACGCCATCCGCATGGTCTACGCGCGGGAGGTCGACCCCTCCCGCCTCACGTCGCTGCTGACGGCCTTCGACAACGGTCTCGCGGTCGACGCCTCCGACGAGGCCGGGTCCTACTCGTACATCCACCAGGTCAGCGCGGTCGAAGGTGTGAGTGAGATCATCGAGGGCCTCGGCGCCGGCAAGGATCCGGCGAGCATCGCGTCGGCGGTCGAGTTCCTGCTCGAGGGGCTCCATCGCAACCGCAAGCTCAGCAAGCGCATCACAGGCGAGGGCGCGCACTACGCGCGCTAGCGCCGCCGCCAACAGGGGGTACCCCAATGGCCATCCACCGCCTCCCGATCCACGTCCGCTACATCCAATGGGATGAGGCCAACGAATCTCCCCTCGACGTCAACGAGCTCTTCGACGCCATGGCCGAGGACCTGATCCGCGACGGCGACATGGACCTTGCGCTCCAGAAGGCCTTCCGCTGGGGCTTCCAGATGCCCGACGGCAGCCTCATGGGCGGCCTGCGCGACCTCATGCAGCGCCTGCGCCGCGAGCGGCAGCACATGCTCGACCAGTTCGACTTCAACTCGATCGTCGACGACATCCGTGACGAGTTGCAGAAGATCACCGACGCCGAGCGCGAGACCGTGCAGGAGCGGCAGGACGCGCTCGCCGCCGCCGATGCCGACCTGCCCGGCATCAAGGACATGCTCGACAAGCGGCAGCAGAAGCTCGACTCGCTGCCGCCGGACCCCGCCGGCCAGATCAACGCGCTGCAGGACTACGAGTTCCTCAACCCGGAGGCGCAGCAGGCCTTCGATGAGCTCGTCCAGCGCCTCCAGCAGCAGGTCGCCGACTCGCTCTTCAAGAACCTGAAGGACTCGCTCGGCGGTGATGGCGGTGCCGGCTCCATGGATCAGCTCTCGGAGCTGCTCAACGACATCAACGAGGCGCTGGAGCAGAGCCGAAACGGGGAGCCGGTCGATCTCGATCGCCTCAACAACAAGTGGGCGCAGCAGCTCGGCGGCCGCGTCGACAGCGTCGAGGAGCTCGCCGAGCGCCTGCGCTCGCGCATGGCGGCCAGCCAGGCGCTGATGGGCATGCTCTCGCCCAGCCAGCGCCGCGAGCTCCAGCAGCTGATCCAGCAGACGGCGATGAACGCCGGCATCATGGACCAGCTCCAGCGCCTGCGCGAGAACCTCGGCGCCATTCCGTCGCCCAACATGCGCCAATCCCGCATGCACGACTCCGAGCAGCTCTCGCTGGACGTCGCGACCGACGTCCTCGAGCAGGCGTCGCAGATGGAACTGCTGGAGCACGAGCTCCGCGCCGTCACCGACATGGAGGATCTCCAGGGTCTCGATCCGCAGCTCCTCGAGGACGTCCTCAACGAGGATGACCGCGCCTGGCTCGACCAGTGGGCGAAGGTCACCCAGCAGCTCGAGGACGCCGGCTTCGCCACACAGGGCCGGCGCGGGCTGGAGCTCACCCCACGCGCGATCCGCCGCATCGGCGAGCATGCCCTCTCCGAGATCTTCTCGGCGCTCAACCTTGGCACGCAGGGTGACCACGACATGCGGCGCCAGGGCCGCGCCGGCGAGCTCACCGAGACGAGCTCGCCGTGGCAGTACGGCGACCCCTTCGTGCTCGACCTGCCGCGGACGATCATGAACGGCATCATGCGCAACGGGCCGGGCGCTCCCGTTCACCTGCAGCAGGGCGACTTCGACGTCTTCGACCGCGAGGCGCGAACGTCGACCGCGACCGTGCTCCTGATCGACATGAGCCGCTCGATGATCCACAACGGTTGCTGGGACGCCGCCAAGCGCGCCGCCCTCGCGCTCGACACGCTCATCCGCGGCAAATACCCCCGCGACATGCTGGAGCTCGTCGGCTTCTCGGCGACCGCGCACCGGCTGCAGATGACCGAGCTGCCGTCGCTGGAGTGGAACGAGTACAACGTCGGCACCAACCTCCACCATGGCCTGCAGATCGCCCGCGAGCTCCTGCGGCCGGAGAAGGGCCGCAACCGGCAGGTGATCGTCATCACCGACGGAGAACCGACAGCCTATCTCGAGAACGGCGAGGTGCAGTTCAACTACCCGCCGACGCGCGAGACATTCGACGCGACGCTGCGGGAGGTGATGCGCTGCACGCGGGAGGGAATCACGATCAACACCTTCCTGCTGGAGCAGACGCCCTACATGAGCCGCTTCATCGAGGACCTGATGCGGATCAACCGCGGCCGCGTCATCAACGCCTCGCCGAACAAGCTCGGCAGCTACGTCCTCAAGGATTTTCTGCGGCAGCGGACGATCAAGGTCAACTGACGCCGGTGCCCCTGGACCGTCGAAACGGGCTTTCCAAGGGAAAGTGATGATAAACTTCCCGGCGACACGGACGGTCTCACACGGCCGCCGGCCTCCGTGTGATGTGCCACCGCGCGGTCGCGCCCGCTTCCCGACTTCGAATCGAATCCCCGTTCCCAAGGAGTACCGCTTTGTCTATCGCCGACGGTCAGTGGCGTGAGGTTGCGCTGAGCGACAGCGAGTACGCGCAGATCTGTGAGCTTCTCGGTCGCGAGCCCTCCCCGGTCGAGCTCGGCATGTTCGGCGCCATGTGGAGCGAGCACTGCGGCTACAAGCATTCTCGGCCGCTGCTGAAGGGCCTGCCGACGGATGCCCCCTGGGTGCTGCAGGGGCCCGGCGAGAACGCCGGCGCGGTCGACCTCGGCAACGGCTACGCCGCCGTCTTCAAGGTCGAGTCCCACAACCACCCGACCGCCGTCGAACCCTACGAGGGCGCGGCGACGGGCGTCGGCGGCATCGTGCGCGACATCTTCACGATGGGCGCGCGGCCGATCGCGCTCCTGAATGGCCTCCGCTTCGGCCCGCTCGACCAGCCGCGCAACGCCTACCTCTTCTCGCACGCGGTGGCCGGCATCGGCGGCTACGGCAACTGCCTCGGCGTGCCGACGGTCGGCGGCGAGATCCAGTTCGACCCGAGCTACAACGGCAACCCGCTGGTCAATGCCATGTGCGTCGGCATCGTCAAGAAGGACGGCATCGTCCGCGCCAAGGCGAGCGGAGTCGGCAACGTCATCATGCTCATCGGCGCGGAAACCGGCCGCGACGGCCTGCACGGCGCGACCTTCTCCTCGGTCGATGACCCGGAGGCGTCGCACCGCGGCGTCATCCAGGTCGGCAATCCTTTCCTCGAGAAGCAGCTGATGGAGGCGTGCCTGGAGCTGCTCCAGGGCAACGCGGTCGTCGCCATGCAGGATCTCGGCGCGGCCGGGCTCACGAGCTCGGTCGTTGAGTGTGCGAGCCGTGGCGGCGTCGGTGTCGAGATCGATGTCGCCCAGGTGCCGCGCCGCGAGACCGGCATGACGGCCTACGAGATCATGCTGAGCGAGAGCCAGGAGCGCATGGTGCTCGTCGCCTCGCCGGACCGCGTCGCCGAGATCACCGAGGTGCTCGACCGCTGGTCGCTGAGCGCGGCGGTGATCGGGCGGGTGACCGACGACGGCGTCGTGCGGGTGCGCGATGGGGCGACGGTCGAAGTCGAGGTACCGGTGACCTTCTTCATCGACGAGTGCCCGACATATCCCATTGAAGCCACCGAGCCGGCCGAGATGCGCTCGGTGCGCGAGCAGGATCTCGGCGATGTGCCGGACATCGCCGCGGCGGCGGTTCCGGCGACCCTGCTCGACCTGCTCACCTCCCCGAACGTCGGCACCCGCCAGAGCGTCTGGGAGCAGTACGACCACACGATCCTCTCCAACACCGTCTACGGCCCCGGCGCGTCGGACGCCGCCGTGCTGCGGCAGAAGGGCACGCCGACCGGCCTCGCCATCTCGATGGACTGCAACTCGCGCTACTGCTATCTCGATCCTTACGAGGGCGCGCGGCACGCGGTGGCCGAGTCGGCGCGCAACGTCGCCTGTTCGGGCGCGCGGCCGCTCGGCATCACCAACTGCCTCAACTTCGGCAGCCCGGAGCGCTCACCGGCGAACTGGCAGCTCACACGGGCCGTCGCCGGGCTTGGTGATGCCTGCCGCGAGCTCGGCATCCCGATCGTCAGCGGCAATGTCAGCCTCTACAACGAGACGGAGCAGCAGCCGATCTACCCGACGCCGATGGTCGGCTGCGTCGGCGTGCTGGACGACCTCTCGAAGCGAATGAGCCTCGCCTGGGCCGATGGCGACGAACTTTGGCTGCTCGGCGGCGGGGAGCCGTCGCTCGGTGGCAGCGAATACCTCGCCCACACGGCGCGTCGCGTGGCCGGCGCGCCCCCGGCCCTCGATCTCGCCGTCGAGAAGCGCCTGCATGACCTGCTGCAGGTGCTGGCGGCGACCGATCACCGCGTGGCGGCGCACGACGTCTCCGGCGGCGGCCTCGCGGTCGCGCTGGCGGAGATGGCGCTCGCGTCGGGCGCCGGCGCGACCGTCGACGTCGAGCCGGCGACCGGCCGCGTCGATGTGACGTGGTTCGGCGAGAGCGGCGGACGCGTCATCGTCGCCGTCGCGCCGGAATGGAGCGATCACCTCAAACTGGTCGCGGCCGAATGGGAGACGTCGATCGTTCATCTTGGGACGGTGGGCGGTGACGCGCTCACCCTGGGCGATACCGAGCCCATCGCGCTGGATGCTCTCGCTCACGCGAGCCAGCGGGCGCTGCGGGTCGGCGTCGAAGCGGAAATGGCCTGACACGGCCGCACGGGACTCACCCTCCGGAGAAGATCAATGCTGTCGGTCCCATCTGAACTGCCTTACGACTATCAGACCGATCAGGAAAACAAACCACACGAGGAATGTGGCGTCTTCGGCGTCTACGCGCCCGGCGAAGATGTCGCGCGCATCACGTTCTTCGGCCTCTATGCGCTCCAGCATCGCGGTCAGGAGAGCGCCGGCATCGCCACCAGCGACGGTCAAGGCATCGCCGTGCGCCGCAGCCTGGGGCTCGTCTCTCAGGCGTTCGATGAGGAGGATCTGCAGGCGCTGCCGGGCCACATGGCCATCGGCCACACGCGCTACTCGACGGCGGGGGCGACGCAGCAATGCAACGCCGGCCCCATGTACGTCGAGTCCGATCTCGGGCCGCTTGCCGTCTCCCACAACGGGAACATCACCAACGCCGTGCAGCTGCGCAAGGAGCTTGAGCAGCTCGGTGAGGTCTTCGAGAGCACGACTGACAGCGAGGTGCTGTCCCGCGTCATCGCGCTGGCCGATGGCGACACGGTCGACCAGAAGATCCGCAACGCCATGCCGCGAATGATCGGCGCGTTCAGCCTTGCCGTGCTCGCCAACGACTGCATCTACGCCGTGCGCGATCCGATGGGCGTGCGCCCGCTCTGCATCGGCCAGCTCGGCGATCACCACGTCGTCGCGTCGGAATCGGCCGCCCTGATGACCGTCGGCGCCGATTTCGTGCGCGAGGTGGAGCCGGGCGAGATTGTCGTCATCGATGCCAGCGGCGTACGCTCGCTCGGCACCGGCATGCCGCACCGCCACGCGCTCTGCCTTCTCGAGCTCATCTACTTCGCGCGGCCGGACAGCCTGATCATGGGCGATCGGCTGCACATGGTGCGCCAGAAGATGGGCGAGGCGCTGGCTCGCGAGGCGCCGGCCGACGCCGATGTCGTCATCGGCCTGCCTGACTCGGCGACACCGGCGGCGATCGGCTACGCCCGCGCGTCGGGCATCCCGTACTCCGAGGCGCTGATCAAGAACCGCTACATCGGCCGCACGTTCATCCAGCCGAACCAGCGCCTGCGCGCCACCGGCGTCCGCCTGAAGTTCAACGTCCTTCCCGAGGTCGTCGAGGGCAAGCGCGTCGTGCTCATCGACGACACCATCGTGCGCGGCACGACGTCGCGGCCGATCGTCAATCTCATTCGCCAGGCCGGCGCGAAGGAAGTACACATGCGGGTGCATGCGCCGCCGATCATGTGGCCGTGCTACCTCGGCGTCGACCTCGCCAAGCGCGAGGAGTTGATCGCCGCGCGGATGAGCGTCGAGGAGATCGGCCAGCACATCGGCGTCGAGAGCATCGGCTACCTGACGCTGGAGGGGCTGATGGACGCCATCGGCAAGGGCGACAAGCGCTTCTGTACCGGATGCATGACGGGCCGCTATCCCGTGCCGACGTTCGCGCAGGTCGACAAGATGGCGCTTGAGCACGCATAAATAGAGGCAACGCGCCTGGCGCGGCGCATCCTGGTTATCACCGGAACGTACGCCAGCAGAAGGAGGGCGGCCCGGGCGCAGCGCGCCGGCGCCGTCCCGTGATGGATGTTTGCTGCTCGACATCGCGAGGGGAGCGGAAGTTGTCTGAGTTGAAACGCACCGGGTTGTACGATCGGCACGTCGCGCTCGGCGCGCGGATCATCCCGTTCGCCGGCTGGGAAATGCCGGTGCAATATGCGGGCATCCTGGCGGAGCACCGCGCCGTGCGCGGGCAGGCCGGGCTGTTCGACCTCGGGCACATGGGCCAGCTCCGGGTCGATGGGCCGGACGCCCTGGCGTTCCTGCAGTACACGACGACCAACGACATTTCGCGGCTGGCGCCGGGCGAGGCGATGTACACCCTGCTCTCCAACGAGAACGGTGGGGTGGTCGACGACCTGATCGTCTACCGCAACCCGCCGGGGCAGGATGGGTACATGATCGTCCTCAACGCCGCCAACACCGCGAAGGACATTGCGTGGTGGGAGGCGGCGCGGCAGCGGCGGGCCGATCTCGGCGTCGAGCTGCACGACATATCCCCTGAAACAAGCATGATCGCCATTCAGGGCCCCAACGCGGTGGCGATTACCGAGCGCGTGACGTCCGACCCGCTCGGGGAGCTCGCCTACTTTACCTGGTGCGATGGCCAGATCGCCGGGGTGCCGGCCCGGATTGCCCGAACTGGCTACACTGGTGAGGACGGCTTCGAGTTCTACCTTGCCAACGAGCATGTGGGGCTTGTCTGGGACGCGCTGCTCGAGGCCGGCAAGGATCTCGGCGTCGTTCCGGTCGGACTCGGCGCGCGCGATACCCTGCGGCTCGAAGCGAAGATGCCGCTCTACGGGCAGGAGCTCGGAGACGAGATCAGTCCATACGAGTCGGGTCTCGGCTGGGCCGTCAACCTCGACAAGGGCGACTTCGTGGGCCGCGACCGGATGGCCGCCGTCAAGGAGCAGGGCGCGCCGCGGCGCGTCGTCGGCTTCAAGATGCAGGGCCGCAGCGGCTCCCCCCGTACCCACTATCCCGTGATTGTCAACGGCGAACAGGTCGGGGAGGTCACCAGCGGCGCCTTCTCGCCCACGTTGGAAGAAAACATCGGCCTGGCGCTGGTCGAGCGCCCCGTTGCCGGCGTCGGCAAGCCGTTGCAGATCGTCGTGCGCGGCAAGCCCGTTGACGCGATCCAGGTCAAGACACCGTTCTACAAGCGCGGCCAGTAGGGCCCGCGCCAGATTCACAGTTCCCGTTCTGAGGAGGAGAGCATGATGACCGCGCCGGAGAACCGAAAGTACACGAAGACGCACGAGTGGGTGCTGCTGGAGGGTGATGTCGCCACTGTTGGGCTCACCGATCACGCGCAGCAGGAGCTCGGCGACATCACCTATCTCGAGCTGCCGGAGGCGGGCGACGCGATCAGCGCCGGCGAGCCGTTCGGCGTCGTCGAGTCGGTCAAGGCCGCGTCCGATGTCTATTCGCCGATCGACGGCGAGGTCATCGAGCGCAACGATGCCGCGGTCGATACGCCCGAGGTCATCAACCAGTCGCCGTACGAGGGCGCCTGGCTGGTCAAGGTGAAGATCAAGGATCCCGGCCAGGTCGAAGCGTTGCTCGATGCCAAGGCCTACGACGCCTTCGCCGACGAGCAGGCCGTCTAGAGCGAAATGGGGCCCGCCGCCATCGGTAGGGGAGCACCTGGTGTGCTCCCGCGTCCCTGGGATGCGATGTGCGCGGGGCGGCCCATGGACGTGCCACACGAATCATTAGGTACCAAGCAAGGGCATTCAGGACCACCATGACGTTCAATCCGCATACGCCCGAAGATCGTGAGGCCATGCTGGCCGTCATCGGCGCCGAGCGCGTCGAGGACCTGTTCACGCCGGTGCCGGAGGGCATTCGCTTCCCGCGATTGAACCTCCCGCCGCAGCTGACCGAGATGGAGGCGGCCCACCGCCTGCAGCAGCTGGCGGACCGCAACGTGGTGCCCCCGGCCGAGGATGTCTACCTTGGCGCGGGGTCGTACCAGCACTACGTCCCGGCCACCGTCGGGCAGATCCTGTCGCGCGGCGAGTTCTACACGGCCTACACGCCCTACCAGCCCGAGGTGGCGCAGGGCACGCTGCAGGTGATCTACGAGTTCCAGTCGATGATCGCCGAGCTCTTCGAGATGGAGGTCGCCAACGCGTCGATGTACGACGGCGCGACCGCGCTCGCCGAAGGCGCGCTCATGGCGGTGGCCTCCTCGCGCAAGAAGAACCGCGTCGTCGTCGCGGGAACCGTGCACCCGGCCTACCGTGATGTCATGCACACCTACCTCGAGGGCTCCGGCGTCGAAGTCGTCGAGGTGGCGGGCGCCGATCCGTTCATGATCACCGTCGACGACATCCGGCCGCACCTGAACGAGAACCTTGCCTGCGTCGTCGTGCAATACCCGAACTTCTACGGTGCGATCGAAGATGTGCGGGACATCGGCGACCTCGCGCACGAGGCGGGCGGTCTCTTCGTCGTCAACACGTCGCCGGTACCGCTCGGCCTGCTGAAGGCGCCGGGCGCCCTTGGCGCCGATGTGGTCGCCGCGGAGGGCCAATCGCTGGGCGTGGCGCAGAGCTACGGCGGGCCGTACGTGGGCCTGCTTGCCTCCCGCCAGTCGCTCGTGCGGCAGATGCCGGGCCGGCTGGCCGGCATCACGGTCGACTCCGAGGGCAAGCGCGGCTATGTGCTGACCCTGCAGACGCGCGAGCAGCACATCCGGCGCGAGAAGGCGACAAGCAACATCTGCACCAATCAGGGCCTGATGGCGACGGCGGCGACGGTCTACATGTCGAGCCTGGGGCCGGAGGGCTTCCGCGAGGTGGCCCGCTCCTCGTACCAGCACGCGCACTACCTGGCGACGCGGCTGACGGAGATCGATGGCTACGCGCTGGCTTACGAGCAGCCGTTCTTCCACGAGTTCACGGTCAGGACGCCGGTGCCCGCGGCCGAGGTGAACAAGCTCTTGCTGGATGCCGGCATCCTGGGCGGCCTCGACCTGGGACGCTTCGACCCGGCGCACGATCATCACCTGCTGCTGTGCGCGACCGAGTTGAACACGAAGGCCGGCATCGACCGGTTCATCGACGTGCTCGGTCGCTAGCGCGTTCTCCGGGCGCTCGTGCGCCCGGAGAACGCTCGATCCTGCGCGGATTGCTATACTTCGCGACAGTCGACTTTTTGCTTTGTACTGCGCGGCATGATGATCCGGACGCCGTTGGTCCGGATTCAGGCGCGCCGGATGGAATCCCTGTGGCCAAGCCCATTGTCGCCCTCGTCGGCCGACCGAACGTTGGGAAATCGACCCTGTTCAATCGCCTGATCGGCGAGCGCCGGGCAATCGTGCAGAACGAGCCGGGTACAACCCGCGACCGCGTCTACGGTACCGCCGACTGGGTGGGTGCCGAGTTCACGGTGGTCGACACGGGAGGTCTGCAGGACGATGATGAGCTGAAGCGCGGGTCCACCGAATCCGAGACGCACATCGCGCGGGAGACGCGCGAACAGGCGGTCGCCGCGATCACCGAGGCCGACGTCATCATCTTCATGGTCGACGTCACCGCGGGCCCGACCGCCGGGGACTACGAGATCGCCGGCTTGCTGCGCCGGGCCGACAAGCCGACGCTGCTGGCGGTCAACAAGGCCGACAGCGTGCAGCGGCGAGAGAACGCCTTCGAGTTCTACGAGCTCGGGCTCGGCGAGCCGATCGCTGTCTCCGCCTACCATGGCAATGGCACCGGCGATCTGCTCGACCGCGTCGTCGAGAACCTGCCGGAGGCCGAGGACGAGCCGGAGACCGAGGGGCCCCGGATCGCGATCGTCGGGCGCCCGAACGTCGGCAAGAGTCGGCTGCTGAACGCCCTCCTCGGCCAGGATCGCGCCATCGTCAGTGACGTCCCCGGCACGACCCGTGACAGCCTGGACACGCAGATCCAGTGGGAAGGGCAGCCCATCACACTGGTCGACACTGCGGGCATCCGCCGCCGTGGCCGTGTCGAGCAGGGCATCGAGCGTGTCAGCGTCATGCGCTCGATGCGCGCGATCGACCGGGCCGATGTCGTCGTGCTCGTGATCGACGCGACCGAGGACTTCACGGCCCAGGACCTGCACATCGCCGGCTACGTCGAGGAGCAGAAGAAGGGGCTCGTCGTCGCCGTCAACAAGTGGGACCTGATCGAGAAGGACCATTCGACGATGGACGAGTACCGGGCCCGCGCGCAGCGCGAGCTCGACTTCATGTCCTATGCGCCGGTCGTGTTCATCTCCGCGAAGCTTGGCCAGCGCGTCGGTCAGGTCCTGGAGACGGCCCTCGCCGTGCTCAAGGAGCGCGAGAAGCGCGTCAGCACCGCCGCGCTGAACAAGATGCTCAAGGACGCCGTCTCGAAGCACCAGCCGCCGTCCCGGCCGGGCAAGTGGCTCAAGTTCTTCTACGCCACCCAGGCCGATGTCGCGCCGCCGACGTTCATCATCTTCTGCAACGACCCGAAGCAGATCCACTTCTCGTATCGCCGCTATCTTGAGAACGAGTTGCGCCAGACGTTTGGCTTCGAGGGAACGCCCCTGCGGATCTCGTTCCGCAGCAGACACGAATCGATCTAGCGATGACGAATATCGGCTCCATCCTCATGATCGTCGCGGCCTACCTGCTCGGAGCCATCCCCTGGGGAGTGGTTCTCGGTCGCGTGATCAAGGGGATCGACATCCGCACCTACGGCAGCGGCGGAACGGGCGCGACGAACTCGCTGCGCGTGCTCGGCTGGCCGATCTCGATCTCGGTCTTCGCCCTCGACTTCGCGAAGGGCCTCCTTCCCGTCGTCTTCGCGCGGTGGATCGACCTGCCGGACTGGGCGATCGCCTTCACGGCGGTTGCCACGGTGGTCGGCCATTGCTGGTCGCCATACATCAAGCTGCGAGGCGGCAAGGGCATGGCTACCGGTGGCGGGGCGGCCGTGGGGCTGCTGCCGTGGCTCTTTGTGCTGATCGTCCTGATCGTCGCTGTCGTCTTCGTAACGCGCTATGTCTCGCTTGCGTCGCTGATCACGGCGATCGTGGGCCCGGTGATCGTGGTCATCCTGGCCCTTATGAACGACTTCCCGGCATGGTGGGCCGCCGCCATCGTCGCCATCGGCGCGATCATCATCGTCCAGCACCGCGGCAACATCAATCGCCTCCTCCACGGCTCCGAGCGCAAGTTCGGCGGCCGCGAAACCCCCACCGCCAAGTCAGCCTAGAGTGCTCCCATAATCGTCGTAGCCGCGCACCCCGCGAGGTATGCGTCGTACGGTCGGCCCTCGTGGCCGACCTTTCGTCGGTATCGAGAGGCGCTGTTCTGGAATGTTCTGCGCCCAGATCCCCCCTCATTCTGAGCGCAGCGAAGAACCCTAACGTGAAGCGCTGCTCACGACACACGCGGCTCGAATCCGGACACCATCATCGTCGGGAAGGGCTCGCTCCGCTTCTCGCCTGCGGCCCGGCCGAGCGCGGAGCGCGAGAAGCGGGGCGAGCCCTCGGCCGGGGGATTGAACGCGCTCACCGACCCAAGGGTCACGCGCCGAACGCGCGTTCAATGCCCTCCCGCTCGCTGCTTCTGGTCTTCAGCTCGGCGGGAGAATCCCCGCGCGCAGCAAAGCGAGAGCACGTCCACATGGCGTCCAGCGCACCCGTACTCCCACGGGACGCCCGTACCGCTGTCGTCGGGCACCCCGCAGGGTGCGCGCCGTCCGGGACGGCCAAGGTGGCCACCACCCCTATGCACCCATTACGTGGCCACCTGGCAGCCTTCCATAACGCCTCAAAGGCTGCCAGGTTTCCGCGCACATGTGGCAGCCTTGAAATCCCTGCCATATCAACCAAATCGCCCAAGGCTGCCACCGGCCAGGTTGTTTTTGGT
>DATLHE010000195.1:0-54417 GCA_035540335.1 Thermomicrobiales bacterium | reverse complement strand
CCCGGGTGGACCCCACGACCAGCCCCCCTACGCCCCGTACGGTCGGCCCTGCCCCTGCGGGCGGTGGCCGACCTCTGTTGCCCTGACTGATCTTTGCGATATGGTTACGACCCGTAGGGAAAGGCCCGCTCCGCTTCTCGCCTGCGGCCCGGCCGAGCGCGGAGCGCGAGAAGCGGAGCGAGCCCTTGGCCGGGGGATTGAACGCGGTCATCGACCCAAGCGGCCGGCCACCGAATACGCGTTCAATGCCCTCCCGCGCCGCGCGATGCGGCATACCCCTCTCAAGCAAACCACCCTCATTCAGAGCGAAGCGATGAACCCCACGCGAAGCGATGTCCGCAACCGACCCGCTCCGCCTCCCCACGGTCGTTCCCACCCAACCGTCATTCGGAGCGAACGCGAGGGCTCGCTACCGCTTCTCGCGCGTCGCGCCATGGTCGAGGTGGCGGAGCCACCGAGAAGCCTCAGGCCGCCCGCACCAAACCGGCGCGCAGCGACTCCTCGCCCCCGGTTCCGTATTAGACTCGTGCCAGAACGATGGCCGTTTCGTCACCGGAGGAGCAGGCAACCGCCAGCAGATGGGAACCCACGACGAGCAGCAGGCCGACGAGGCAGGCGTCCGCTTCGGGCGCACCGTGGTCGTCCCCTCGGCCGCCAGCATCTTCGAGCACGGCGTCGAGGCGATCGTCACGCCCGCGAACCGGCGTGGCGTCATGGGCGTCGGCATCGCCGGGCTGGTCCGCCTCCAGGGCGGCACGGAGATCGAGCGCGAGGCCATGGCGCAGGCGCCCCTCGCCATCGGTCGCGCCATCGTCACCGCGTCCGGCAAGCTCGCCGCCCACGGCACGAAGCTGATCATCCACGCCGTGACCTCCGACGCCCTCGGCGCCCCGACCCGCTCCGACACCGTCCGCAAGGCAACCACGGCCGTGCTCCAGACAGCCGACCGCCATCGCATCCGCTCGCTCGCCATCCCGCCCCTCGGCGCCGGTCTCGGCTCCGGCCGCTTCCAGAGCGATACCGTGATGCTGATGATGATCGAGGAGATCGTCGCCCACCTGCGACGCTTCACCTCCCGTCTGGACCGGATCGTGCTTGTTTGCCGCGACGAGCGGGATGTCCGCGATCTGCAATACGCCCTCAACGAGGCCCGTCGCCTTTGGTGGGGAATACGTGTGTGACAAGGCGATAGTGCATGGTTGAGAGAGAACCCTTCCACGATATCGACGACATCGACGCCGTCGAGGCGGACACGCCCGGCGCCCCCACGACGGACCGCGCGGCCGTCCCGACGACCCCGCCCGCCTGGCGCTATGCGCCGGACGCCTGGCGGTGGTCGCATCGGCTCGACCGGCGCTCGGTCGACATGATCTTCCGCATGCGCTCCGCGCGCGTCATCCCGGCCTCGGTCCGCCAGCGCTTCCTCGCGATGGGCCTGCCGGCCGAGACGATCGACAGCACTCTCGGCCAGATTCGTGGCGCCAGCGCCTGGGCCAACCAGTGGATCGAGACCGCGCAGCGCTACCTCGGCGAGTTCCGCCGCCAGGTCTCCGCCTCCAACCTGCCGGAGGCCGCCCAAGCCCAGTGTCTCGCCGCCCTCTGCTACCACGCCGCGCAGGTCTTCGAGCTGGACGACCCCCGCATCGTCCTCAAATGCCGCGCCGCCGCCGCCTCCCTGTTCACCCGGTCGCTGCCCTACCTGCACCCCAACGTCCGCCACATCCGCATCCCGTGGCGCGCCCAGTCGCTCCCGGCCTACATCCGCACTCCCGAGCCGCTGACGCGACCGGTCGGCGTCGTCGTCATCCTCAACGGCGCAAGCACCTCCAAGGAGGAGACCTTCGCCTGGAGCGATCGCTTCATCGAGCAGGGCTACGCCGTCCTTGCCCTCGACAGCCCCGGCACGGGCGAGGCGACCGGGGTAGGGGAGTTCCTTCCGGACCAGGACGATATCCTCGACGGCTTCTTCGAGCTCTTTGCCGACGAGCCGATGATCGACCTCCGCCGCGTCGTCGTCGCCGGCGTCAGTCTCGGCGGCAACCAGGCCGTCCGCTGCGCCACCTACGACCGGCGCATCATGGCCGCCGTCGCCGTCACCCCGCCGTACGAGCCGGCCCGCTGGATCCACAGGGCAAGCCCGCTGCTGCACCAGCAGCTCGGTCTCCTCATGAGCGGCCAGTTCGACGCCGAGGCCGCCGAACACGTCGCCGGCTTCTCGCTGCACGAGGCCGCCGCCAACAGCCGCCAGCCGTTGCTCGTCTTCGGGGCGGGGAGGGACGTCATCGTCCCGCCAGCCGAAGCCCAGCTCCTCGCCAACCGCGCCGGCAACCGGGCGACCCTCGTCTGGCAGGCCGACGGCGGCCACTGTCTCTACGAATTCATCGACGAATGGACCTTCGAGGCCGCGACGTGGATCACCGCCGTCGCCGACGCTCGCCAGGATCCCGCCACCCGCGGCGATGTCGCCCAGATCGCCACCCATGCCCGTCAGGTCCTGTCAGACACGCCCTACGTCCCCAAACCCGACCCCGTCCCCTACGGCACGGGTGACGAATCCACCGAATACGCCCGCGTCATCGACCACTCCGCACCAGCCGACGCCAACGACGCGACATAACACACCACCGCCTCGGGTCTGATATGGACGGGAGCGGCACGCCATGGCGGGATCCGCCACGTGCGTTGTACGTTCGGACCCGGCCGAGGCCGGAGGGCGAGAAGCCGAGCGAGCCCTTCATGTCCGCCCCTACATCGAATCTCGGAAACGTTGCGACCGTACCGGCGAGCATTCCCGCCGCGTGCCAATCATGTCGGGAATTGCTCTATAACGCCGCGTTGAGCAGGTGCGGGCGGTACCCGGCGTAGGGAGGGATTGAACGCGCTCACCCACCCAAACGGGCAGCCCCCATGCGCGCGTTCAATCCCTCCCGTCGTGCGCCCCGCAGCAGCACGCACGGGCGTCACGATGGTGGTATGGCGCTCTTCAATCACCCCTCATGCTGTGACCCAGACCCAGAGCATGGCTTGGGACCCTGCGCGAAGCGCTGGTCGCGGCGGGAGCGCATGGTGATGGCGGGCCGTTCACCGGCAGGAGGGGAGGGGTGGACCCTGGTCCACCCGCCACAGGCGAGCGGGCGAGAATCATGGCGGGGCGCCCGGTCTGACCGCTGTCAGAACACCCGCCGCCGCACATCGCTGAAGAACCCCAGCCGCAACGCAATGTCCACCAGGAACAACACCAGCGCCGCGATCACCGGCCACGCCCACACCTGCCGTCCGGCCACCGGCCGGCTCGCGTTCCCCTGCGTCGCCATGTCGAAGAGGCTACCGGGCGCCGGCGCGTCCAGCGACAGCATCGCCCCGCCCGTCCGGTCGGCGATCTCCCGCACCAGTCCGCTCGCGGCGGGATCCGGGTAGAACTCCCGCGACGGCGGGATCGTGATCGCCATCTCCGTCCCCGCCGCCGGTCCCGCATCTTCCAGCGTCAGCTTCCATGCGCCGGCGAGCGGCTCCGTCAGCCGCACCTGCCAGATGCCAGACCCCGCTGGCACCAGCGGCAACGTCACGGCCGTCCCCTCCGGCCCGGTGAGGCTCGCGCGGCCGCCCGTGAGGTCGATCTCCTCGCCGTCCGCCGTCAAGGCGTCCAGCGTCACCACCGCGTCGCGTCCGTCGGACGTCAGGCTCGCCGTCACCGACGTGTGCTCGGGGTCCGGCAGCGACCAGCGCAGCGTGTTGCCCCAGAACGCATCGTACTCCGGCCACGTCGCCCACTGGCTGGCGAAATCGCTGCCGTCGTCGCCCAGCCATGAGACGACCCGCCCAAGCCCCATCTGCCATTTCACGAGCAACGGGTCGCGCCGGTCGCTCGTCAGGTCAACCTGGGCGCCCGTGCGCGCGGCGGCGAAGTCGTAGGCGTCGACCGGCGGCAGCGCGCTCGTGTCGAGGTGGTTCAGCAGCGGGCTCGCCGCCTGCGGCAGCAGCGCGAACGAGCCGCGCAGCACGGACTGGCTGCCGGCGCTGCGCGCCTCCTGGAAGGTGATCACCGGGATGTCGTCCGGCTTCTCCGCGAAGTGGTAGCGGCCATGCCCCGACTGCGCGAGCGTCTGCAACAGCGAGACGTCGGCGTCGGAGCCGAGCGCGACCGTCGAGAGTGTGATGTTGTCCTTGCCGATGTCCTCGACGAGCCGCAGGTAGCTCTCGTTCGAGCCGCTGCGCGACTTGCCGTCGGAGAGGAGGATGATGTGCCGGACATCGGCGTCGACGTTGCGCATCGAGTCGTACGCCACCTGCAGCGCGGGGTAGATCTCGGTGCCGCCGTCCGGCGAGAGGGGAGCGATCGCGTCCTGGATGCGCGCGAGGTCGTCCGTGCTGCCGATCGGCGCCATCGGCACCGCCCACGTAGGCTCGTCGTTGAAGGCGAGCACGCCGAGCTGGTCGCCGGGCGCCAATGCCCGCGCGGCCGACATCACGCCCTCCTTGGCCAGATCGATCTTCGATCCGCCACCCTCGGCCGGGTTGTAGCTCATCGACCCCGACTTGTCCATCACGATCATCAGCGCCACCCGCGGCCGCTGGCGGCCGTCCGTGACCTTCACGGTCACCGGCAGCGCGTCCTCGAGCGTCGTCCCCGCGTAGGAGCCCGGCCCGTATGCCGCCGACCCGCCGACGACGATCAGCCCACGTCCCTCGCGGGTGTGGGCGACGATCGCGCCCTGCTGATCCTCGTTCAGCGTCCATGCCGGCACATTGTTCAGCACGATCGCGTCGTAGACGGAGAGTTCCGAAAGCCGCACCGGCACATCGGCCGGGAGCGAGACGCTCACGTCCGCGCCCTCCGTCGCCAGCGCCTGCTGCAAGCGCGACGTGTCCGCCCCCTCCGGCGCCACGAGCAGCACCTTCGGCTTGTCCCGCACGACGACCCCGAGCGGCGCGCTGTTGTTCTGGGCGATCGCGTCGATGTCCGCGCCGCCCGCGACGCGCACCTCGACCGCGTGGAAGCCGGGCGTCAGACCCGTCGCCGTCAGCGGCACGACCGTCGATCCCGGATGCAGCGCGGCGTTGGTCGTCGCCACCGTCGTGCCGTCGACCAGCAGCTCAACCGACGCCGTGCCGCCCGCGTCGGACCCGATCGTCGCCTGGACGTCCAGGTCCTGCCCCTGCCAGAGCGTGTGCGGCCCGCTGAGCGAGGCGACATAAAGATCATTGCCGATACCCGCCAACGGCACCACGGAGATCGGCACGCCACTCGCCGCCGCCTGGTCGACCTGCGTCAGCGCGTCGCCGGCCGTCTGCGCGCCATCCGTCATCAGCACGATCGACCGCTGCTCGCCGACCGGCAGCGCGTTCGCCAGCGCCAGCGCGGATTCCATGTTCGTCGCGTTTCCCTCGGCGCCCGTCACCTCCGCCGGCTGCCACGAGGCGCCCACGCTGCTGGCCCCGCCCGGCGGCGCGGCAAGCGTCGCATCCGCGCCAAACGTGATCACCGCCGCGGAATCGTCGATCCCGGACTGCGCCAACGTGTCCTTGACCCACCGGTCGGCGGCGTCGCGCGAGGCGGTCTGCACGCTCGCGGACTGGTCGACCACGAAGATGGTCGTCGAGCCTTTCGCCGCGAGCCCCAGCATCGGCCCCGCCAGCGCGATCACCAGCAGGATCAGCACGCCGCCGCGGAGCCATGCCGCGCGGTCGCGCCAGCCGCGGCCCATCAGCAGTGCCGACCCGACCACCAGCACCAGCGCGACCGGGATCAGCACAAGCACCCAGGGGCGAAGCAGGTCGATCGTGGGCCAGCTCATGACGGGGCCCTCCTCGCCACGCTCGCCGCGCCCCGGCGGCGATCCTGCCGCATCCGCAGCAACCACTCGGCGCCGGCGACGGCGATCGCCGCGCCAACGAGCAGCGGCCACAGCTCCTGCAACACCCCGTCGCTCGCCGCGCCTCCGGCGTCCGCCTGCGACCCGCCCGCCAGCAGCGACGCAAGGTCCGGATTCGGCGCCAGGTTCGACTCCTGCCGGTCACCGGCGTTGACGACGAAGACGCCGGAGGCGGCATCATCCCCGTTCGCCCGCGTCTCGACGACCGAGTAGACACCCGGCTCGTTGGTCTCCGTGAACGGCAGCGCCGCGGCCCGCCCCTCGCCGGACGGCACCTCCAGCGTCACCACCCGGCCACCCGGCAAGGTCACCGCCATCCGCGAAACGTCGCCCGCCGGCGTCAGCGGCACCGTCGCCCCGAGCGACACCGACGCCGGCAGCGGGGTCGTCGTCAGCGCGTTCACCATGTTCGCGACGAGGATCGGGAACGCCACGCGATTCGGCAGGTTCGACGCGTCGGCAAGGAACGCCAGCCCGAGGTACGGCGTCTGGCCGAACGTCCCGCGCCAGATCAGCGGCCCCTCGCCGTCCTCCTCGCGTGCCGCGGCGATCTGCTGCTCGCCCTGGGCCAGCGCGTAGCGCGGCATCGTGTCGAACGTCACGCCGGAGAAGTCGACGTCTCGCAGCACTGGGTCGCCCGCCGCCGTCGGCTCGCCGTGCGGCGCGCTCAGCGAGCCGTCGATCGCGAACCGCCCGTCGGACAGCGGCTGTGGCTGCAGGAGGATCATCGGCACGTCCGGGATGTCGTTCTCCGTCGGGCTGATGCCCTCGAACACGACGAGGTCATACGCCGCCGACAGCGCCTTGATCCCGGGCGTCGCGCCCGGCATCACATCGACCCGCGCGCCGGGCATCGTTTCCAGCGCATGCTGCAAAGCGCCCGGATTGTCGGACAGCAGAAGGATTTGGCGCTGCGCCAGGTCGTCGCTGGCCAGCCGCAGGATCGCCCGGTTGTCGACGACCAGCGCGTCGTCCGCCCGTAGCGAGACGGCGACCTCGTTCGTGCCCGCCGGCAGGTCAAGCTCGATCTGTCGCTGATCCTGCGCTCCCACCGTCACCGCGTCAGTGACGAGCTCGATCCCGTCCGCCGTCACGGTGTACGGCACCGTCGTCGCCTCGCTCCCGAAATGCGAGAGCGTGAACGCCAGCCGGAGCGACCAGTTCCGGCTCGCGGACGGCCGCGCCGCGATCGACGTGATCGCGAGGTTATCTGTCGTCGCCCCCTGTCCAACCTGCCGCAGCGTGATCGGCGCGTCGATCGCCCCGGCCACCGCCGGGTCGACTGTCTGCGCGCCATCCGTGACGACGATCACCTTGTGCTCCCGGTCCGGCAGCAGGATGTCCCCCGCCAGCCGCAGCGCGTCGTTCAGGTTCGCCTGCCCGCCGGGCGGCCGCAGCCGCTCGACCCGCGTGCGCAGGTCGCCGATCTGCTGCCGGTCGGACGCCGACCAGGTCTGGTCCCCGGTGCCGACCAGCATCACCGTCGCCACGTCGCCCGGCTGCCAGTCGTCGAGCGCCTTCACCGCCGCGTCCGTCGCCTCGGTGAACCGCGTCCGCTCCCGGTCGGACGGGTCGGCGGCCAGCATGCTGGTCGAGCCATCGAGCACGATCACCTGGTGCAGCGGCGTCGTCCGGCTCGAGAAGAACCCCAGCACCCCGTCCGTCGCCGGCCGCGCCAGCGCCAGCGCGATCAGCAGCGCCGCGAGCAGCTGCGCGATCAGCAGCGCGGAGAGGGGAGGGCGCCGCAGGCGCGTCCGCTCCGACGTCTCGGGCGGCGACGGTGTCCAGAAGCGCAGCGAAGGGAACGCCCGCGCCGGCGGCGTCTGTCGCCGCATGTGCAGCAACACGATCACGGCCAGCGACATCGCCGCAAGCAGCCCGATCGGCGCGAGCAGGGAGACCGGCGCGCTCATCGCCGCACCGCCCCCGGCACGCCGAACGTGGCGATGATCACGTCATCGATCGCCTCGTCGGTCGTGATCACGTCATGGAGGATGCCGTGCTGCGTGGCGACCGCGCCGAGCCCGTCCAGCCACGCCTGCCGGTCGGCCAGGTACGCCTGCCGCGTGCGCGGGTTGGCCCGCACCGTCAGCCGCGCCTTCGACCCGCTCTCGACCAGCTCCGTCACCTCGTCGCGCACAAGCCACTCGCCGGGATCAGCCTCCGCCGGGTCCTGGATGTGCAGCAGCCGCACCCGCCACCCGCGGCCGCGAGCGGTGCGCAGCACCGCCTCCAGCGGCGCCGGGTCGGTGTGGACGAAGTCGGAGATGACCAGCAGCGAGCCCGGCCGCCGGTGCCAGATGTACTGCGTCAGCGCCGCCACCGGATCGACCGGCTCCCCGGCGGGCAGCCGCTGGAGATAGTGCAACATCGGCAGGATCGCGCTCCGCCCCTGGATCGGCCCGAACATCGGCCCCCCGACCCCGAGCGGCCGGACCGAGAAGCGGTCCAGGTGCCACAGGCTCAGATACCCCAACGCCGCCGTCAGCCGCAGGCCATACCGCCCCTTCGTCGGCAGCCGGTCGTCGCTCGTCCACGCCATCGTCGGCCCCAGGTCGAGCAGCACGTGGACGTCGATCTCGGTCGTCGTCTCGCTCTCCCGGATGAACAGCTCGTCGAACCGCGCGTAGGCGTTCCAGTCGATGCGCCGGAAGTCGTCGCCGATCGAGTAGGGCCGGAAATCCGAGAACTCCGGCGACGGCCCGCGCTGCCGCGAGCGGTGCTCGCCGGCGAGGCCATGCGTCGGCAGGTTCCGCAGGTCGATCTGGATCGCCCGCAGCCGCCCGAGCAGCGCCTCATCGAGCAACGCCTCCGGCGCCGGCGCGGGCGCCGCCGGCCGTGGCGCGCGAGGCGTCCAGCGCAGGGAACGGGGAAGCCCCCGCATGCGGGTGATCATGGTTGGTCTCGATTGAAGTAGTTCTCGACATAATCTCGGTAGTCCGCCGGCACCCGGTTGTTGTCCGGCCCGGCGTCGCCGACCGCGACCGGCGCGGCATTGCCCGATGCGGCGCTGGCGCCGCTGCCCGAGCCGAGGCTCGACGATCCCACGTCCGTCCCGGAGGGGATGTTCTCGTCCGACGTCCCCTCGAGCACCAGCGACTGCCGGCCCGACGGCGCGTCGGCCGACGTCCCGTTCGTGCCGTTCTGGTCACCCGGTGGGGGATTGCCGGCCTGCCCCTGCTTCGCGGTGTCCGCCTCCGGCCGGTCCTGCGGCGCCGTCTCGTTCCCGCCCCCAGCCTTCTGCTCGTTCCCGCCCTGCGATTGGGCGTCGCTCTGCCCGCCCGCGCCAGACCCCTCGGAGGCGTTCGCGCTATCCGGCGCGTTCTGCCCGGTCTGGCCCGACGAGTCGCCGCCTTCCTGGCCACTCGGTGCGCTCTGCCCGCTCGCCGCGTCGGACGGCGCCTGCGCCCCCGCGGACGACGCGCTGTCGGCCGCCTGCGCCTCCGATGGCGCCTGCCCGCCACCGCCCTGCTGCTCGCTCGTGCCCTGACCGGACTGCGACGAGCGCTGGTTCTGCGGGTCGATCTCCTGGTTGGCGAGCCCTGGCTGCGCCGCGGCGCCGCTGCCCGGATCGGTCCCTGCCTGCGCCCCTTGTTGGCCGCCCTGCGCGCCCTGCTGCGGCGACCCGGACTGCTGCCCGTCGCTCGCGCCCGCCTGGCTCGGCGGCGCGCTCGTCGATGTATTCGTCCCGGCCGCGATCTGCGCGTTCGGCGCGACCTTCTGCCCGGCCGTGTCGACCTGATTCGCGAGGTCATCCATCTTCTTCCCGGCGGAGCCGTCGCCCTTGCGCAGGCTGTCGGCGGTGTTCCGCGCCGCCTGCGCGAGATCCGGGTTCGCGTCCGACATCCGCGACGCCGCCTGCTCCAGATCGCCCGCCAGCGACGACCGCGCCTCCGGCGAGAGACTGTTGACGTCCCCGGCGGCGTTGTGGAGGTCACCCGCCGCCTGCCCGTAGTCGCCCTGCGCGATCGAGTCGGACGCCGGCTTCGTCAGCGCGTAGTCGGAGAGCGCGTTCCCGAGCGCGTCGAGGTCCTGCCGCGTCTGGTTGGAGGTCTGCGCCTGCTCCAGCACCTTGGCGTCCTGCGCCGGCGGCTCCTGCGGCAGCGCGCTCTGCGCGGCCGCCGGCGCCGGGGTCTCCTGCACCGCCAGCCGATCCGCCGCCGACGCGAACGGCGGCACGGCGGCCGTCGAGGCGTCCGGCAGGTTCCCGGAGGGCACGTCCGCGAAGAACGCCGCCAGCAACAGCAGCCCGGCGATCAGCGCCACGAAGACCTCGCGGAAGGGAATGAACGTCGTCCACCCGAACTCCGGCCGGATCTCCGCCAGCGAGTTCGCCGTGTCCGCGTGCTGCAGCTGCATCGCGGGGCCGCGCGCGTCCGCCAGCGCCGGGTCGAGCGCGGTGGTCAGCCGCTCGTTGAGATGGAACGTCTGGTCCAGCGAGCGCGCCAGCCGCAGCGGCGTCGGCCGGTTCACGTACCCGAACGCCGCGCCCAGCGCCACCCCGGCCACCATCAGCCCGCCGATCCACCAGCGGGTTGGGGAGGCGACGTCCGTCGCCAGCGCGATCAGCATCCACACCAGCGCGATCCACAGCCCGAGCGCGACGCCGCGCAGCAGCGCGGTGAGCACCCACGCCCAGCGGTAGCGCCGGAGGAGCCCTGCCATCCCGTCCCGGACGGTCCGCCCGGGCCCGGCCGTGACCAACGCCAGCCCGCCCCAGTCGGTCTCCCGCCGCACGGGCGCATCTGGCACCGGAATCTCCGATCCCAGCCACAGCGGCGCGGTCGTCACCCGCCAGAGCGCCAGCGCCGGGTCGCGCCGCGCCGCCTCCCAGGCGGCCTGTGTCGCGGTCAGCGCCTGATTGCGCGTGGGAACGGGAAGGCGATGGACGAAAGCCGGCAGCATCATGGCGTCACCCGAGCCCAATGGAGACGATGTGGCGCCCGCGACCACAGCCAGACGGCGCACCACGTGCCCGCGACCAGCGTGATCCCGACCAGCGCCAGGATCAGCGCCCGCAGGCGATGATCGAGGTCATCAACGAGCTTCTGCGCCTGCGCCAGCCGCTCGCTGTCACCGAGCGCGGCGAACGTGACGCCCGCCTCATGGGCGTCGCCCCGCGTCTGCCGCACCAGGATCCAGTTGCCGGACTGCGCATCGGCGTCCGCGAGCTGCCCGATCGCGTCCTGGCCCTCAGTCGCCAATTGCGTCCACGCCGTCAGCGTCTCCGTCGGCTGGTGCCGCTCCGGCAGCACCGCGTAGAGCGCCTCCGCCTGGCCGATGAGCGTCATCGCCCGGTCGTAGTCGTGCGCCTCGAGCGCGGCCTGCGCATCCGTCATGATCTTCTCCGCCTGCACGCCGACCGCGCACTGCGCCAGCAGCGCCTCGACGCGGGACAGCCGCGTCTGGTCGCCCAGATCGGAGAACAGGCGCTGCGAGCGCTCGGCCTGGTCGGCCGCGGCGGCATAGGCCCCGCGATCGAACAACGCTTCGGCGGGCGCCAGGTCAAATGCGGCCACGGCATTGTTCCGCCAGCCGCTGGCGAAAAAGACCGGCAGATAGTCGCGCCACGCGAGGTCGATCTGCTCCATCGTCTGCCCGAGCGCGTCGGACGTAGCCTTTTCCCAGTCACCGGTCGTCGCGAACCCGGCGACGAGGTCCTGCATCGCCCCGACGCCATATCGGTCGACATAAAACGCAATCACTGCGTACCGCGCCGCCCCGAGCGTCTCGGCGTCGATACCCTTCGGCGTGGTCGTGACCAGATCGGCGAGCTCCGGCAGCGTCCCGGCCTGGTAGGCGCGCTGCACCAGCGACCCCAGCCGCGCCTGCCGCGCCAGCACCGGCCGCTCGACATACGCGGCGATGCCGTCGGCGTACCCCGCCGGGATCTTCCCGCCGGACGCCGCGTGCATCCAGACGCGGCTCAGCGCGTTGCGCAGCAGGTTCTCCGCCTCGACCGGCGTCAGGTGGAGGAAGCCGTCGAGCGCGATGTGGATCCGCGAGCCATCGTCGGCCACCCACGCGATGGGGGAGACCGGCGTCATCCCCTTCGCCTGCGTCGCGTCGAGCGCGGCGCCGAAGGTGAGCGCGATGGGTTCCGGCGGAGTCGTGGCGAAGATGGCGGTGAACTCGTCGGCGGCAGTCGTGATCGCCCGCCGGTTGGTGTCGGCCACCGCCTTGGCGTCGACGCCGCCCACCGCGTCGACGGTGATGGTCACCGGGCCGACCGTGACGCCCTTGGCCGCCTCCTGGGCGGCGGCGGGACGCACGGAGGCGATCCCGGCGAGCATGGTCAACGCGAGAAGTGTGGTCAGGACCCAGGAACTGGTGCGGTGATCAGTGCGAATGCGCTGGAATCCCGGCATAACCATCGATACCTTCCGTGGAACGGCGGTCACACAACGGGCGACGCTCTCCGTGCAGCTCGATTGTGCGTCCTCCGCTCCCGGTGAATGACTCTCAGTATACCGCCTGAACCGCAGCGCCGGTCTCTTCCGGTCTGACCGAGAACACCCGTAGGGGAGGGATTGAGCGCGCTCACCCAACCAACCGGCAACACGCCGGATGCGCGTTCAATGCCCTCCCGTCGTACGCTCCAAACCACCCCTCATCCTGAGCCAATGCGAAGAATCCCCGTGCGCACCGAAGCGAGAGCACATCAAGAAGGCGCGCGGTGCTTCCACACCCCTTCGGGATGACGCCGCCCCGCCACCTGCGCTATGTTTCGTCGCGGTGACCCCGTCGCCGGACGCGCCGCACGCCCGTCCATGTACACTGGTCACCCGAGCCCGAAGACACGGTCAGGGGCGTCCACAAGCGATCCGAGCCGCACCGATGGAACAAGGAGCCACCAACGTGTCTTCGAATGTGGAGCATGCCGACCGCACGTCCTCGATCTCCATCCCCTCGACGGTCGCCGGCGAGCAATCGGGCCAGCCCCCCTACGGCGCCACCACCCGCTCCACCAGCAATCTCGCCCAGCGCGCCATCGCCGCCGTCCGCACCGCCACCGTGCCGCAGAAGTTCCTCACCCTCCTGCTCCTCATCTTCCTCGCCAAGGGCATCATCAACACCCTCGTCTTCCCGCCCTATTCCGGCCACGACGAGGTCGCCCACTACGCCTATCTCCAGATCCTCGCCGAGGACGGGCGCGTCCCCCTCATCCCGGATCCGGACGCGTTCAACACCCGCTATTCGGAGGACCCCAACTACCGCGACTGGGACATGATCCCGGACGAGTTCTACCAGTTCACCGACCCGCCGACGGACTTCGTCACGGCCGACTGGTGGGGCGGCATGCAGCAGCCGGTGCGCGCCGTCACCTACCAGGGCAAATACCTGCCCTCCGGCTGGATCTACACCGGTAACCACCCGCCCCTCTACTACATCCTGATGACCCCGGTCTACTGGCTCGTCCAGAACGACTCGATCGAGGCCCAGCTCTACGCCCTGCGCTTCGCCGCCATCCCCTTCGGCATGATCACCGTGCTGATGGCCTACCTGACGACGCGGACCATCTTCCCGCGCGACCGCTTCCTCGCGATGACGGTCCCCGCCTTCGTCGCCTTCCAGCCGCAGATCTCCTACGAATCTGCCATGCTCAACAACGACATCCTCGCCATCGCCTGTACCAGCGTCGTCATCTGGCTCATCGCCCGCGGCCTCAAGCAGCGCTTCCCGATCCGGAACTGCCTGCTCATCGGCCTCTTCTTCGGCCTCGCCATGCTCGCCAAGAGCACCTCCGTCAGCTCCGCGATCCTCATCGGCTTCGCGATGGTCTTCGGCCTCGGCTGGAAGAACATCCGCGAGTGGCTCCCCAGGGGCGCGCTCACCGCCGCCGTCGCCGGAGCGCTCGTCCTGCCCTGGCTGCTCTACATGTGGGCCACCTACGGCGACCTGACCGCGCTCAGCCGCATCCAGACCCTGCAGTGGTGGAACTACGGCGGCGGCGAGGGCCGCTCCATCTGGTCGATGGTGTCAGACAAATGGTTCTTTTGGGCACGGTGGCAGGAAACCTGGGGCGCGTTCGGCTGGCGGCTGATCCAGCTCGACACCAACAGCCCGACCCTGCTGCGGGTCATCCTCTGGGTGACGCTCTTCGCCACCGTCGGCCTCGCCGTCTATGCCATCAAGTTCCTGCGCGCCCAGCGGGAGATCGACGCCGCCGAGGAGGCCGGCGAGGACGTCGGCAAGCTCCGCCACAACGGTGACCCCACCCTCGCCATCATGCCTTGGCAGGTAACCGCCGTCCTCACCATGGGCGCCGCCTGCGTCATCGCCTACTACGCGATCCTCCAGTTCGGCACCACCTTCTCGCTCACCCAGGCGCGCTACTACTTCCCCGCCATCGTCCCGGCCGCGCTCCTGCTCATGCTCGGCCTCCGCTCCTGGTTCCCCCAGCGGTGGCTCCCCTACGTCCAGGCCGGCGTCTTCCTCGCCCTCGTCCTCCTCAACCTCATCATCTACACCGCCTACGTCATCCCCTACTGGCACCCAACGGTCTAGCGCACCGCACCAGTAGCCCCGGGCCGCAAGGGCCCGGGGCCGCCATTCCCGTTGCGATCCGGCAACCCCACACCGGCGGCCGGCGTGGTTGCGCCCGATCCCGTGTCCGTAGGAGAGGGATTGAACGCTCTCATCCGACCAAAAGGGCACGGAACGACGACGCGTTCAATGTTCTCCCGTTGCCGCTTCCCAACCACACGGGTCGCCATCGTAGCCGCGCACCCCGCAGGGCGTGCGCCGTCCGATCGGCTCCGCATCGGCTGACGCCGCTCACCGGCGCGCCCGGTCTTCCCACCGGCTGATCTTCGGCTCCAGGATGATCTCCTTGTACGACTCGTCCACGCCGCCCCGCAGCTCCAGCAGGCGGCGGGCCGCCAGCTGCCCCATCCGATAGGACGGCTGAACGGCGGTGATCAGCCGCGGCGCGTAGATGTCCATCGCGCTGATGTCGTGGAACGCCGCGACCGTGATGTCCTCCGGGATGTGTAGCCCCGCCTCCTCGATCGCCCGCAGGCCGCCCAGCGCCACCCGGCTGTTGGCCAGCAGGATCGCGTCGGGCCGGTCCTCCCCCGCAAGGAGCTCGGCGACGACGCGATGCCCGTGCGGCTCGCGCACCGCCTCCCCGAAGCGGATCATCGCCTCATCGATGGGCAGCTCGGCCTGGCGCAGGGCATCCCGGAACCCCTTGACGCGCTCCCTGCTCGACGGATCCGACACCGACAGACCGACGAACGCCGGACGCGTCCGCCCGGCGCCGATCAGTTCGGCGGTCAGCGTCCGGGCCGCACCCTCGCCGTCGCTGCGGACCACGTTGGCCACCATGCCGTCGAGCCGCCGGTGGATGACGACGAACTTCATGCCATGCTGCTTCAGCCGCTCGATCTGCGCCTCGGTCGAGCGCACGGGTGAGGGAACCAGCAACACCCCCTCCACTCGCCGCTGGAGCAGGCGCTGGATATAGGCGTCCTCCTTCTCGGGGTCGTTGTCCGTGTTACAGATGAAGACGCCGTAGCCCTGCTCCCATGCCTCGTCCTCCGCGCCCCGGGCGATCGAGGTCCAGAAGGAGTTGGTGATGTCCGGCAGCACCAGCGCGAGCAGATCGGATTGCTGGGAGCGCAGGTTGCTGGCGAGCATGTTCGGGACGTACTGCAGCTCCTCGATCGCCGCCTCGACCTTCTTGCGCGTCACCTCGCCGACATACCCCGACTTGTTCACGACACGCGAAACCGTGATCAGCGACACGCCCGCCAGAGCGGCAACGTCTTTCATGGTGACCATCATGACTTCCTCTTTAACCACGCAGGCACAAGGGACGCGCGCACCGCAAACATTGGCGTAGCAACAACGACGATATGGCCCAAACACATCTTGAACGACCGGCTGAACTCGATGCGAGCAGTATATCTTTCCCTGATCGTCAACGATTACGGAAACACGGCACGGCGGCACGATGCCCTCCGGCCAGTTCGGGATCGCGGCCAGAGAGCATCGCGGGGTCTCGACGCACGGGATGACGACGGTGGGGACGTCAGACGTGCAGTACGATCCACCCGTCCTCGACCGAGACATGAAAAGTCTCGACCGACTCGTCCTCGTCGTCCGGGACAGCCGCGCCGTCGACGTGCTCCTCGATCGTCACGTCGTAGGCCTTCACCCGCGTCCGGTGCGGGTTGAAGATCGAGCGCCCGGTCATGATGTCGAACTCCCAGCCATGCCACGGGCAGCGCAGGATCTCGCCCTCCCGGGCCCAGATGTACTCGCCGGGCTTGCTCGGCATCGTCATGCCCTTGATCGATCCCAGGCAGAGCGGCGCCGCCTGGTGCGGGCAACTGTTCCGCAGGGCGTAGAACGCGCCGTCGACGTTGAAGATGCCGATGGAGCGGCCCTCCGCCTCGACGACCGCCCGCCCGCCCGGCGGGACCGAGCTGACCCTGCCAACAATGTGCTTTCCCATTGAGCCACCCCCGTAGATGCTCGGCTTACTCCGCCGTCGGCAGGCCGTACCACTCGCGCGCCGTCTCGCTGAAGATGCGCCGGTGCAGCTGCTCCGGCAGCTTCGGGAAGGCGTGGGTCGGCGAATCGAAGTCCCAGTGCGGGTAGTCGCTGGCGAACATCAGGATATGCTCGGCATCCATCATCTCGAACACCTGCAGCAAGTGCTTCGCGTTGTCCGGATCCTCGAGCGGCTGGCTCGAGAGCCGCACGTGATCGCGCAGGTAGGCCGAGGGCGCCTTGGTCAGCCACGGCACCTCGGACCGCAGCGCCTTCCACTCCGCGTCGAGCCGCCACATCAGCGCCGGCAGCCACGACACGCCCCCCTCGGTCAGCGTGATGCCGAGCCCCGGGAAGCGCTCGAAGACGCCTTCGGTGAGGATGCTGACCAGATGCGCCTGGAACGCGAGCGAGAGGCAGGTGTGCCACTCGATGTAGTGCGTGGGGTAGCCCGGCGAGGGCTGCACGTTGATGCCCATCCCGTCGGTGCCGGGATGCACGGCGAAGCGCAGCCCATGGCGCTCGCACGCCTCGTAGATCGGGTAGTACTGGCGCTGCCCGAGCGGGGCGCGCGCCCCCGAGTCGGTCATCACCTGCACGAAGTGCGGGTGCCCCGCCCAGCGCTCGATCTCCCGCGCCGCGGCGGCCGGGTCCTGGATGTTGACCGTGATCGAGCCCTTGAAGACGCCGTCCGGGTTGTAGCGGGAGAGCCACGTGTCCGCCAGCCAGTCGTTGAAGGCGGCGGCGATCGCCGTCCCGAAATCCGGGTCCGGATGCAGGTTGCAGAAGGCACGCGGCAGCAGGATGGCGTACGCCGTCCCGAACTCGTCGATCAACTGCGTGCGCAGGAAATCCGGATCCGACCCGGTCGGCCCGCCGCCCGGCGGCGTGCTGTCCAGCCGCGCGCCATGAACGGGGTTGCCGAAGAAGCCACGTCCACCGCCGCTGTACCGGTCCCGCCACGGCATCGGCAGGTACGAGCGGATCTCGTCGACGTTTACCGGCGCCGGGTGGACGTCGCAGTCGACGATCCCGCTCCGGACGCTCACGCCCGATGTCTGGTCACGCGCAACGGTTGCCATTCCATTCCCTCCCTTTGCCACCATCCGGACCGCTGATCCTGTGGCGAGACGGCGCGCTTGCCGTTTGCGGCAAGCGCGCTTCATCAGTTCACAGCCCTGTGGACGACGGGTCACACGTCGGCGTGGCCCCTTGACATTCACAACTCATATGGTAACGATACCATATCACCCTCGGGAGTTGGCAACACAGCGGTCTGGTATGAACCGAACACCGGAGGAGCACCATGGCTGATCCATTCGTCGCGTTACAGGTGGGGGCCGTTTCGTTCCACGATGAGGGCGTCGAGCCGACCCTCGACACCGTGCAGCGGCTTGCCGGCGTGAACGCCCTGTTCCTCGCCACGCCGACCTGGACCCGCGGGACCGGCGGCCGCCAGCTGCCCGGCCACCCCCTGCCGGACCATGGCGCCCAGGAATACGACCACGACTGGGTGGGCGGGAACTACGCGACCATCCACCCCGAATACTATGGCGGGACGCTGCTGGGCCCGGTGGGCCGCGCCCCCGAGCACCCGGGCTGGGATATCTTCGACGCCGTGATTCCCGAGGCGAAGCGGCGCGGCATGCAGACCTTTGCGTGGATGGAGGAGAGCAGCTACGCGGCGGAGCTGCGCACGTATCCGAACTTCGCGAAATGCCTCGAGGTCGATGCGTGGGGCGTCCCGACCGCCCGGCCCTGCTTCAATAACCCGGACTACCGCATCTGGCATCTGAGCATGGTCGAGGACTACACCAGGAGCTACGAGCTGGATGGCCTGGCGTGGTGCTCCGAGCGCCCCGGGCCGCTCAACCTGCTGATGCAGGCGCCTTTGTCTGCCGCCCATCACGGCGAGCTCCCCACCTGTTTCTGCCGTTACTGCCAGCAGATCGGCCGGGAACGAGGGATCGACGTCGGGCGCGCGAAGGAAGGCTTTCGGAAGGCCATCGCCTGGAATCGGGAGGTCGGCGACGGCCAGATTCCACCGGATGGAGCGTTCGTGACGTTGTGGCGACTCCTGCTGCAGTATCCAGAGCTGCTCGCCTGGCAGACCCTATGGACCGATAGCCAGCACCAGATGTACCGCGATATCTACGGCGTGGCGAAGGCGTCCAACGCCGATGTCCAGGTCGGCTGGCACGTCTACCACAACATCAGCTTCAGCCCGTTCTACCGCGCGGACCAGGACTACGAGGAGATGGCGCACTACTCGGACTTCATCAAGGTCGTCACCTACGACAACTGCGCCGGCCCGCGCTTCCACACCTGGGTCCAGAACATCTGCCGGAGCTTGTTCGCGGACGCCTCGCCGGCCGAGGTCTACCCCCTCCTGCTCCGGCTCCTGCAGCTGGAGGAGGCCGCCTTCGACGAGCTTTCCACCACCGGCTTCTCCGCCTCGTACGTGCGCCGGGAGACCGAGCGGGCGGTGAAGGCCGTGGGGTCCTGCTGCAATATCTACCCGGGCATCGACATCGACATCCCCACGGGGCCGGGGTTGGCGCACAGCACTCGCCAGCAGGTCCGAGACGCCGTCCTCGCCGCCCTCGACGGCGGCGCGCAAGGCGTCGTGCTCAGCCGGAAGTACTCCGAGATGCAGCTGGACAATCTGTCCGGCGCGGGGGACGCGCTCAAGCAGCGATGAGGGCGCCTCGCGCCCATCCGCCGAGTTGACCTGTTAACGATGTCATGCTAACGTTTCCATCAATCCATACATCTCATTGTCCGAGTCAACGCAGCATCGACCACCGCACACCAGCTCCGCGCCCCCGCGCGAGCCGACGACGAAGGAGGCCCACCAGGCACGAGAACGTCCGCGCGCACCAGCGTTCCAATCGTGTTTACCCTCGCTCGACGCCACGACTACATGCGCAGAAGGGATACGGCCGAATGTCCGTCATTCGTCATCGCACGACTCGCAGGAACATTCTGGGCGGCCTGGCACTCGCCGGCGCCGCGTCCGCCTTGCCGTCATCGGCGTTCGCCGGCCCACGGGCATCAACCCGGCGCCGGCTCGCGCTCCAGGACGCCGCCTCCACGTCCTTCATGAACTGGGACGCCATGGAAGGCACGGTCACCGAGGCGGCCATCCTCGCCTACCAGGAACAGTCCGGAAACCCGGTCGAGATCATCCCCACCCCCGGCACCGGCACCGACTACGAGACCAAGGTGCGCACGATGCTCGCCGGCGGCACGGTGCCGGACATCATCCGCACCAACGATGACTTCGTCCGCTTCTACTCCAGCAAGGAGCAGTTCACGGACTTGCAACCGCTCATCGAGCGGGACGGCATCAGTCCGGACGACTTCTACGAGCCGATCTGGAACTTCGCGAAGCAGCCGACCGGCAAGTATACGGCGGTCTCGCTCGGCAACCAGCCGCGGCTGATCTACTACAACGTCGACATGTTCAACGAGGCGGGCATCCCCCTGCCGCCCAAGGACTGGTCGAGCGAGGGGTGGACCTGGGACGACTTCGTCGAGATCGCGAAGGCGCTCACCGTCGAGGGCGAGCGGTGGGGCGCGCTCATCTACGACGACACCGGCTGCGAGCAGACCTTCTCCGTCAACAATGGACTTGCGGACGGCATCTACTCCGAGGACGGCACGCAGTTCCTTCTCGCCGAGCCGCAGGGCGTCGAGGCGATCCAGTGGCTGGCCGACCTCACGCTCAAGCACAAAGTCCAGCCCGAGCGCGGGCTCGTGACCGAGGCCAACTCGGGGAACAACCTTTTTATCCAGCAGCGTGTCGGCATGATCTTCCGCACGATGGGCACCCGGAACTACTTCCGGCGTAACGGCGCCGACTTCAACTGGGATGTCGCCCCGCCGCCCGCCAAGGCCGACCACAAGACCGAGGGCAGCCTCATCTGTTACGCCATCCCGACGGCCGCCAAGAACCCGGAGGGTGCCTGGGAGCTGCTGAAGTTCCTGGCCGGCGCCGATGGCAGCAAGATCTTCGCCGACGGCGGCGAGTTCGTCCCCGCCTTCAAGGGCAGCGCTGAGACGATCACCGCCGAGGGAGGCGAGAACCCCGCCAGCATGGAGCTGTTCGCGACCGCAATGGATCACAACACCAACGTCCACTTCACCGAGTACACCGAGAACGCGCGCAACGTCTACCGGCCGCAGCTCGACCTCGTCTGGACCGGCGAATCCACCGCGGAAGAGGTCCTGACCGGCGTCCGCCAGGAGATCGAGGAGATCCTGAGCGGCGCGTTCTAGGTCCCCACGCGACCGCCGCTCCGCGGCGCGTCATCGCTGACGGACGGGGAGCGCCAGCGCCGCGCTCCCCGTCCGCACAGGCAGAAGAATCATGCATCGGCAGCAAGATGCTTTGGCGGACGGGAAGTCGCAGATGATCGTGGACACCGGCCCGGCCCGGCGCGCGTGGGCGCCACCCCGCCTGTCGCGTCAGGCCCGGCGGGACATCGAGGGCTGGTTGTTTATCCTGCCCGTGGCGATCGGCGTGCTCGCCTTCTACGTCGGCCCAATCCTCGTCTCCCTCTACACCTCGTTCACCAACTCGGACGGACTCACCAAGCGCGACTGGGTCGGCCTCTTCAACTACGACCGCCTGCTCACCCGTGACGCCGCCTTCCGCGAGACGTTGCTCCACACGCTCTACTACGTCGCCGGGCATATCCCGCTCACGATGGGGCTGGCGCTCGCGCTCGCGCTCCTTTGCCACCGCCAGATGCCCGGAGTGACGCTCTTCCGCACGGCCTACTTCCTCCCCGTCGTCACCAATGTTGTCGCCATCAGCCTCGTCTGGAGCTTCTTCTTCGCGCCGGACCGTGGCCCCCTGAACTGGCTGATCGGCGCTTTCGGCGCCGATGGCCCCTCGTGGCTGTCGAGCACGACCTGGGCGATGCCGGCGATCATCATCGTCAGCGTCTGGTTCGGCGTCGGCTACCCGATGGTGATCCTGCTCGCTGGGCTGCAGGGCATCCCGGAGGTCTACTACGAGGCCGCCAAGGTCGACGGCGCGTCGGCCTGGTGGCGATTCCGCGCGATCACCATCCCGCTGCTGACGCCGACCCTCTTCTTCCTCACCATCACCCAGTTCATCTCGTCGTTCCAGGTGTTCGGCATCATCTACGTGATGACCAGTGGCGGCCCGGCGAACTCCACCGAGGTCTACATCCACCAGCTCTACAAGCACGCCTTCCAGTTCTCGCGCATGGGCTACGCCTCAGCGATGGCGTGGATCCTCTTCCTGATCATCGGCGTGATCAGTGTGCTCCAGTGGAAGCTGCAGAAGTACTGGGTGCATTACGACTAGGGCCGTTTGCCCCCGTAGCGAAGGGATTGCGGAGCCACCGCCACCTGAAAGGCAACAGGGCAGCAATGCCCTCCCGCTCCGGACGATACCCATCCGCAGAATGATCACCACCACCGAGGAAAGGCAGCATCCATGGCCGAGTTGAGCCTCGCAGGCGTGCAGGAACATGACGCACCCAGCCGCACCCGGCGGCGGGCCGTCCGTATTGCTACCGATACGTTCTTCTATGCCCTGATGACCGCGCTCGCCGTGCTCTTCCTTGCGCCACTTGCGTGGATGATCACGGCCTCCCTGCGGCCGGAGAACAAGGTCCTCGCCCTGCCTCCCGCGTTCGTCCCACGGGACTTCCAGTGGCAGAATTACCAGGAGGTCTGGGACGTCATCCCCCAGTACCTGTTCAACAGCGTGAAGCTCGCGGCGATCAACGTCGTCGGTGTGACCTTCGTCGCCTCACTCGCCGCCTACGCCTTCGCCCGGCTGCAGTTCCGGGGCCGCGACCTGGCCTTCTCGATCCTCCTCTCGACGCTGATGGTCCCGGGCATCGTCACCCTGATTCCCCTATACATCATCTACAAAGAGATCGGGTGGGTGGACACCCATTTCCCGCTCTGGGTGCCGCGCGTGCTGCATTCCGTCTTCGCCGTCTTCCTGCTGCGCCAGTTCTTCAAGCAGATCCCGCAGGATTTGGAGGACGCCGCCCGGCTCGACGGCGCGTCGACCTTCGAGATCTACTGGCGGATCATGCTCCCGCAGGTGACGCCGGCGCTGACGGCGGTGGGCATCTTCACGTTCCTCGACTCCTGGAACGATCTCTTCGGTCCGCTGATCTTCCTCAACTCCGCCGACCTGCAGACGCTGCCCGTCGCCCTCAAGCTCTTCCAGGGCGAGTACTTCAGCCAGGTGAGCGTCCTCATGGCCGGCGCCACCATCTCGATTATCCCGGTCGTCATCATCTTTCTCTTCGCCCAGCGGTTCTTCCTGCGCGGCATCGTCATGACCGGCTTCAAGTAGCACGGCACACACGCGGCTACGGCGGGAGTGTCATCCCCGTCCGTAGGGGACGACTTGGATGCGCACATGCACCTTCGCCACCCGCCCCGTCGCGCGCATCCAATGTCGTCCCGCTCGTCGCGACAAGGGAGATGCTACCGGCGACATCGACATAACCAATCCAGCGATAGGATCCAACGGCCACACGACAGCAGAGGAGCACGCCCGCATGGCACAGACGCTGACTCACGCACAGTCCGAGGAATCGGCCAGCGCCGCACCCTGGTACCGCACCTGCCGCCGCTGGGGGCAGACCAACCTCACCGAGGTCGACCCCGTCCGCTACGACAACGCCTGGTGGCGAAACCACTGGCGCAAGACCGCCATCCAGGGCGTGATCGTCAACGCCGGCGGCATCGTCGCCTACTACCCAAGCGCGGATCCCCTCCACCATCGCGCCGAGCACCTCGGCGATCGCGATCTCTTCGGCGAGATCGTCGCCGAGGCGCGCGAGGAGGGGCTCTGCGTCGTCGCCCGCATGGACTCGAACCGCGCCGACGCCCGCTTCTATCATGAGCACCCGGATTGGTTCACCGTCGACGCGGCCGGGCAGCCCTACCGCGCGGGCGACCTCTTCATCGCCTGCGTCAACAGCCCCTACTACGACGTCTTCATCCCGAACGTGCTGCGGGAGGTCATCGAGCGCTACCGGCCCGACGGCTTCGCCGACAATAGCTGGAGCGGGCTCCAACGCGACCGCATCTGCTACTGCGTCCACTGCCGGAAGGCCTTCCGCGATCACGCGAACGCCGAGCTGCCCCAGAAACACGACTGGGACGACCCCGTCTATCGCGCGTGGATTCGCTGGAGCTACGACCGCCGCATAGCCATCTGGGACATCAACAACGAGACGACTCGCCGGCACGGCGGCGAGCACTGCCTCTGGATCGGCATGAACGCCGGCGACCTCATCGCGCAGGGGAAGCACTTTCGCGACTACCAGGCGATCGCCGAGCGCACGGAGCTCATCTTCCTCGACTCCCAATACCGCCACCCCGGCATGGGCTTCCAGCGCAACGGGGAGTTCGGCACGCTGCTGCACGGCCTGCTGGGCTGGGACAAGCTCATCCCCGAGAGCATGGCCATGTACGGCGCGGGTCAGCCAAGCTTCCGGCTGGCCAGCAAGACCCCCGCTGACGCCCGGCTGTGGGCCCTCGAAGGCTTCGCCGGCACGATCCAACCGTGGTGGCACCACATCGGCGCCTACCATGAGGATCGCCGCCAGTACACGACCGCCGAGCCGCTCTTCACCTGGCACCGGGAGCACGAGCAGTACCTCGTCGATCGGCAGCCGGTGGCGACGGTCGGCCTCGTCTGGTCGCAGGAGAATGTCGACTATTACGGGCAGGATCGGCCAGACGAGCGTTACCGCCTGCCGTGGAACGGCATGACCGACGCGCTCATCCGGGCGCGCATCCCGTATCTGCCAGTCCACGCCGACCACATCGAGCGGGACGTCCAGGCTCACGGCCTCACGACGCTGGTGCTTCCCAACGTCGGCACCCTGTCCGATGCGCAGTGCGCGGCGATCCGCCGCTTCGTGGCCGGTGGTGGCGGCCTCGTCTCCACTGGCGAGACGAGCCTGTTCGATGACCGGGGCCGCAAGCGCGACGACTTCGCCCTCGCGGACGTGTTCGGCGCGCACACGACCGGCGCGTACCACGGCGCCAGCAACGACGACCGGCAATCGTGGGACGAATGGGCGCAGCATACATACCTGCGCCTCGCGCCGGAACGACGGCGATGGGTCTACGGGCCGAGCACCGGCACCGAGCCGGACGACGACACCCCCCGCCACCCGGTGTTCGCCGGGTTGGATGAAACCGATACGATCTCCTTCGGCGGCCGGCTGGAGGTCGTTGTCCCGGCTGCAGATGCCACCGTGCCGCTGACGCTGATCCCGCCCTTCCCCATCTACCCACCGGAGACGGCCTGGATGCGGACGACCCACAGCGACGTCCCCGCCCTCGTCCTTAACGAATCGGCCGGCGGGCGTGTCGCATACCTCGCGGCCGACCTCGATCGGACATTTGGCCGGAGCCGCCTGCCGGACCATGCCCGGCTGCTGGCGAACCTCGTGCGCTGGAGCGCCCGGGACCGGATGCCGGTCGCGGTCGAGGGGCCGGGCTTGCTGCACTGTCAACTCTACCGGCAGGGCGATCGGCGCATCCTCCACCTCGTGAACCTGTCCGGCCACGAAACCGGTTTCGCGCCCGTCGACGAGGTCTACGCGGTTGGTCCCATCACGATCCGCGTCGCCATGGAGACGACAGCCGACGAGGCCCGGTTGCTGGTCGCCGGCGACTGCGCCGACCTCACCAGCCGCGATGGCATGGTCGAGGTCACAATCCCGTCCATCGCCGACCATGAGGTCATCGTCATCGAACCCCGGTAGGGGAGGCCCTTGTGGCCTCCCGCCACAAC
Source organism: Thermomicrobiales bacterium (assembly GCA_035540335.1). Taxonomy (GTDB): domain Bacteria; phylum Chloroflexota; class Chloroflexia; order Thermomicrobiales; family UBA6265; genus UBA6265. Next base: position 29,229 of record DATLHE010000195.1, on the reverse strand, counting down.
CCCGCACTGTTCCTGAAACCCCGTCCGCCCTTCGTAGCCCCGGGCCCTTGCGGCCCGGGGCTGCCATTCCCGTTGCGATCCGGCAACCCCGCTCGCCCCGGTAGCGTCGGGCCTCGTGTGCCGCACCGGCGGCCGGCGTGGTTGCGCCCGATCCCGTGAGGGATTGAACGCGCTCATCCAACCAAAAGGGCACGGAACGACGGCGCGTTCAATGCCCTCCCCGTCGTAGCCGCGCACCCCGCAGGGCGTGCGCCCACGCACCCTCGGGCCACAACGCATCGCCAACGAAAAGGGCCGCCACAAGGGCGGCCCGTACGGGTCGACCACGGGTCGACCCTTGCAATGACGTGGTTTACATCACCCGCAGATCGGGAAGCTTCTCGAACTCATAGTTCCGCCACACCGGGATCCCGCAGTACCGCTCCCCCTCCGGACAGATCGGCCGCGCCCCGCTCCGGTTCCGCATCACGCACGGCGGCCCGTCGACATACTGCCCGATCAGCGGGTGCACCTCGCGCACCTGCTGCACCTCCTGCCACGCCGTCTCCGAGATCTCCCGCTGCGCGTCGAGACAGAGCCGCTTGATCCACTTCCAGTAGTACGACAACAGCGACCCGCTCTCGTAGAACCGCACGTTGTGCGAATTCGGCAGCAGGTAGAGCGCCACCTCTGGCGACGCCCCACCGTCCAGCAAACGGTTCTTCGCCGTCCACATCGCGTTGACCGTCTCGGTGTACTCCGCCACCGCCGCCGGGTTCTGCCGCACCGCCCACGGCACGATCACGTCCGGCTCCCGCCGCAGGTGCGCCGTCAGCATCGGGCTCGACGACGGCGTTCCCCGGTGCCGCTGGTTCTGGGCGTCCTCCGCGCCGCTGATCCGCTTCTGGAACGTGAACGGGACGTGGTTCATCGTCTGCATCAGCTTCGAGTGCATGCCCAGGAAGAGCGCGTTGCCGTGATAGGCGTTCTGCGCCCCATCCAGCACCCGCGCGATCGCGTCCGCGTCGCTCAGCCCGCGCCCGTCCATCCCCATCACCGCGCGCACCGCGTCCGCCATCGTCCGCTCGCCGTGCGGGTTGTACGACACGAGCCGCGAGTTCCGCCCGCCGAGCTCGGCGTCATACTCCGTGAAGAACGCCTCCGCGCCGTCCGGGTCCTGCCCCATGTTCCGCCGCCAGGCATCGAACGCCTCGGCCTCCAGCGTCTGCTCGGCCCCGAGCACCGCGAGGTCGAGCGGATGCCCCGGCCCCCCGAGGAAGTAGGGGTCCACCTCCAGCACCTGCCGCACCATCTGGTTGACGATGTACCGCACCTCGGTCGGCACGTCCGGCTGGTTCGCCAGCTCGTAGTAGCGCAGCAGCGTCAGCCCGTTGACCGTGTGGTAGAGGTGCGCCGGCGTCGCCAGCGGCAGGACATACCGCGCAACTTCCTGCGACCGCTTCTGGACGGCGTCCGCGACCCGCTCCTGCGCCTGCTCGCCCTTCGCCTTCGCCCGCGCCGGGAAGACCTGCGCGTACAGCCGCTGGAAATCCGGCGCCAGGATCTCGCCGAGCCGCCGGTAGCCTTCCAGGCTGCGCGCGATCGCCCCGTCGTAGACGCCCCGCAGCGCCTCCGGCAGGTCCGGCGCGGTCATCACGTCGCCGGAGACCTCCCGGTAGCGCTGCGACACCTGCTCGGAGTTGTAGAACGGATGCGAGTGGAAGAAGGACCAGATCGCCAGCCGCGACACGTTGTCGAGCACGAAGACGAACGTCGCGTGCTGGAACGTCGTGTGATGCCCGGCCGCGAAGAGGTCGGCGTAGAGCTTGATCGCCCGGTCGCGCCGCTCCCGCCGCGCCGCCAGCTTCGCGTCGGAGAGATGCGACGGCTCCGGCCCGTAGACCAGCTTGACGACGTTCTCGACCTTCGCCGGCCGCGCGCCGTAGCACGACCACGCCGCCGCCACGGTCACCGCGAACGGATGCGACGCCGACTCCTCCCGCAGCAACTGAACGGTGGGCGCATCGGAGCGGAACAGCGCCGGGGTATCGAGCGAGAGCGGGTGCGCCGGAATCTCCACCGCGAATTCAGGGGCGCCGGGCCGCGCCAACAGGTCAGTCATTGTCGATCCAGTCACGAGGAACCACCCACGACCATCACCGCCATCTCCTGCGGTCCATGGTACTCATCTCCGAGTCTATCACGATTGTACGTACACCTGACTGATCGTCGTACGGTCGGCCCTGCCCCTGCGGGCGCCCCCTGCGGGCCGCAGCTACGACCGGTGGCCGACCTCTCCGTTAAAGATGGCCAACCACCCCCTATACATGGAACGTGGCCATCTGGGCAGCCTTCCATAACCTCGCCTAGGCTGCCAGGTTTCGAAAATAACCTGGCCACCTGGAAAAGCCCGTCAGGTCAACCACATCACCCTAGATGGCCACCGGCCAGGTTATTCGCGTTGGCAACCTGACAATAACGCCACACTACACCCCAACGTACCCGCTCACCGCCGTGTCGATCACCCGCGCCAGTTCCCGCGGCCGGCTGTAGTTCATCGCGTGCGGGCTCCCCGGCAGGATCACCGCCCGCGCCCGCGGCATGTCCCCCGCCATCCTCTCGATCCAGGGCGGCGGCGCAATCGGGTCCCGCTCCCCGCCGACGACCAGCGCCGGCGCGGCCACATCGGGCAGCCGGCCCTCCTGGTCATCCCTCCAGCCGCGCGCCAACGTCACGAGCCCGCGCCACGGCCCGCAGCGCAGCAGGTCCGGAATCCAGATCCACCACAGCGACTGCCGCTCGCGCGGGATGTCCATCGCCCCGCGCACCATCATCCCGATCGGACCACCCGCCGATGGGTCCATCGTCGGCGCGACGAGCACCAGTCCCGCCACCAGCTCCGGTCGCGTCGCCGCCAGCAGCGTCGCGATCTGGCATCCCAATGAGTTGGCAACCAGCACCGCCGCGCCAAGCTCGTGTGCCACCATCCACCGCGCCAATCCGGCCGCCAGCTCCGGGAGCGACCAGACACGGACGGCGGACGAGCGACCAAAGCCGGGAAGATCGGGGATGAAGAGGCGGTAGCGGTGGTCCAGGTATGTCGCCACCGGCCGGAAATACGCGCCGGAGACGACCAGCCCATGCACCATCACGATCGGTGGCAGGCCGGGGCAACCCTCCGGGTCGAGCCGCGCGTACCAGGTATCCCCGTCGAGCGTCATCCACTCGGCGACCCAGTCCCGCTCCGGCCACCCGGGCTCCGGCATCGCGCCCCATCGCCGCGCGCTCCACGGCGGCACGGTCATACGGCGACGCGAACCGCCGCCAGTGCCTTCCGCGTCCAGGCCGCAACCTCGTCGGTGATGTCGAGATCGGCCAGCCCCGCGTCGGACACCCACCGCATGCCAGGGAGCACCGGGGGCAGGTCGTCGCCGGCTGCCAGCGGCCGCGCGAAGTAGATGAGGTCGATATGCTCGTGTCCGGGGGAGATGAGCTCGAGCTGGATGCCCTCCGGCCGCGTCAGCTGTCGCGGCTCGCCCGGCTGATCGCGGTCCAGCCCACGCCCGCCGGCGAGCACGATGTCGATGCCCGCCTCCTCCCGCGTCTCGCGCAACGCCGCCTCATCGGGGAGCTCGTTCGGCTCGATGTGACCGCCGGGCGGCAGCCAGAGACCGAGCTTGGCATGGCGATGCAGCAAAACGTGGCCCCGGTGGACCACGAAAACGGCGACGGTGAAATCTCGGGTCGTCTCGGTCGTCAATGTGGCTGCCTGGTGTGCGGTTCATGGCCGGACAAAGGGTCGTCCGCGCCATCCTCGGATGCCGGTGCGTGCGGAGCGGTCTCATCCGCCGCGGACACGCCCTCATCCTGCCCCCCATGATGCCGCCGCGCAAGCCACGCCGCCACCGACGCCTCCTGCCACGACGCTCGCTCCCCGGGCGCCGGCTCGGCGACCTCTGGCTCGGGCGCGCGCCAACCGGAGACGGTCGGCGCGGGCGGCTGCGGCGCGGGCGCCTGTTCCGGCGCGGCCGGCGCATCCTCCGTTACCTGGGGCGGTCCCTGAACCTCCGCGACCGGCGCCGGCAGCGTCCACGTCCGCATCGGATCCCACCGCACCTCGGAGGCCGGCCGCAGCTCATCGCCCGCCATCAGCTGCATCGCCAGCGTCACGATGCCCGCCACGACGGCATGCATGATCACCAGCAGTCCCCAGATCGCCACCCACGTGTCCGCCCGCACATGCTCCGGCGACCGCAGCAGGTCGATCGCGAGCAGCAGCACGCTGCCCAGCGCGAAGGCGCTGATGTGCAGCCGGACCGCGTCGAAGCTCCGCGCCAGGCTCAGCCAGGGGTGCTCCTCGTCGCGGCCCTGCTGGGCCTCGCGATACCAGTCCAGTGATTCGAATGGTCGCAATGGTCCTTGCATCCCGTGTCCGTGGTGGGCGATCTACTTGACGGCGACCTGCTGCATGATCCGCTCCAGCTGGCGCTTGTCGCTGGAGACGAGCTCCTGCACCCGGTCGTGAATCGTCTTGCCCTCGTCGACGGTGGTGTTCCAGTCCTCGTCGCTCAGGCCCTTCAGCATCGTCAGCGTCGTGGCCCGCGCGGTGCCGAACTGGGAGATCAGCACCGCCGTCGTGTCGTCCTCCGACTCCGTGCCGATGATCGGCGAGTCGTCCTCAAGGATATCCGGCATCGGCACGCCGGTGATGCGCTCCTTCAGTGCCTGCGCGAAGCGCAGCTCGTCGTTGCGCATCCGGGCAACGATGTCGTGCACCGAGGCACCAGCTCCTGCACCTAAACCCGAGGGCGTGGCCGCTGCCTTGGCCGTGAGCTGGGCTTCCTCAAGCGGACGCACCCGCGTGTTGAGCTCACGGTAGGTCGCCACGAGCGCGTCGATAATCTGGTCCCGTGTGGTTTGCATGATCCTCTTCCCTTCCACTCCCGCAGGCCGCCTTGACGCAGCATGCCATTTCTGCGAATCTATCGCTGGGACATTCGCCGATTTCGTGCCATGCCAGGTGTACCGTGCGGCCTCACCCATTAGGGCGGTGCCATCACTGTCCCTGGATGATAGACTCCACCATACGCTAGGCGCGATCCGTCAGGGTTCCCCGCTAGATCGATATGCCCCTGGGCCGGTTCCTGAGTGAAAGAGCTCCGCCATGAACAGCCTCGCCCCGTCCCCGCAGAGCCGTGACAAGCTCCGCACCCGAACGCCGATGCGTTGCCCCATTTGTGATGGATCGCTGGCCAAGGTCATGATCCGCGATATCGGCGGTCTCACTGCCGGGACCACCTGGCAGGTGCACGCGGGCGAGTGCCCCCAGCATGGCTGGTTCCAGACCGAGATCGTCAGCCGCCCGCCGCGCGAGATCTTCGCCGTCACCAAGCCCTTCGGCGCCGCCCGCCGCGTGGTCGTCGGTGGCCGCGAGCACTTCTCCTTCTCCACCGTCTGGAACGACCTCTCCGGCGACGAGCGGCGCAAGCCGACCGATCCCCTGGAGGCCAAGTACTGGCAGGTGCGGCCACTGTCGACGCCGGACTCCTGAACCGAACGCGCACGGGGCAATCGTCGTTCGCTTCTGACGTCAATCCAACCCGCCGCGGCGAAGCGCAACTGGCCGATCGCCGCGGCGGGTTTTATTGTGTACACCAAGGAAAGACGTGCGGCGGACGACCCGGCGAGCATCGACAGGAGACGTATCCATGGCCTCGGGAAGCCCGGTTCCCAACCGGCAGCGCGAGCAGGACGTGACGGCGGACGAGTCGAGGCGGTTCGTGCCCGGCCTCACGCCGGTCTCGCTGTTCCTCGTGCTCGTCCTGTTCTGGATCCTGACCCAGACCGGGCTCGTGCTCGTCCTCGGGCTGCTCGCACTGCTCCTCGGCACCATCCTCGAGGGCCCCGTCCAGCGGCTGGAGGAGCGCCACTTCCCCCGCGCCGCCGCGATCGCCACCGTCTACGCCGTGCTCATCGGCGCCATCGCCCTCCTGATCGTGCTCATTGTCCCGGTCATCCGCGACCAGAGCGACGAGTTCCGCCAGCAGATCCCGGCCCAGATGGAAGAGCTCCAGGCGGAGTGGGCCGCCAGCTCAAACCCGCTCCTCAGCGGGGCGGGCGCCGACCTGCTCCAGACCGGCATCGACTTCTTCAACTCGCCCGGCGGCTCCGTCTCCTCGAACACCGCCGAGCGCGCCATCCCGATCGTCACCAGCGTCGGCACCACGCTCGTCTCCGCGCTCAGCCTGTTCGTCATCACCTTCTACTACCTGCTGGAGAAGCGGCTGCTCAAGCGGGTGATCATCTCGCAGCTCAGCCCGAAGTACCAGCCGCGCGTCACCCGGCTCTGGGAGGACGTCGAGAACAAGGTCGGCGGCTGGATCCGCGGCCAGCTCATCCTCTGCCTCATCATCGGCACCATCGCCACCATCAGTTACGGCATCATCGGCCTCAGCTTCTGGCCGCTGCTCGGCCTCTGGGCCGGCATCACCGAGATCATCCCGATCGTCGGGCCGTGGCTCGGCGGCATCCCCGCCGTGATCGTGGCGATCACCGAGGGGTGGCAGACCGCGCTCATCGTCGCCATCGTCATCATCGGCATGCAGACGCTGGAGAACTGGTTCCTCGTCCCACGCGTCATGCGCGGCGCGGTCGGCCTCACGCCGCTCACCGTCTTCCTCGCCATCCTCGCCGGCACCCAGCTGATGGGCGTCCCCGGCGCGGTGCTTGCCATCCCCATCGCCGCCGCCACCCAGGTCATCATCACCGACTGGCTCGACCAGCGCCGGCTGCGCCAATCGTCCGAGGAGGCCCCGATCTCCGGCTGGCGCTGGATGCTCACCCGCGGCATCGGCCGCGAGCACGGCGACGCGGCGCACCCACGGATGCCGGATGACGACGTCGGGAGTCAGCAGGTCGAAAGCGACGAGGTCTTCGCCACGACCCAGATTCCCGATCCCGAACCCGCCACAGCAGCGCCCGCCCCCGAAGAGCCCGCGACGGCCTCGCCGCCGGTGCCGTGGTCGCATCGCCGACGCGGCGCCGGCGCCCCGTCGTCATGGCGTGGCATGCCAGGCGCGAAGCAAACCGACAGCGAGCCCACCGCGCCGAAGCCGACGGACGGCACGCGCAACGAGCGATGAGCCCCGCATCCACGAAAGGGACACACGAGCGATGACCTCCGGGACACAGCACGACGACCAGATCAAGATCAGCGTCCAGATCCAGCCCCAGCACGGAACCTACGCCCAGCAGCGCCAGGCGTGGATCGAGGCCGATGAGCTCGGCGTCGACGTCGTCTTCAACTGGGACCACTTCTTCCCGCTGCGGGGCGACCCCAACGGCAACCACTTCGAGGCCTACACCCTCCTCGCGGCGATGGCCGAGGTCACCGAGCGCGCCCAGATCGGCTCGCTCGTCACCTGCAACTCCTACCGCAACCCGCACCTCCTCGCCGACATGGCGCGGACCATCGACCACATCTCCGGCGGCCGCTTCATCCTCGGCATCGGCTCCGGCTGGTTCGAGCGCGATTACTTCAACTATGAGTATGAGTTCGGCACCGCCGCCAGCCGTCTCCAGGCGCTCAAGCGCGACCTGCCGAAGATCCGCGAGCGCCTCGGCAAGCTCGTCCCCGGCCCCGTCAACGGCCACCTGCCGATCCTCATCGGCGGCAGCGGCGAGAAGGTCACCCTGCGGCTCGTCGCCGAGCACGCCGACGTCTGGCACGCCTTCGGCACCCCGGAGGACATGGCCCGCAAGAGCGCCATCCTCGACGAGTGGTGCCACAAGGTCGGCCGCGACCCGCGCGCGATCGAGCGCTCCGGCGGCATCAGCGCTGAGACGCTGGCAAAGGCCGACGAGTACGTCGCGAAGGGCATCACGCATCTGATTATGGGCATCAACGGGCCAGACTACGACCTCGGCGCCGTGCGCGAGCTCATCCAGTGGCGCGACGCCGCCCGCGCGCAACGCCGGGCCACGCTCCAGACGGTCTAGCGCCCCACGCGGCAGGAATGTTGCGATCCTGGCTCCAGCGGACAGGCAGGCGGTAGGGGAGGGCCTTGTGCCCTCCGGCCGCGACCGCAGGTCGCGAAATTCACGTTCCTGCCGGCGGACGTCAACTCGACGACAAGGGGAGAACGCATGGACCAGCTCAGCAAGAGCCAGAACGAAAAGATCTACGGCGTCTTCAACCTCGACGAGGTGATCGCCGAGTTCCCGCCGGATCCCGACAGCCGGGCCCGCCATCGCGCGGAGATCCTCGTCAAGACCGACACGCTGCGCGTCGTGCTCGTCACGATGCTGAGCGGCGGCCGGATGCACGACCACGCCGCGCCCGGCCCGATCACCATCCACGTCGTGCGCGGCGCCATGACCGTCTCCGTCGAGGGCGACCCGCAGGCGCTCAACGCCGGCGAATTCATCTCCCTCGCGCCGGGCGTCGAGCACGCCGTCGAGGGCGTCGAGGACGGCGCCTTCCTCCTCACCATCGCCCACCTCAGCCGCATCCCCGACGAGGGCGGCGACCTCTAGCGCACTGCACCGCGCCCGGCAAGGACACGCGTTCCCGGCCGGGCGCGCTTATTGTGTCCGAGCGAGTGGCGGCGGGGCACGATCCCGCGCAAAACCACCCGTTCGGCTATGGTCCACATCATGCAGGCACGCGAGCATGGAACCCGAGGACGTCGTTCGCGAACGTGACAGGGGAGCTGCCCATGAAGACCGAACACCGCATGTACCAGTTCGACACCGCCATCTCCAGCGCCGTGCCGGCCGACGCCGCGGTCGAGCCGATCAAGCCCGACCTCGCCACCCGGCCGCTCGACGAGCAGGAGCTCGCGCGGATGCACCGCTACTGGCAGGCGGCCAACTACCTCACCATCGGTCAGATCTACCTGCAGGAGAACCCCCTCCTGCGCGAGCCGCTCACGCCCGAGCACATCAAGCCCCGCCTGCTCGGCCACTGGGGCACCTCGCCGGGACTCAACCTCATCTACGTGCACATGAACCGGCTCATCCGCCAGCATGACCTCGACGCCATCTACCTCGCCGGCCCCGGCCACGGCGGCCCGGCGATCGTCGCCAACGTCTACCTCGAAGGCACCTACTCCGAGATCTACCCGGACATCACCCAGGACGAGGCCGGCATGCGCCTCCTGTTCCGGCAGTTCTCCACCCCGGGCGGCATCCCCAGCCACGTCAGCGTTCCCACCCCCGGCTCCATCCACGAGGGCGGTGAACTCGGCTATGTCCTCTCCCACGCGTTCGGCGCCGCCTTCGACAACCCCGACATGATCGCCGTCGCCGTCGTCGGCGATGGCGAGGCGGAGACCGGCCCGCTCGCCGGCGCCTGGCAGAGCACCACCTTCCTCAACCCCGCGCGCGACGGCGCCGTGCTCCCGATCCTCCACCTCAACGGCTACAAGATCGCCAACCCGACCGTCCTCGGCCGCAGCAGCGACGACGACATCCACGCCACCATCAGCGGCCACGGCTACGAGGTCTTCTTCGTCGAGGGCGACGACCCGATGCGCGTCCACCAGGAGCTCGCCGCGACACTCGACGTCTGCTACCAGCGCATCCGTGGCATCCAGGCCGACGCCCGCGCGGACGGCGTCACCGAGCGCCCCCGCTGGCCCGCGATCGTCCTCCGCACGCCGAAGGGCTGGACCGGCCCCGCGGTCGTCGATGACAAGCCCGTGGAAGGCACCTTCCGCTCCCACCAGGTGCCGCTGAGCGGCGTCCGCCAGAACCCCGAGCACCTCAGGCAGCTCGAGGTGTGGCTGCGCAGCTACGGGCCAGAGGATCTCTTCGACGACGACGGCACCCTCATGCCCGAGCTGGCGGAGCTCGCGCCCGAGGGCAACCGCCGCATGGGCGCCAACCCGCACGCAAATGGCGGCCCGAGCGGGCGGGATCTGACGCTGCCCGACTTCCGCGACTACGCCGTCGAGATCAAGCAGCCCGGCACCACGTACATCGAGAACACCCGCCCGCTCGGCACGATGCTGCGCGACACCTTCACCCGGAACGCGGCGAAGGCGAACTTCCGCCTCTTCTCGCCGGACGAGCTTGCCTCCAACCGTCTGCAGGATGTCCTCCAGGTCGAGAACCGCTGCTTCATCGGCCCGATGGTGCCCGCGGTCGACGAGTCGCTGGCCCCCGACGGCCGCGTCATGGAGGTCCTCAGCGAGCACCTCTGCCAGGGCTGGCTGGAGGGCTATACACTCACCGGCCGCCACGGCATGTTCGTCACCTACGAGGCGTTCGCGATGGTCTCCGCCTCGATGCTCGTCCAGCACACCAAGTGGCTGCAGGAGGCGATCGAGCTGCCGTGGCGCCGGTCGATCCCGTCGCTCAACGTGCTGCTGACCTCCACTGCCTGGCGCAACGACCACAACGGCTTCAGCCACCAGGGCCCCGGCCTGATCGACGTCCTGCTTTCCAAGCGCGGCACCGTCGCCCGCATCTACCTGCCACCGGACGTCAACACCCTGCTCTCCGTCGCCGACCACTGCCTGCGCAGCGAGGACTACGTCAACCTGATCGTCGTCGACAAGCAGCCGCACCTGCAGTACCTGCCGATGGACGCCGCGATCGCGCACTGCACCACCGGCGCCGGCATTTGGGAGTGGGCCGGGAACACGAAGCTCCACGAGGAGCCCGACGTCGTCCTCGCCTGCGCCGGCGACGTGCCGACAATGGAGGCGCTCGCGGCCTCCGACTGGCTGCAAGCCAACGCGCCGGAGCTGAAGATCCGCTTCGTCAACGTCGTCGACCTGATGACGCTGCTCCACCCCGGCTACCACCCGCATGGGCTGGATACGACGAAGTTCACCGAGTTCTTCACCGGCGACAAGCAGGTGATCTTCGCGTTCCACGGCTACCAGCGGGCGATCCACGACATCATTCACGGTCGCCCGAACGCGCCGCGCTTCCACGTCCGCGGCTTCATGGAGCAGGGGACGACCACGACGCCGTTCAACATGGTTTCCCTGAACGGGATGAGTCGCTACCATCTCGCCTACGAGGCGCTGCGCCGGGCGCACCCGAGCCCGCACATGGCGCAGGAGCTGATGGCGCGCCTCAAGACGCTGATTGCCGATGCCGAGACCTACGCCGTCGAGCACTTCGAGGATCCGCCCGAGATCCGCGACTGGACGTGGAGCGGCGGGAAGGCGTAGGCGTCACACAAGGCCATGGGCAGGGTAGGGGCGACCTCTTATGTCCGCCCGACACATGCTCATCCTGTAATCCCGGGTCGTGTATCGCATCTGTAGGCTGGGTCACGAACTCCGGTCGCGCGGGCGGGCACCAAAGCCTGCCCGCTACACATGCCCCGATCGAATCCTTGGTCCTCGTGTCGAACCTGTGGCCGGGGCCGGGACGCGTGGCACGTTCGCGTCGGCGAACCGATCGCTGAGTCTTCTTGTCTTCTTTTTGCTATAGTGCTACCACGTCGAGCAGCCGAATTGACATGAAACGAGCCACCCGATGATCACCCAGCAACTCCGCCGCTCCGGCAACAGCCTCGTCGTGACGATCCCGAAGGAAGAGGTCGAGCGTCTGAACCTGCGCGAGGGCCAGATCGTCGCGATCGACGTCACGCCGATGGAGCTCAAGCCCGCATTGCGGCCTGAGCTTGCACGACTCTACGATGAGGGAAAGGATGTCATTGACCCGGTAATGCGATACCTGAAGGACAAGTGACGTGGGGCAAAAGGCGGTCGTCTATCTCACCGTCGGAGATGTCATTGCGCTCTACGACCTCGCGATGCGAGCCTCGGGCCAGGACCCGGGAGCCCTTGTTCGCGAAGACGCGTTGCAGAGCGCCGTGCATCATCCTCGAAATCTGGCCTGGTACGAAGATGCGAGCCTCGCGGAGCAAGCAGTTGAGCTCATGTTGCACATCGCTCTGGCACACGCATGGGTCGATGGCAACAAGCGCATCGCGACGCTCTCCCTCTACATGTTTCTGGGCCGGAATGGTGTGACCGTCCCGAGCGAGGATGAATACCGCACGGTGGCGGATCAGCTCGTCTCGTGGCGCGCCTCATCGCCGGAGGAGCGACCGAGCATCCGGGACGACCTCGTGCGACGCGTGAGCGGCTGGACCTCGTACGTGTAGGGAGAAGGCTGCCAACGCAAACAACCTGGCCGGTGGCAGCCTGGGGTCTCTCGGGGCCGCTTTTCTTGATCTGGCGGGATCTTCCTAGGTGGCCAGGTTATTCGAGGAAACGTGGCAGCCTTCTCAACGTTATGGAAGGCTGCCCAGATGGCCAAGTTGTTTGTGTAGGGGGAGGGTGGCAGTCTTCATCGGAGCCGCCGTATATCCCGCCCGGTGACGCGGTCCCAGTCCGACATATCGGCGCCCCGCGTCTCCGCCAGCGCGACCATCGCGAAGGTCAGCACCCTGCACCCCGGCTCCAGGTGCCCGCCCATCGCCATCAGGTCGTTGGCGATCGTCAGGTGCGCGTGCACTCGCCCGCCGAGCACGAACCCGGTGATGGCGAGGATGTCGACCGCCCCCTCGCGCTCGACGAACGCGTTCTCCGGCGGCAGCTCCGTGCTGCTGACGACGTGGTAGTGGTAGCGCGAGAGCGACCCCGCCCCCGAGACGAACACCCCGTTCCGCACCCCGTGCACCTGCGCCGCCCGCTCCAGCTCCCGCAGCAGATCCTCCCCCGGCGCGACATGGATCAGGATCGTGCGCGAGACCGACGTGTCGAAGGACAGCATGTGGGTGTTCCCTCCAGCGCCGAAGCCGGTAGGGGCGACCCTCTGTGGTCGCCCTCTCGAATCTCAAGGGCGACCACACAGTGTCGCCCCTACAAACACGTTGTGGACACGGTTGGCCATGGGTGTGCTGGCGAATGGAGCACCTTTTCGTCAGGAATACGGGCGGACCTTGATCGACCGGCAGGAGCCCCCTGGCCAATCAGGGTCTGGTCGATCATGTGGCCGACCGCTCACGTCAACGCCTCAGACTCCACCAACCGCCCGCTCCTTTTCGATTGCGACCCCGTCCACCGGGCCGGCGCCAGCTGGCGGTCGATATCGATTCGGGCAAGCGCTTCCGGATCCGGCATCGGATTGGGGGCTCGTTCGGGATCAGGGATCATCCGGTGGCATAAGTAAACCAGAGAATGCCAATGTTCGGCATCCGTATGCGCGAGCTACGCCGAGGAAGAGATCCTCATCGGCATCGAGGTGATGCGGCTCCGGGCCCTAGCCCCTGCGGCGGCGCGGCAGATTGACCTTATGCCGGTCTGCGGTACATTGGCGTGAGGCACCACAGACCAACCTGCACCGCTCGGAATGCGCAGCGCCCCGGGCGGACACGCTTCCGTGCCCGATGAGGGAGGTTGCGGCGCCACGGGCTTCGTGACCATGAGCGCAAGGGACATCCAACGATCATTGTGCGTGCTCACGAAACCGGGAGTTTCCGCCATGACAGCTCACCAATCCTCCGCCAACCTGTCGCGTCGCCACGCACTCGCCGGCCTCACCGCGAGCGGTGCCGGTCTCGTCCTCGCCGCCGCCACGCATCCCGTCGCCGCGCAGGAGGCGTCGCCCGCGCCAATGGCCACCAACCCCATTGTCGGAACCTGGATCCTTACATTTGTGGAGCCGCCCATGCCCCCCGTGGTCGCGGTCTTTCACGCCGACGGGACGTTCGTCGACGCCGGCATGGGACACGCCGGCGTGTGGGAGCCAAACGGACCGAACACCGTGCTCCACACGTGGGTGCACGTCTTCCCGCCGGCCAACAACTACGTCGTCGTCAGCGGGAACATCGAGGTCGATCCATCCGGCGAGAGCTGGACGGAGGATTATTCCCTCATGGTCGTCGGTGCCGATGGCACGGTGCTCAACACGGGAGGCGGCAGCGTCCACGGTGCGCGACTGCATCCGGTGCCGCCAGACCAGCTGAACGCCCCGCTGGACGTGGTCCCCACCTGGACGCCCGCGCCCGCCACCCCGACCTCGTAAACCGCGGGCATCGCCAATCTCCTCCGCCAGCGTCCCCGACCGGCGCGGCGTCATCCCGGGGTCGAGGCCCCGATCCTGGGGATGACGCTGCTATGACCGACGTGCCGGTGTCCTGCTCCCGGAAAAGATCGAGCGGACGCTGACGCGCTGATGGGCGAGGGGAGGAGACCATTGCCCTATGATGGGGCCACGGGTCCACGAACGAATGCTGCAACAGGGGCCGGCCTCACCGAGTCCGGCGCACGGGTTGGGGGAGGCGCATGGCGACGCTGGTGCTGGTGCACGGCTCGTATTTCGGCAGCTTCAGCTGGCGCTGGGTCGTGCCCCATCTGCGGACAGCCGGCCACGACGTCCATACGCCCAGCCTGACGGGGGTTGGGGAACGGATCCATCTTGCGGGTCCACACGTCGACCTGGACACGCACATCACCGATGTCGTCAACGTGCTGTACTTCGAGGACCTGACCGGTGTCGTGCTGGTGGGCTGGAGCTACGGTGGCATGATCGTCGCCGGCGTCGCCGATCGGGTCCCCGAGCGGGTCGCCCAGATCATCTACCTCGATGCGGACGTGCCACGGGACGGGGACACGAGCAGCCCGCCCAGTGTCCATGCCGAAAAGGAAGCGCAGGCCCGCGCACACGGCGACGGCTGGCGCTATCCGCCTCCCTTTGGGACCGACGATTTGCCGGTCGAAACCCGACAGTGGCTCTGGGCGCGGCACACCCCGGACTTGCTCAAGACCCGGATTCTGCCCATTCGGTTGACGGGGACCGGTGCCGCGATCCCGACCACCTACGTTCGCTGCACCATCGGGTACGACCCGGCGAGCGCGATCAACCAGCGGGAAGATGCCCGGATCAGGAGTGAACCCACGTGGCACTATCGTGAGCTGGCGGCCAGCCATGCTGCCCCGCTGACCCATCCGCGAGAGGTCGCCGACCTGCTCCACGAACTGGCGTCGGGAGCATGATCTCCCCATACGAGACATGTTCTCCTGACCCGAGTGGCACATGGCGGCGCTCGCAGGTGAATGCCACCCTGACGGGTGAGGCACCACGGCTCGTGTGGTGCCGGGATCGGATAGCGAAGGTGATGGGGCTGCTGGACCATGCGTGCTGGCCCCCACGATGCGCGCCACGACGGTTGCGGCGGGTCGCCAGCCTGTCGTCGTGCTCACCGAGCACATCGAAGCCAGTGACACATGGCCCCCGACGAAATCCTGCTGCCGAATCGCTTGAGGCAATGCGCGGGTGGCACGAGGCACATGGAGCCAGACGATCCGCAAGGTGCGTGGCCCAACTCTTGCATCGTGTCTGCTCCGCTGTCCGCCCTTGGGCTCGAGGCCTTCGCCAGTGGTCACGTATCGGGCCGACGACCCCGGATGAGGTCACCATGCGCGTTGTCCAGATTGCCCCTCCCTGGTACCCGATTCCGCCCGCCGGCTACGGCGGCATCGAGCGGGTCGTTTACGATCTCACCGACGGCTTGGTCGCCGCCGGGTGTGACGTTGTGCTGTGCGCGCCTGCCGGTTCGCGGACACGGGCGCGCCACATCCCGACCGTCTCCCGCCCAGTCGGGCTCAACATGACGGAGGCGCAGAAGCATCGGCATCTGCTCGATGCCAGTCGGATCGCCTACCGACGGGCCCTTGAGGAAGGCGCCGACGTCATCCACGACCACACCGATTCTCTGCCGCCGCGCGACTTTCCGATCCCCATCGTGCGCACGATCCATGGCCCGGTGACCGCCTCGGTCCTGGCGCACTACCGACGGCTGTCGCGGCGCGGGGATCGCTTCATCGCCATCAGCCACCGCCAGCACGACCTGTTCGTCGAGGCGGTGCAGCAGCGCTTCGGACCCGGGCAGCACATCGCCTTCGCCGGGGTCGTCCATAACCCACTCGACGTCGCCGGCACGCGCTTCTACGCCGCTGACCAAAAGCGAGGGTATCTGGCCTTCCTCGGTCGATGTCACTGGGAGAAGGGGCCGGACGCCGCCATCCGGGTCGCTCAGGCGGCGGATGTTCCCCTGATGATGGCGCTGCGCGTCACCACGGAGGAACAGGCGTACTTCGATGCCGTGGTCCGGCCGCTCGTGCTGTCGATCAAGAACCTGGCGAAGTTCGTCGGCGAGGTCGACGGGCAGGAGAAGGACGAGCTGATCGGGCACGCGGCGGCGGTGCTGTTCCCCTCACCGTGGGAGGAGCCGTTTGGCCTGGTGATGGCCGAGGCCAGCGCGCGCGGCACGCCGGTGATCGCGCTGGCACGAGGAGCGGCGCCGGAGCTGATCCTCGACGGCGAGACGGGGGTGCTGTGCGCGGACGAGGAGGAGATGGTGCGGGCCGTGCCGCGGGCCATGGCGCTCGACCCGGCCGCATGCCGCGCGCAGGCGGAACGGCTCTTCGACCGCGAGCGCATCGCCCGGCAACACATGGAAATCTATGAGAGGGTCATCGCGGGCGAGCCATTGCCACAAGGCTAACGTGCCGTCGTTGCCGCAACAGCTTGCTCGTCCTGGCCGCCGCCTTCGGTGTCGTCCGGGGCAGGATCGGCGATCGAGCGCTGGCCAGACCTACGGCGAGCTGTCGATTCCGCAGCTCACCGAAATCTACGCGCACCAGGCCCAGCGGCCGGGTGCATGGCCGCATGCGTGGATGCGCGCCGTTCGCGGCTGAGGCGGCTATCCTGTGGACAGGCGCGCACCGCGTGGCTGGTGCCGGTGTCCCCGGACACAGTCGTCGCGTTCGACCGGCCGCGCCGTCACCTCAGGAGATGGTCATCATGGCGTTGCTCGAGACTGGTGCCGAGGCACCCGACATCCAGGCAAAGACCGGGTCCGGCAAGGCATTCCGGCTGCGCGATCACACGGCATCGTCCCGGATCATGCTCGTGTTCTACCCGCAGGACTTCACCTCGGGTTGCACGACCCAGCTGATGGCCGTGCAGCGGAGCCTGGCCGACATCCGCGCGGCCGGGGTCGAGCCGGTGGGCATCAGCCCAGACGATGCTGCGAGCCACGCGCAGTTCTGCGACGCGTATCAGCTGGAGTTTGACCTGCTGGTCGATGCCGACAAGGACGCCGCCACCGCCTACGGCGCCGTGAGGCCGGACGGCGGGATCCTGCGGTCGGTGTTTGTGATCGGGGAGGACGGGCGGATCCTGTTCGCGCAGGAGGGCGCGCCGTCCTGGTCGACGGTCAGCGAGGCGCTGCCGGACCGGTGACGAGGATGCAGACATCCCCACACCCCTCCGGTCCGGATCGGGTCCGCTGAGGCATACCAGCCGTCGTTCTTGCCGGCCAGGTTACGTGCCCCTCGTGTACCGCGGCGACTTCACGGACTGGTGGTGGTTGGCGAACCGGTCATGCAGCGCGCTGCACTCGTCACTGGGGAGGCGATTGCCCAAGTGCGGTCGTGACCGCGTCCAGTAGCGTGATCAGCTCAAACGGTTTGGTCATGAACTCACAGTGGCCAAGCCCATCCAGATTCGGCCGGAGGGCGGCGCTGATGAGAATGGCCGGAACGCTTCGCAACTCCGGCTGGGCTCGCATCCACCGGATCAAGCCCACGCCATCAAGTCCGGGCATCATGGTGTCGGTGATCACCAGATCGACCGCCTGCTCTGCCAGCAGCGCACGCGCGGCCTGACCATTGCTGGCCCATACCATGAGGTACCCCTCGCCGCGAAGGACGTCCACCAGAAGTTCGCGGAGGTCGGGTTCGTCGTCCACGACGAGGATCGTCTTCATGATCCCCGCTACGCACGAGCCATGCCCTACGCATTGTCAGGCAAGGGAGTGGCGGAACCGGTCAGGAGCCCACCGGCGTCCAATCGATCGCCGATGACCATGCCCCGCGGATCAATCACGAATTCGCGGATGGTCGGATCAAAGCCGGTCTGGCGCTCCTTGAGGATTGACACCACCCGGCGCAGCGAGGAACCCAGCTCCACGGTGCGCAGCAGGACCGCATTGTCGACCGAGGCCGAGACGTTCTGTACGGGGCTGATCAAGTAGGGGGCGGCGAAAGTGTCGATCTCCATGTTGATGAGCGTGGTGACGCCACGATCCCGCAGCTGCTGGGCGAGTGCCGGCGTGAAGAAGATCCGACGTTCCGGGACCGCGAATAGCGGCACGAGATCGCTGAACGCGTCGATGACAAGGCGACGCGGCCGATATTCATCGATGACGGCGAGCATCTGCCACGCCCACTCGTCCGGCGCCAGCTCCAGTGGCGGCCGCCACAGCACGCGCACCAGGCCCGTGTCGAGATACGAGCCGAGGTTCATCCCGGCGCGCTCAGCCGTGGAGGACAAGGCGGCGGCTGTCTCGTGGAACGTGGCAATGAGCCCAGGCTCGCCGCGGCTCGCGCCTTCAGACAGGAAATGCAGCCCCAGCAGCGTCTTGCCCGCGCCCGGCGTGCCAAGAACCACCGTGACGCTTCCGGCCGGCAGGCCTCCTCCTGTCATGGTATCGAGGCCGGGAATGCCGAACGTCAACCGCTCATCTGGCTCGTGCCATGTTGGCTCCGTCCTGGCGTGCGCTGCTTCCAGCCGGGGAAACACCGTGATGCCGGCGTCGCCGATGGCGAACCGATGGCGCCCATTGAGATAGTCGGAACCGCGCAGCTTGACGACCCGCAGCGACCGCGCGTCGCGCGCCTGGGCTGGTTCGTTGGCGAGTTGGATCACGCCGTCAACGTGGGTGGCGACCGGATCCGCCTCACGCTCGCCGGCGAGCAGGAGTGTCGTGCAGCCAAGCAGTGCCGTGCGCGCCTGAAGCCCATGGATGAAACGCGCGTAGTCAAAGTCGGAGCCGGTCAGCATGCGAGCCACGCCGGCGCCGTCAATAATCAGGAGGCTTGCCTGGTGGCTTCGGACCGTCGTGAGCACCGTGTGCATCACGCCCTCGACGCCCTCTTCCTGGAGCACACCGAGCAAACTGAGGTAATGGATGCGCTCGCCGACCAGCGCCCGGTCGAAGAATTGGAAGCCTTCGAGGTGGGCCAGCATCCGATCGTGCGACTCGGTCAACAGCGTGGCGAAGAGCACCGAGGAGCCCATGGCGGCACGGGCAAAAGCCAGTTGGTTGCCCAAGGTGGTCTTGCCGGTGCCGGGCGTGCCGGCGATGAGGTAGGTGTCGCCGACCATCAGACCGCCGCCGAGAACGGCGTCCAGCCCGGGCACTCGCGAGGGAAGCCGGCGCAGCCCCGGACCGTTTGTGGAGGCGTCGTTGCGGACCATGTCCTTCTCCCGCGAAGTCGTGCGCGCATTCTTGGCATCCCTGCCAGCGGTCCAGCGCCTTGCACATGTCGTTCAGGGCGCCAGTGTACCGCATGAGGCTGGTTATCCGTGTTGGGAGGCTAGCGTGCAGCCGCTTTAATGGCTCGCGGGCAGCCAGAGCCAGGCGTGTCCCGGCCCCGCCCGTTCTGTTCCCTCGCAGAGGAGGGGCTGCTCGACGATGGCGGTATACACGCCGTCGGAGGCGGTGATCGTGTTGATCGTCCCGTGCTCGCCGGCGCAGGACCAGACGTTGAGGAGGAAATCCGATGTACCGCATCCTGGTAGGGCCGCTCTTGCTGGTGATTGGCGTCCAGGCCGTCCAACTCGCAGGTCCCGAACTGCGCTGGGGATGCAGGGGGCACCAAGGCGCAAGCGACGGGGCGTGCCGATCGCGGACCGGCCCCTCCCGCGGCGTGGTGGTGTGCTGGCATCCGTGTGGTCACGCTCGTGCGTTGATCCCTGTGACAGGCACGGGAGCCGACGGGAATCCCGCATACGACCCTCGCTCCTGATGAGGCGGTTTCGTGCGCCGCTCTGGCCAACCGCCAGTGCCGACCCTGAGGGCGGTGCTGGCTCATCTGTAAGGAAAGCACTGCGATGATCGACGTGCGCGTCTATTCGAATGGCAGGGGCGTCGAGAGTCATCTGCCGGTGAACCAGATCAGCGACACTCTCGAGCAAGATGACCACCTCGTGTGGGTCGATGTCGTCTCGCCGACCGAGGGCGAGCTGACCCGGCTCGGCGAGGAGTTCGGGTTCCACCCGCTGGCGATGGAGGATGCGACCAAGCGCCACCAGCGGCCGAAAGTCGACTTCTACGACGACTTCCTGTTCATCGTTTTCTATGCATTGGACATCGCCGATGGACGCCCCCAGACGCGCGAGATGGCCATCTTCGCCGGCAAGAACTACCTGGTGACCGTGCGCGATGCCGCCATCACGGCGGTGGACGAGACGGTGGAGCGCTGGCGGGGAGAGCGGCCGCGCCACCAGCAACTCAGCGTCGGGCTCTTGATCTACTCGCTCCTCGACGCGATCGTCGACGACTACTTCCCGGTGATCGATTGGATCTCGGAGCAGATCGAGGACCTGGAGGTCAGGATCTTCGACCACTACGAGCGGAGGGCGCAGGCCGAGATCTTTGGGCTGAAGAAGAACCTGCTGGCGGTCCGCCGGGTGCTGGCGCCGGAGCGCGATGTCATGAACGTCCTCGTGCGTCCCGATTCGCCGGTCTTCGGCGCGGAGACGGTCGTCTACTTCCAGGACGTCTACGACCACATCCTGCGCGTCACCGACGCCGTGGACACCTATCGCGACCTGCTCTCCAGCTCCCTCGACGCGTTGCTCTCCATCACGTCAAACCACCTCAACCAGATCGTCAAGACGCTGACGTCGTCGTCGATCATCCTGATGACGATGACGCTCGTCGCCGGCATCTATGGCATGAACTTCGACAACATGCCGGAGTTGAGCTGGCACTTCGGGTACCTGTGGTCCCTGGGGCTGATGGCGGCGATTGGCGTGGGCCTGTTCATCATGTTTCGCCGCATGGACTGGTTCTGATCATCCCGCGCTTTCCCGCACGAGCGATCACCGTGTCCGTGCGATCGGCGCCGCCGGTGCCGGTCCCGCGGGTGAGCAGGTACGGTTGGGACGCCCGGTGGAGAGCGATGCCGCGTTCAGCATCCGTATGGTGTGTATTGGGGGGCATACGGCGACGGCGCGGACGTCGTATGGGCAGAGACTTCCATGTCTGCCCCATTTCAATCGCCCCACACTGCCAGAAATCCATACATACCGACATATGGCAGTGTGGCAGCCTTGTACCCGGAACCAGTCCGTAGTCCGTAGGGGAGGACTCGGACGCCCTCAGTCCCTTCGCAAAGATGGCGTTCCGGTGCGTCCAATGTCCTCCCGTATGCCTCGCGGAGGAAGGCTGCCAGAAGTGGGTCCAATTAATGGCAGACCCAAAACGCCCGTGGTTCCGGAGAAATCGCGGTCAGGCTGCCACACTGCCGAAATATCTCGATTTCTGGCAGCCTTGTCGGGCGACGATGGGAGGGCATTGCTGCGCCGTTCCCGATCACGCCGTCGTTGGTGCGCAATCCCTCCCCTACGGTCGTGCCTGCCAATTCACGTAGGGGAGGGATTGAACGCGCTCAACCACCTTCAAGGGCAAACCCCTCCGGGCGGGCGCAACACCCCTAGAACGTCTTCGCCCCGTTGACCGGCAGCAGCACCGAGTACAGCGACGTCGTGCCGCAGATGAAGAGGCGGTTGCGCTTCGGGCCGCCGAAGACGACATTGGCGACCCCCTCCGGCACGAACACCTTGCCGAGCAACGTCCCGTCCGGGGCGAGGCAGTGGACACCGTCCGCCGCGCTCATCCAGCAGCGCCCCTCGGTGTCGAACCGGAAGCCGTCGAACCCGCCGTTGGTGGCCTTCGCCCAGACCTTCCCGCCCTTCAGCGTGCCCTTCCCGAGGTCCACGTCGAACACCCGGCAGTGGCGCTCGGGGTGGCCGGTGTCCGTGATGTAGAGCTTGCCCTCGTCCGGCGAGAAGGCCAGCCCGTTGGGCCGGTGGAAGTCGTCGGCGACCTTCGTCACCGCCCCGCTGACCGGGTCGATGCGGTAGACGTGGCAGCCGTCAAGCTCCGGCTCGGCCTTGTGCCCCTCGTAGTCGGAGTCGATGCCGTAGGCGGGATCGGTGAACCAGACCGCCCCGTCGGAGGAGACGACGAGGTCGTTCGGGCTGTTGAAGCGCTTGCCCTCGAAGCGGTCGGCGAGGGTGGTCACCGTCCCGTCGTGCTCGGTGCGCGTCACGCTCCGGAAGCCGTGCTGCGCGCTGACGAGGCGCCCCTGGCGGTCGACGGTGTTGCCGTTGGTGTACCCGGCGGGCTGACGGAAGACGCTCGTGAGACCGCTGGTCTCGTCCCAGCGCATCATGCGGTCGTTGGGGATATCGCTCCAGACGACATAACGACCGGCGGCGAACCAGGCCGGGCCCTCGGCCCAGCGGCAGCCCTCGGCCAGTTTCTCCACCCGCGCGCTGCCCTTGACGCAGTCCTTGAAGCGCTTGTCGATCTGCTCGAAATCGCCCTGGCGGGTCATGATGCCTCCCCTTGCACATGAGGGCGGACACAAGGTCAGCCCGTACGATGATGGCCGCCCCGAACCTTGGTTACCCCGTCATTCTTCGCTACGCTCGGAATGACGGTCCCCTTGGGGAGGAGCAGACTCGTATGTCTGCCCCCGCGACCTTCGGCCGCCAACCCGACCACGCCGGGTCGGGGCTACTGGGAAAAGGTGGTGGACAATTCCTGCGTCTGGCCGGTCTCGGCGGCGCGCAGCGACGACTCGATGATGTCGATCACGTGCCGCGCCCGCTCGGCGGTCACTGGCGTCGCCGTGTCGTCGCGCACCCAGTCGACGAGTTGCATGATGTCCTCGAAGACGTGCTGCTCCTGAATGTCACGGTGCGGCCCGACGACGTGCGGCAGCGTCACTTGCGCCCCGGTCACGCCCCCGCCGGCCGCGTCGGAGAGGTGCTTCTCGGGGTAGTCGAGCGGCTCGCCGTTCAGGGTGTAGCCGTCGATGCTGCCCTCGGTGCCGAAGTACTTGCCCGTGAACCAGTAGTTGAGGCCGCCCGCCGCCGCGCCGTACGACATCGCGAAGAGCCCCGCGCCGAAGTCGATCAGGATGCCAGTGTTGTCGTCGGCGTCGGTCGGCACGCTCTTGCCGTTGAACGCGCGCTCGGGGATGCGCACGCCGGAGATCGCGGTGACGCGCTTCGCGGGGCCGAGGACGGTGGTCAGCCCGTGCAGCGCGTAGACGGTGACGTCGTAGAGCGGGCCGCCGCCCGGCTTCCGGAAGTACCACGAAGGGTCGATGGTGGTCGCCGCCGAGTCGCCCTTGCGCTCCGGCTCGTCGAGGTGATAGGTGCCGAAGGCGGCGCCGGCGATCGCCCAGGTCGGGACGCCGATGCAGCCCTCGGCGATGGCGCGGCGGACGGCCTGCACCTGCGGCCGCAAGACCTCGCCGGGGGAGGCGACGATCTTGAGGCCCTTCGCGGCGGCGAGGTCGATCAGCTCGGTGGCCTCGGCGACCGTGGTCGTCATCGTCTTGTTGAAGTGGATGTGCTTGCCGGCCTCGAGCGCCTGCTTGCCCTGCTCGTAGTGGAAACCGATCGGGGAGCAGATGGTGACGGCGTCGACGTCGCCCTTCTCCAGCAATTCCTCGTAGGAGGTATAGGCGTGGGTGACGCCGAACGTCGCGGCGACGCCGTCGGCGCGCCCGGGGACGGGGTCGCAGACGGCCTGCAACACGACGCGGTCCTGCACGTCGTCCTGGCTCAGATGGGGCAGGATCCCCCGCTGCGCGATCGTTCCCGCGCCGACAACTCCCATGCGTACGACGTCACCCACGAAACATTCTCCAGAGATTCACGACATGACCAGGCGGGTGGCATGGGTCCATGCCACCCGCGGTGCATTATCGCGTCTCTCCGGTGATGTGCAAACGCCGCTCGGCGGGCAGGGCGGGCGGCGGCGACCACCCGGCGAGCATCTCGACGTCCTCCTCCTGCGCCCGGCGCTCGCGCTCCAGCGCGGTGCAGACGTCCTCGAACGTCCCGGAGGCGCTCGATCCCATCAGCTCGCGGGCGACCTGCTCGAGCCAGGCGGCGCACGGGGCGTCGGCGAAGCGGGCATGGCCCGGGCCGCGGGTGTCGTCGATCATCTGCAGCATCGGGTAGGCCGCGTCGGGGAAGGGCACCACGACGACCCGCACGTCGTCGACGGCGTGGCCGCCCCGGGTGGTGAGGGGACCGCCACCGGCGACACGGCGGAGGGCGCGCAAATCCTCCGGCGGCAGGCGGCGCTGCGCCGCATCGAGGAGGATCCACAGCACCAGCGCCACAAAGGAGACGAGAGCGGCGATGAAGGCGCCGATAAATTCCATGGCGACGGCTCCTGAAGCGAGATGGGGCCCGGAGCGGTATATCCGTTCTCTGGCATCTATAATACCGCCGCCCCGGCCGCCGCGCATCGGGAAGATCACCAATCCACTTTTGAGTCCGGCCACTTCGGGCCTCGGTAATCTGCGCAGGAACGATGGAGCGACCGGCGGGTGGTAGCTCACCGCCGGTCGCCCGCATCATCGGGGCCAGTGATGCGAGCGCGCCTAGATGGCGAGCGGCGCACGGGCGCTGGCCGTCTCGCGCATGACGAGGACGGTGGCGGTGTCCCGCGGCACGGCCCGCGCCTGCTCCAGCGCGGCGGCGACCCGCTCGAACGCGCGGTGCGGCACGACCCCGGTCATCCAGACGTGCTCGCTCCAGTATTCGGCGGTCAGTGCGCGGGCCCGCGGCTCCAGCTCCGCCGCATTGGGATCCGCCGCCAGCGGCGGCACGTCGCCACGCGCGGCGTCGATGGCCCGCAGCGTCGGATAGGGCTCGCCAGGCGCGGGGGTCGTCAGGATGCGAACGGCGGGCGCTGCCGGAGGGCGAACGCCATCCCAGGTTATCCCGCGCCGGGCCAGGGTGTGCTCGTGCGACTCGAAAGCAGGGCGTGAATCCACGCCGAACGTCAGCGCCAGGGCCGCCAGCGCCACGAGCGCGGCAAGGGCAACGATCTCGACCATGGGGAACTCCTGAACCGGGAACGCGGGAACGAGGAAACGGCGACGACATCGCAATCAGGTGCCCCGGCCGGGGAGATCAGCTCGCCCGGGTCCCGGCGTCCGGTTGCCGACGGGGAGAGCGGGCGCCTGCACCCTCCCGGTCCGTCTCTGTGTAACGGGCGAGACGGCCCGGTGTGAGATGGCTCATTCGGGCCCGTGGCGCACGCGTCGCTGGCGTCCGCGTCGCGGCTTCCGGCACCGAGCCTGGCGAGGATGCTGGCGACGCAACGATCGGGCCCGCGCGGGCGTTGGAAGAGCAACGAGGGACACATCCCCAACGCAGCGATTCATCCGCGCACGCAGGCGCCGGACGCGCCCAACAAGGAGCTCACCGATGACCTTCACACCAACGCGACGGGATCTGGCCAGGAGCCTCGCCGGGGCCGGCGTGGCCCTCGCGCTGACACGGTCGCTCCGGGCCGCCGCGCGGCAGTCGAACGGGATCGCCTCGGGCGGCATCGGCCTCTCGCGCACCGAATGGGAGGCGATCTACGGCCCGGGCGAGGCAACGCAGTCGCTGGGAATGTACACCGACCCGGAGTACGGCGGCCCCATCTACGTCGGTCTGGACTTCGTGAACTTCGATGACGGCCTGGTCGACTTCATCGAGCTGCAATGGCAGAACACCACGCAGCTCGGCGGCATCTCACCAGAAATGGCGGGCAATCAGGTGATCGGAATGCTGCCGGACGACGCCCGCCGGCGGGAGGGCTTCACGCTGCTCCCCACGCCGGGCGGGCCGATCGCGCTGCGCGCCCAGCGTTGGACCAGCGCCACGCTGGGCGACACCACGGACGGCCGCACGTCGGTACTGGTGATCTACCAGGAGAAGCAGGCGGCGATGAACCCCGCCTCGGGCATGAAAACCGTCGTCACCGCCGCCACGCTCGCGGTCGAGGACGCCTAGCGACCGCGTCGAGAAGGCCCGTCGTCCAGTCCCCGGCCCTCTGGCCGGGGTTCCCGCGGTCGCGGGTGTGCGCCGGGCCTGCGGCGCCATTGTTCATGCTAAGATGACCACAGGTCATTCCACGAAAATAGTGCGCGAACGTCGCGACAGATCCGGGGCCATTTCGGCACGGTCGACTCTCCCTCAGCACTCAGGTGGGGTTCCCATGGCGATGATCTCCCGGCGCTCGTTGCGCCCAACCCTCGGACGGCTGATCGTCGTCGCGCTGCTCCTGCTGGGGGTGCTCGTCACCTTCGGCCCCGGCGCGCACGGCACCACCCAGCAGGCCACGCCGCCCGCCACGTCCCCCGCGCTGGCGCTCTTCACGGCCTGGCCACCGGGCGTCACCCTGCTGGCCGCAACCGAGCTGGAGCTGACCGGCGACACCTACGAGTGGCAGGTGACCGCGCTCAGGGCGACGGACGCGCCCGGCGAGGTGCTCGACGTACACGACGGCGTGCTGATCGCCGTCTCCGGCCCCGTCCTCGTGCAGGTCAACGGCACCGAGGTGTCGCGGGTCGCCCAGGGGTCCGCGCTCGTGCTGCGCGAGGGCGACCAGATCCGCCTGCTCGCCGAGACCAGCCAGCCGGTCGACGTCGAGACGGTCGAGCTCGCCCGCGAGGCGGACGTCGCGCCCGACGACACGCCCGACCAGACCATCCCGATCACGCTCCCCGGTGGCACCTACACGCTCGTGCAGGCGAACGTGCCGGAGAACCTCAACGAGGGCACGACGCCGCAGCAGGTGATCGCCGGCGCGATCCGCCCCGGCGTCTCCATCTCGCACACGCAGGACGCGATCCCCGCCACGCTGGCGCCGCAGCAGCGCTACGCGCTCTGGATCACCGCGCTCTTCCCGGCGCCAGCCACGGAAGCCGCGACGCTGACGGTAACGGTCCCGCCCACGACGCCGACGCCGGCACCCCCGCACGCCTCGCCGACGACCATGCCGGCTTCCCCGACGTGGACGCCCACCGCGACCTGGACGCCGACGGCGACCGCCACGCCGAGCGAAACCGCGACACCGACGTGGACGCCGACCATGACGGCCACGGCGACCCCCACGGACACGCCGACGACTACCCCGACGGCGACGCCCACCGATACGCCGACCGCGACCGCGACGGCGACCCCCACGGAGCCGCCGCCACCGACGCCGACTGAGACCCCGACGCCGGTGTAGCCGCTAGTCGGCCACCAACGCCACCGGCGGCGCGACGAGCCGGAGCGCGTCGGGGAAGGTGGCGACGACGTTGTCCCCGCCGATCCGGGCCAGCAGCCCGGCCCGGCGCAGCTTCGCGGTGACGCGCGGGTTCGCCTCGCAGAGGACGACGCGGACGCCGCGCGTCCGCACGTTGTCGATCACTTCCTCCAGCGCCTGGATGCCGGTGATATCGACGAACGGCACCCGGCCGAGACGGATGACGAGCGTCCGCGGGTCGGTGTGCGTCTCCGCCAACGCCCGCTCGAAGGCATCGACGGCCGCGAAGAAGAAGGGCCCGTCGATCGCGTAGACCAGCACGCCGTCCGGCAGCGGCAGCAGGCGGCTGCCGCTCTCGCCACGGCCGATCTCGAGGTCGATCGTCTCGGCGCTCACCTGCTGCACCCCGACCGACGACGCCATCCGCCGCAGGAAGTGCAACGTGGCGAGCAGCACGCCGACGTTCACCGCCACCACCAGATCGGCGAAGACCGTCAGCCCGAACGTGACCAGCAGGATCGCCACGTCGGCCGCCGGCGCCCGCCGCGCCATGCGCACGACGTGCTTGACGTCGCTCATGTTCCAGGCGACGACGAAGAGGATCGCCGCCAGCGCGGCGAGCGGGACGTCGCCCGCCAGCGGCGCGAGCACGAGGATGATCGCGACCAGCGTCAGCGCGCTCGCGATGCCGGCCAGCGGGCTGTTGCCGCCGTTGCGGATGTTCGTGGCCGTCCGCGCGATGGCGCCGGTGGCGGCGATGCCGCCGAAGAGCGCGCTGGCGGCGTTGGCAACGCCCTGGCCAACGAGCTCCTGGTTGGAGTCGTGACGCGTGCCCGCCATGCCGTCGGCGACGACCGCCGAGAGCAGCGACTCGATCGCGCAGAGCATGGCGATGGTGAACGCCGGGCCGAGGAGGTCGATGACCATGTCGACGGAGAGATCGGGTGGCGTGTAGGCGGGCAGGCCGGTCGGGATGCCGCCGAAGGTGCTCGTGATCGTGGCGACGCCATCGAATCCGGCGACCTTCTGCAGGACGGTGACGGCGACCATCGCGACGAGCGGCCCCGGCACCCGGCGCAAGCCCGGCACGCGCGGCGTGAGGATCAGCAGCGCGAGGCCGAGCACCCCCAGCGCCGTCGTCGCCACGTGCAGCTCCGGCAGGGCGCGGAACAGGTCCGGCAGCTTCTGGTGGAAGTGCTCGCCCTCGGGGGAGGGGATGCCGAAAAACGACGGCCATTGGCCGACCCAGATGATGACGCCGATGCCGGCCGTGAACCCGGCGATCACCGGCGCGGGGATGAAGCGGATCACCGCGCCCATCCGGAAGAGGCCCATCACGACCAGGATCACGCCGGCCATGAGGGTGGCGACCTGCAGTCCGGTGACGCCGTAGGTGCCGACGATGCCGGCGAGGATGACGATGAAAGCGCCGGTCGGACCGGCGATCTGGACGCGGCTGCCGCCGAACAGGGTGACGAGCAGCCCGGCGATGATCGCCGTGTAGAGCCCCTGCTCGGGCTTGACGCCGGAGGCGATCGCGAACGCCATGGAGAGGGGGAGCGAGACGACGCCGACAATGACGCCAGCGATGATGTTGCGCGCCCAGTGCTCCCGCCGCAGCAGGCCCGCGAGGTGTGCCTCCCGAATCGCTATCATGTGGTGGTGGTGCTCCGTTCGGGCATCAGGGTCACGACACCGGGCCACCCCTGCGCCGGGGTGGGCCATCTGGCGTGACGGTTCGAATGGTGGCTCGGTGGTGAGGCGGCCTTCCCGACCGCCTGACGATTATATTGTAATATTCAAAAGTCTTCAAATAGTCGGGATGCGAGGGGATCGTGCTGCAAGGGTTCAAGGCGGAATTGTTCAAGACGCTCGGGCATCCGGTGCGGATCCGGATCCTCGAGCTGCTGCGGGATCAGGAGCTGACCGTCTCCGATCTCCAGTCGCGGCTGGAGGTCGAGATGTCGTCGGTCAGCCAGCAACTGGCGCTGCTGCGAGCGCGGCAGCTGGTCGTCGGGCGCAAGGAGGGGACGAGCGTCTACTACTCCGTCGTCGACCCGCAGGTCTACGAGCTGCTGGACGTTGCGCGGGCGATGTTCCAGCGCCACGTCGATGCCCTGCGGGCCCTCGCCGACAGCGAGGAGGGGTAG
>DATLHE010000194.1:0-8942 GCA_035540335.1 Thermomicrobiales bacterium | reverse complement strand
GCTCCTCTTCCGGCGGGTGGACGTTGCGGAACATCGCGAGCAGGAGCAGGTCGTAGGTTGCCTTCAGCGTGCCGCCGATCAGCAGCGGCCAGCCGAACGCCGTCACGTTCAGCAACGACCCCGCGATCGTTGGGCTGATCGCCGTCGCCAGGCTGCGGGGCACGTTCGTCACGCTCGCCGCAGCCGGGCGCTCGGGCGGCGTTACCACCGCCATCACGTACGACGTCCGCGCCGGGACGTCCATCTGCGCCAGCGAGAAGCGGATCAGCAGGCAGGTGATCGCCAGCGGCAGGGTCGGCATCAGTGGCGTGGCGATCAGGAACATGTTCGCCGGCAGGTGGGTGAAGACCATCGTGTTCACCAGCCCGATGCGCCGCGCCAGCACCGGCGCCAGCAGCTGCGATCCCGCCGAGAGCAACCCCGCCCAGAAGAAGATCGTCCCGGCGACGGCGACCGAGAGGTCGAAGCGCAGGAAGAGCCAGAGCGCGATCACCGACAGTAGGGTGAACCCGCCCGCGAACGAATCGAGGCTGAAGAGCGCGGCGAGGCGGTAGACGGCGCGCTTCGACGGCCCGAGCGCCGGACCTTCGTCCCTGACCTCCGGCTCGATGCCCGGCGAGAGGCGGCGGTAGAGCGTCATCGCGACGATGCCGAGCGCGGCGTAGATCAGGAACATGCCGTCCAGCCCACGCGTCAGGGGCACGCCGAGCAGGTGATTGAGCGCCACGGGGAGGCCCGCCGCCAGGGCGCCGAGGGCGGCGATCAGCGAGCCGATCAGGGTGTAGCGCGCGAAGAGCGCCGTCCGGTGGCCGAAGGCGGTCGTCTGCGGCAGGATCGACTGCTCGGTCGGCAGGAAGACGCTGACATCGCCGGAGGAGGGGTTCAGGGTGCCGACGAAGGCGACGACGACCAGCGGCCAGAAGTCGTTGAACACGGCAAAGGCGATGCCGGTGGCGATCATCAGCAGGCTGGCGCGGAGCAGCAGGTCGGTCCGTCGCCAGCGCCGCCCGAGATTGCCGACCAGCAGCGTCAGCGCCGCGGAGCCGAGGAGGGTGGCGGTGGTGAGGACGCCGATCCGGAACGACGAGATGCCCATCTCGGTGAGGTGGAGCGGGAGGAGGACGCTGACGAAGCCGTCGCCGAACGCCCGCACGCCCCGGGCGGAGATGATGACACGGGCGTCGTCGGTCGTCCCTTCCGGGAGGAAGCGGAAGCGGCGGTTGTTGCCGGGTGTGTCGGGGTCGGTGGTCGCCATGGCAGGGAGATGATACCCCCCTCCATGGGCGCTGTCGTGGGGATGGGTGGCAAGCAGCCAACCGGTAGGGGAGCACCTTGCGTGCTCCCGCCGCGCCCGCAGCGGCACCGGGCGGACACAAGGTCCGCCCCTACCCGGACTTGGCCGCCAACTCCCTACCGGATCTCGTCGATGCGCCAGGCGCCGTCGACGTTGACGAAGATGAGCGTCGCCTGCGCGTCGTCGCCGAGCGCCGTCCCGGTGTTCGCCGGGTCGTCGATCGAGACGGTCGCGGCGATCCGCCCGTCGCTCAGCGTCGTGATGTTCTGGACGTCCCGCAGGCCGATCCGCTCGGCCTCCGGCAGCGGCGTCGGCTCCTGCGTCGCCATCTCGGCAAACGAGGCGTCGACGCCGTCCGGGAATGACGCGCGGAGGAAGTCGTCGCTGAAGAGCGCCAGCCGCCGCAGCGTGTCGACCGCGTTCGTGCAGGCGATCATCTCCTCCGCCGTCGCCACGACCTGGTTCTGCGTCGCGCCGTCCACGCTCGGGTCGCTCGCGGGCTGGATTGGCGCGCCGCGCTGGGCGGACGTGGCGGGCTCCCCGGCGAGCTCGGTCAGCGCGTCGATCGTCGTCGGCTGCACCGTGCATTGCGCGGGGTCAGGCACCGTCGCGGTCTTGCCGAGCTGCTCCTGGCGGTTCTTGATGAACGCCATCACGTCGCGGACGTCCTGGTCGGAGAGCGCGTCGCCGAACCCCGGCATGCCGGTGCCCTGCTTGCCGTTCTCGATCCAGTAGACGAGGTCCCCGTCGGAGTGGACCATCGTGTGTGGCGCCGCGAAGTCGGCCGGCGGCGGGCTCATGCCCGCGCCCGCCGGCCCGTCGCCGCGCAGGCCCGCGCCGTGGCAGCTCAGGCACTGGTTGACGTAGATCTCCTCGCCGCGCGAGACCATCGCCATGTCGTTCGGGTTGATCGCGCCTTCGCCGGAGGCCACCGCCAGGACCGGGTCGTACCGCGCCTGCAGGAGCAGCACGACGCCGAGCGCCAGCGCCGCCGCGCCGAGGCCACCGGCTTCCTTGCGGAGGGGCGTGCGGCCGGCGTAGACCGCCATCACGAGGCCGCCGATGCCGATGAAGACGAGCGCCATGCCGGAGAGCCCGCCGACCATCTCGAAACGCCACGGCGTGCCGGGGACGTCGACCTTTGGCGCGGTCGTCCCGATCGCATGCGTCGTCTCCGCTTGCAGCGGCGCCTGGCCCGGCTCGCGGATGATGAGCGTCATCTTCCAGTCGCCGGCGATGCTCAACTCGCTGCCGTGGTGCTCGAAGGCGTTGCCCGCCACGCGCGAGAGCTGGATCTCCTTGGTGCCCAGGCTCTGGTTGTCCGGGATCGTCAGCCGCAGCAGCGCCTCGGCGTCGGCGGGCAGGTCGGCTCCGGCCACCTCCACCCGGAAGTGGTTGACACCGGTGATGCCGGGCGCCAGCAGCAGCTTGGCGGATGTGTCCGGCAGCTCGAACGGGATCGTGATCTGCCGCGAGCGCTCGACCATCACGTCGCGCGCCGGCTGGAGGCTGGTCATCTGCCCGACCGCCGCCAGGACGACGAGGACGAGCGCGATCTCCGCGCCGACCGTCCACCGCAGCCGGGTGCCCCAGATGGCGGCACCCTCATCGCGCCGGTTGAGGTGGCGCGAGATGACGAACAGGTTCACCGTCGCGATGACGAGGATGACGGCCAGCAGGATGATTTTGACGAGCAACGCCTTGCCGTAGGCGGTGCCGGTCAGCGCCGCGAGGTTGCCGACCTGCAGCCACCCGGCATAGAAGCCGGTCAGGCCCATCACCGCCCAGGCGATGATCGCCAGCACGGAGAAGCGCGGGATGGCCCGCGCCAGCACGCGCCGCCGGTCCTCGGCGTCGACGCACCGCAGGCCGGGGAAGAGCACCGTCGCAAGGATGAGCAGCCCGCCGACCCAGACGCCCGCGCCGAGCAGGTGGAGCACGTCCGCGGTGACCGCGAAGGCGCGGCCGGCCGGCTGGGCGTAGGCGTGGGCGATGAGGCTGAAGGGGATAGGCAGCGCGAGGGTGAGGACCCAGGCGGCCACGTTCTCCACCGGGCGCCGTTTCGTGAACCACCATGCGCAGACGGAGAGCGCCATGCCGGTCGCGACGATCAGCACCAGCCGCGCCAGCCAGAGCTGGCCGTAGCGCGTTTGGCCGATGGTGTTGAGCAGCTTGTCGAGCCAGGTGCCGTCCGGAAGCGTGAACGCCTGCACGACGAGCGCGAACACGGACCCGAGCAGCGCCGCGGCGACGGCGATCGCGGTGTAGCGGTGCATCCGCCGCGTGATGGCCGGGCCCAGTCGCCAGACCGGGCCGAGCGTGGGCCGGATCACCAGCGTCCACATCGGCCAGATCGCCATCAGCGCCGCGATGCCGAGCAGCGCGGCCCAGCGCGAGGCCGTCTTCAACCACTGGGGCGACCCGCCGAGCTCGTCGCCGGTGCCGGGAATGGTGACGGGCGCGACATCGGCGTCGGTGCCGACGGTGAACGAGAAGTAGTTCTGCGCGGTGTGCCCGTCGTCCTCCGAGAGGGTGCGCCAGAGCACGGAGTAGGTGCCGTTGGGAAGGCCGGCGGGGACCGTGAGGGTCATCGTGAAGCCGTCGTCGCTGAACGCGAGCGACGTGCCGGCGACCTGCTCGCCGCGCATGTCGAAGAGCTGGAGATGGCTGTAGGAGTCGTCGAGATGCTCGGTGAACGTCGCGGTGATCTCGGTGGGCCATGTCGCGACGACGGCGCCGTTGGCCGGGGTGCTGCTGTCGAGCGCCGCGTGGGCGGCGGCCGGCCGGGGCGCGGCCGCGAGGCAGGCCAGCACGCCGAGCATCGCCAGCAGCGCGAGGCCGCGGCGGGCGGATGATCCAGCGCGACGTCGCGGCTGGATGGGGGTGTTCATAGTCAGTCCTTGGTGAGCGCCGGGGGGCGAAGAGGCCGCCCCGGCACCCCACCCGCGAGCGGGAGCGAAGCTAGCGACGTGCGCGGCGGACGATCACGCTCGCGGCGCCCGCGGCCAGCAGCACGCCGCCGATCGCCGCCGGGTAGGCGAGCGTCGAGGAGGTCGACGAACCGTTGGCGCCGGTCGGGAACTCGTAGTCGGTGCGCGGCGCGACTGAGTCGAAGCCCTCGGGCGAGGAGGTGAACGTCTCGTCGACGTCCTGGTCGCCGATCTTGCCGACGAAGTGGAACGTGTAGTCGCCCGGCTGGGTCGGGATGAAGACGGAGGTGTAGACGCCCTTCTCGCCGAAGGCGGGGGTCAGCGTGGCCTCCCGCTTCTGGTCGCCGAAGATGACCTCGGCCTTGAGCGTGTCGGCCAGACCCTCGACCGGCGCGTCGCCCTTCATGACCTCCAGCCAGACGCCGTTGGTATCGCCCTGGATCGCGGGCTCGGTGATAAAGCCGACGGTCATCTCGTAATCGGTGCCAACCGTGCGGTGTTCGTGGGCGAAGGTGGTCGCCGGCGTAGCCAGCGCGACGAACGCGAGGGCGAGGGCGATCAGGGCCAGCGGTGCGCGCGAGCGCAGGGATGCGAATGTCATGTGTGCGTTTCTCCATGCCGAGCATACGGATCAGAAGGCGGTTCGGATGGAGAGCGGGCGCGGGGGCGGGATGTCCGGCGCGACGGCCAGCGCCTCGGGCCATGGCGGGCGCGGCCAGGCGGCGCGACGGACGACGACGGTCGCGGCGAGGATCAGCAGGCCAGCGATCGACGCGATGATCAGCGGCTGGTCCAGCGACGGCTTCGCGTTGGTGATCGCGGGCACGTCGGGCTCCGGCTGCATCGCGGTGGTGGCATGGTCGTGCGCCGGGGCGCTCAGGACGTTGAGCGGGATCGCGGGCGAGGCGAAGGGCGAGAGGGCGGTGCTGGTCGTCGCGTGCGTGTGCGGCTTGTCCTCGCCCGGGTGGTGATGTGTGTGGCCGGTGGCGTGGTCGATCATCGCCTGGAAGACGGTGTGGGGGTGGGACGCCTCGGTGCCGGCGCGGTAGCTGACGGGCATGGCGACAACGAGCATCGCCATCAGGCCGAGGATGATGCTCGTCCAGGGGATGCCCTGGTGGTGGAGATGGACGTGGATGCGCGGCGCGCGCGAGTGGATCACCCAGGCCCCCTGATCCCGGCGACAACGCGATGCGGCCTCGTCGACCGTGCCTGTAGCCTACCACGCAGGGGGAGGTGGGCCGCCGAACGCCCTCTCCACACGTCATCCTGAGCTTGTCGAGGGCTCGCTTCGCTTCCCGGCCGAGCGCGGAGCGCGAGAAGCGGAGCGGGCCCTTGCCTTTGGCTCGGCCGGAGGATCCCCCGGCGAAGCCGGTTTCTCCCGGGCGGGCCGGAATGGGCCATTCCTACGGTACAGGCCCTGGCCGGTCACACCAGATCGATGCGCAGCATCGATTGGGATCCCTCGACACGATTCGCCTGCTGCGCAGCCTTATCGGCTCGGGATGACAAGGGGAGGGTCGTTCCTCAGGCAAATGTAGCGGGCGGCAACGGACCCCGGACACAAGGTCCGGGGCTACCGAGACAACGGTGTCCGGCGGCATCGTGACGACGCGGTTTTGGGCGCGACCCTGGGCATGGGGCCGACCCCGGCCGCAGGTGCGACACAAGGCCCGGGACGACGAAGATGAGGCTATGTCGCCGAGCTGCCGCCGTTCTTCGGCAGCTGCGGGACCAGCCACGAGAGGAAGGCGTCCTGCGAGCGCGTCTGCAGCAGCACGGAGCCGGGGCCCTCGATGTCGATGACGAACCCCTCGCCGCTGAACAGGGTGCTCTTCAGCCCGCCGACGCGCCGGAGGTTGTACGGCATGTTGGCGTCGAAGCCGACAACGTGGCCGGTGTCGATCGTGTACCGCTGGCCGGCCGCGAGCCGCATCTCGTGGAGCGCGCCGTAGGAGGCGATCACCGCCTGCCCGCGCCCCTCCAGCCGCAGCATGAAGAGCCCGCCCGTCGCGAAGAAGCCGCGCCCGCCGCTGAACTTCGTGTCCACGTTGACGTCCATCTCCGCGACCAGGAACGCGCCCGACTGCACCATCAGCGGCCCCGGGCTGACGTCGAGGACGCGGACGTCGCCCGGCAGCGCGGCGCCGAAGAGGATCTCGCCGGGGCCATCCGCCGCCGTGAAGGTGTTCATGAAGAACGATTCGCCGCCGAGAAAGGAGCGCTTGAGCGACTTCAGCATGCCGCCGGTGGCGCTCGTCTGGATCTCGATGTTGCTCGACATCGCGACCATCGCGCCGGCCTCGGCGCGGAGCTGCTCGCCGGGTTCGATGGCGCAGCGGGCAAGCGCGAACGCGGGTTGATAGAGCACGTCGGTCTTCATGGGGTGTCCTTGTCGTGTGTGTCTGCCATCTGCGAGGGGACCCGGCGCGTCCGGATGGACGCGCTTTTCAGGAAGACGTCGGGACCGGGGTGATTGTTCCCCGTGGGGTGGCGGGAATCACCGATTGCCGGTAGCCTGCGCGGGAGGTCATATCGCCGAATCCCATACACCAAGGAGCAGTTGCCGCGATGATCGGGTTCCCGGATTCCTCCGTCTCTTCGCCGTCCTGGGCGCGACGCCGGGTCGCGCCCGCGTTCGCCGAGCGTGGCATGGTCGCCGCCGCGCACCCGCTGACCGTCGCCACCGGTCTCGAGATCCTGCGGCAAGGCGGCAATGCCATCGACGCCGCCGTCGGGGCGGGGCTGGCCGCCGCTGTCGTCATGCCGGAGATGTGCGGCCTCGGCGGCGATCTCTTTGCCGTCATCCACGCACCCGGCAAGGACGTCGTCTCCGTCCAGGGGAGCGGCATTGCGCCGCGCGGGGCGACGCTCGAGGGGATGCGGAGGGCCGGGGAGGGGCGGATGCCCGCGCGCGGACCGCTCTCAGTGGCCGTGCCCGGCATGGTGGACGCCTACTTCGCGCTCCTCGACCGCTACGGCACGCGGAGCTTCGCCGAGGTCGCCGAGCCGGCGATCGGGTATGCCGACGGTTTTCCGATCCACCCGCTCGGCGCCGCCTGTATCGGCGAGTTCAAGGACCTGCTCGCGCAATACCCCGCCTCGCGGGACGTCTTTCTGCCCGGCGGCGAGGTGCCGGTCCCGGGGACGATGTTCCGGCAGCCGGGGCTGGCGCGGACGCTGCGGACGCTGGCCGCCGAGGGGGTGGACGCCTTCTACCGGGGCGACATCGCCCGGCAGATCGATGCCTTCATGACGGAGGTTGGCGGGGCGCTGCGCGCCAGCGACCTGGCGGACCACACGACGGAGATCACGCCGCCCATCTCGACCTGCTATCGCGGCCACACGGTCTACCAGACCTGCCTGCCGAGCCAGGGGCTGATTCTGCTGGGGGCGCTCAACATCGCGCAGCGGTCCGACATGGCGAAAACCGGCGCCGTGAGCGCCGAGGGCATCCATGTGTTGGCCGAGGCGAAGAAGCTCGCCTTCGCCGACCGGGTTGGCTGGACGACGGACCCCGCCTTTGGGGCGTCGCCGGTCGAGCAGCTGCTCTCCGAGGAATGGGCGGCGCGGCGGCACGCGGCGATTGACCCGCGGCGGGCCGCGACGCTGGTCCCGCGCGGGGAGCAGCACGACGGCAACACGACCTACCTCTGCGTCGTCGACGGCGACGGGATGATGGTCTCGCTCATCCAGTCGGTGGCGGCGAACTTCGGCAGCGGGCTCGTCGCCGGGGACACCGGGATCGTCCTCAACAACCGGGCGAGCGCGTTCACGGTCGCGGACGGGCACCCCAACGTCTTCGCGCCGGGCAAGAAGACGATCCACACGCTCAACTGCTACCTGATCGCGGATCCGGAGGGGCGCCCGGTCCTCGTCGGCGGCACGCCGGGCGGCGATGGGCAGCCGCAGTGGAACCTGCAATCGATCGTCGGCATGGTCGACGAGGGCTGGGATGTGCAGCAGGTCGCCGAGCAGCCGCGGTGGGCGAGCTGGCCGGGGTCGGCGCCGGTTTCGGACGAGAGCCCGTACACGCTCCAGATCGAGCAGCGGGCCGGGCAGGAGGTGATCGACCAGCTCGCGGTGTGGGGACACCGGATGGACGTCGTCGGCGACTGGGGGTGCGGCGGAGCCGTGCAGATCATCGCCCGGGATCCGGAGACGGGCGTGCTGGCCGGCGGCAGCGATCCGCGCGTCGAGGGCCTGGCGATGGGCTGGTAGCCCCGGCCCTGGGTGGCCCTGGGTGTAAGGGATGGGGCTACCACACAGGGTCGCCCCTACCGGTAGTCGGCCCATGCGACCATGGGCGTCCCTTCGGTGCAGCGGGCAGTCATCGAGGCCTGTCCCTACACGCGCGTGGCCCGCAAACCGTCATCCCGAGCGAAGTCGAGGGATCTCTGCTCTGGACGGAGAACCCGTTTTGCTAGAGCAAAGGTCCCTCGACACGATTCGCCCGCTTCGCGGGCTCATC
This sequence comes from Thermomicrobiales bacterium, assembly GCA_035540335.1. GTDB lineage: Bacteria > Chloroflexota > Chloroflexia > Thermomicrobiales > UBA6265 > UBA6265. The sequence continues at coordinate 247 of DATLHE010000194.1, read as the reverse complement.
GGCTCGGGATGACGGGGGAGGGCCGCCACCGGTCGCAGCTGTGAGGGCGGCCCGTACGGGTCGACTCCCCCCGATCCCGTGTCGCACCTCCGGCCCTGGGCACCCGGGCCCGGGGCTACCGGGGGCAGGGAAGGGGGCGACCCTGTGTGGTCGCCCCTACCGGTTGTGAGCCCTTCTCCACTACACCGGCTGCAGCCGCCCGGTGAGGATCAGGATCGTGTTGATCCCGTCCGCATAGGGGCTGTTC
>DATLHE010000193.1:0-7729 GCA_035540335.1 Thermomicrobiales bacterium | reverse complement strand
AGGGAGGGGGATAGGTCGTGATCAGGCGTTGGTGGGACGCTCGCCCAACGTGACGGAGATGACCTGCGAGGCGCCGTTGCGCTCGATCGTCAGGGTGACCTTGTCGCCGGGCTGGTGGGTGAAGAGCTCGTTGATGAGCGGGTTGTCGGTGCTGATCTTCGTGCCGTCGAGCGCGGTGATGACGTCGCCAGCCTGGAGTCCGGCCTTGTCCGCCGGGCTGCCGCTCTCGACCGTCACAACCACCTGCTGGCCGTCCTGGGTCTCCTGGCCCTGGATGCCGAGGTACGGGTAGACGATGTCGCCGTTGTTCTTGAGAATCTGCTTCGCGCTCTGGACGACGGTGTTGCCGTCGATCGCGAAGCCGAGGCCGGAGGTCTGGGCGCCGCTCATCTGCGTCTGGGCGTTGCTGATGGCGGCGACGTTCATGCCGATGACCTCACCCTGCATGTTGACCAGCGGGCCGCCGGAGTTGCCGGACGAAAGCGGGGCATCGTGCTGGATCAGGTGGCCGAGGCGATAGCCCGCGCCGGTGTCGAGCGAGCGGTTCAGACCGCCGATGATGCCCTCGGAGACGGAGTTCGCGAACTGGCCGAGCGGCGTGCCGAGAGCGACGACCTGGTCGCCGGCGCGCATCGCGGACGAGTCGCCGACAGTGGCGACGCCGGGAAGCTTCTGGCCGTTGGCAAGCTCGAGCTTGAGGACGGCGACATCCTGGAAGACGTCGGTGCCGACCAGCTTGGCGTCGACCTGGGTGCCGTCCTGGAACTCGACCTTGAAGGCGTCGGCCCCCTCGACGACGTGGTTGTTGGTGATGACGTGGCCGTCCTGGTCGTAGATCCAGCCGGAGCCGGCGCCGAGCGGCTGCTCGCCGTTGCCGCCGGAGGGCGCCTGCGGGAGGTTGCCCGGCGCGATCGGGATGAGGCCGTTGTTCTGCTGCGTCGAGGTGTAGGTGTAGATCGTGACGACGGCGGGATTGGCCTTGGCGGCGACGTCGGCGACCCCGAAGGAGCCGGAGGAGGTGGCCTTCGCCGTGCTGGTATCCTGAGCGGCGGCGGGCAGGGTCAACACGGCGCCGAAGCTGAGCGCCAGCATCAGGACGAGTGCCAGCATCGCGACGAGCGGGCGCGATCGTGCCGTCTTGCCGGTTGGAAGCGATTGGGTCGGTTCGATTGGGGACATGGCAGTTCCTTTGTGTCCGTGCGGCGGGCGCCGCTCCTCCTTTGCCTTCCTCCAGTGTCGGAGTCGACCATGAACCCAGTCTTGGAAGTGCGTGAACAACCGCTTGGGACTTGCTGAACGTTTGCTGTGAACGCAAGAGTGGACTGCCTGTGGACATCGACACGTCACCGTTGCCCATCGCCATCTACCTGCGGAACGAGCGGATCGGCCTGCGCGCGCCGGAGCGGGAGGATGCCGCGCAGGTCGCCGCGTGGCACGAGGGAGCCTTCCCGCTGACGCCGGAGGCCGCCGGGGCGCTGCTGGTGGCGCAGGAGACGATCCCGTGGGGCAACAACCCGGCCATCCGGCTGATCGCCGTGGAGCTGGCGACGGGCGCGGTCGCCGGCGGCGCGGTGCTGGAGCGGACGGACAACCGGGTCGGCAAGCTGCGGCTCACCGCGGGAGGGGCAGAGCGACCAGCGGCGGAGCGGCAGGGTATCCGGGCGGAGATGTTGCGGATCCTGCTGCCATGGGCGATGGACGAGATCGACCTGATGGTCGTCTCCGTCGACATCCCGGCGGACGAGACGGTGCTGATCGAGGCCGCGACGGAGGCGGGGATGCGGCAGGCGGTGCGGCTGCGTGAGTATGTCGCGCGGCCCGCGGGCCGGGTCGATCTGCTGATGTTCGAGCGCGTGAACCCGGCGTGGGGACGGGGAGGGGCGAATGGTGACGCGTAACGCGGTGAAGACCGGGGAGCGGGTCTCCCTGCGTCCGCTGGAGGTAGGCGACGCGCGGGCGATCGCGGCCGCGGGGCACCTGGAGGATGACGCGGGGCTGCTGATGGACGGCCGGGTGCCGACGAGCGTGCTCGCCTTCGAGGCGTCGATCCGGAAGCTGGGTCAGGCGAAGGTGCCGGAGGCGGTGATGTTCGCGATCTGCCGCACCGGGGAGGATGCCTGCATCGGCACGGCGTCGATTCGCCACATCGACTGGATGAACCGCACCGCGGAGACCGGGAGCGGACTCCTGTGGCCGGCGGACCGGAACCAGGGGCTCGGGACGGAGGCGAAGCTGCTGTTGCTGGAGTACGCGTTCGTCGATCTCGGGCTGCACGTACTGAGCTCGTTCGTGTTCGCGGGGAATGCGCGGTCGGCGCGGGCGCTGGAGAAGCAGGGGTACCGGCTGGCGGGGCGGCTGAGGGCCGAGGTGCAGCGGGGCGGGGCGTTTCACGATTACCTGGTGTACGACGTGCTGCGGGCCGATTGGGAGCGGGCGCGAGCTGGAGGCAGGGATCATGTACCGAGCCGCCATCCGACGTCGTAGGGGCCGTACCTCCGTAGGAGTGTCGGCCCGATGGCCTTCGGGCGACGCGCCAACGGGAGGACCCATTCGACTTCGCTCAGGGCAGGCTATTGAACGCGCCGTCGAGGTCTGACCCGGCAGATAGATGAGCGCGTTCACGTCCTCCCCTACAGATGGTTGGAGGCCGGTCTATGGCACGAGGACGAGCTTTCCCGTTGCCGCCGTGCTGTCGAGCATCTCGTGTGCGCGACGCGCGTCGGAGAACGGCAGGCGCTCGGCCACAACGGGATGGATCTTGCCCGCGCGGAGCAGGTCGACGAGCGCGCGGAAGTCCTCGGCGAACCCGTCAGGGTCACGCGGGCCGCCGCCCACGCCGCCGGGCCGGTACCGCTCGGCGTCGCTCTTCTGGATCCGGTAGGAGAGCACCTGCCGGCGAGGAGAGAGCGTGTCCCAGAGCCAGAGGCCCGCGATGGCCGCGTACCACGTGATCCACCCCTTCCGGCTCTTGTGCCCGTGCGCGAGCGTGGCGTAGTGGCCGAACACGACGAGCCTGCCGCCGGGCCGCAGCGCGCGGAAGGAGCGGAGCGACAACACGCCGCCGAGCCCGTCGAGCACGATATCCACGCCATCTCCGGTCAGCTCGCGCACCCTGGCCACGAAATTCTCGTTGCGGTAGTCGATCGCGACCGCGCCGAGCCGCTCGACCGTGGCGCGGTCGCGGGCCGAACAGGTCCCGAACAGGCGAAGCCCGGCCGCCGCGCCGAGCTCCAGAATCGCGGTGCCCACCCGACCGGCCGCGCCGTGGACGAGCGCCGTCTCCCCGCTCTTCGCCATCGCGGTGCGGTGGAGCACCTGGTAGGCGGTCATGTAGGGAAACAGGAGGCTCACGACCTCGGCAGGGTCGAGATCCGCCGGCACCTCGACCGCGTTCACCTCCGGTACACAGACGCTCTCCGCATCGGCGCCCCACACGGTCAACGCGCCGACGCGGTCTCCCACGCGCAGCCGTGCGCAGCCCGGTCCGAGCTCATCGACGACGCCGACGAGCTCGTAGCCGGGGGTGAACGGCGGCTTCGGGACGCCGAAATACGTGCCGGCGCGTAGCTGCGAATCGGTAAACGACACGCCGGCGGCCAGCACCCTGACGCGGACCTCGCCCGGACCCGGCCGTGGGGCCTCTTCTTCAACGACCTGCAAGACCTCGGGACCACCATAGTGATCGACGATGACACGCTTCATGGCCGCAACCCTCCTGGCGAGGAGCGACACGCCCGGGCCCACGCGTCCCGGTTTGGTGTAGGGGGTCACGATGGACTGTGGCGCACCACACGGGCAACCCATTTTTCGCCGGTTGCGCAACAAACATGTATCAATGCGGGCCGCGCCGCTTCTCCCACCCTGTCCCCTCCGACAATCCCGCTTCCTGTCATCCCGAGCCGGTGAGGCGCGGCACGCGCCGAACCGTGTCGAGGGATCCCCATCGACGCTCAGCGTCGATATGTTGCGACCGGCAGGAGCGTGTGCCGGAGGAGCGGCGCTTCCTATTTGGCCCGAGGAGAGACCGGCGCTGCGGCGCTGGGGTATTCCTTCGTGCGGCGACTCCGTCGCCTTCTCAGGACAGGCTCTTCGCTGCGCTCAGGATGACGTGTTGGAGGAAGCGCGGCGCATGTAGGGGCAGGCTTTGATAGCTGCACGCCGACCCCGCACACCAGGTGCGGGGCTACGAGGGACCCTTTGCCTCGATCAACCCCGCGAGGGTGATGGAGAGCGGATCGGCGCTGGCGCGGAGGGCGGTGGCGAGGGCGCCGGTGAGGGCAGCGTCCAGGGCGCGCAGGACGGCGAGCTGGTGGGGACGGACGGCGACGGTGAGGACCTGCACCCGCTCGGTGGGCGACGCCGCGTCGTCGTCGAGCGCGATCCAGGCGGTCGTGAGCGGCCAGCCCTGGGTGTAGAGCGTCCAGGTGTCGGTCTGGACCTCGACGGCGTCCTCGTCCTCCACGGCGACGATATCGACCTCGTCCTTCTCGACGAGCGCGGCGAAGTGCGTCTCCAGCGCGCGCTTGAGCTCGTCAGGCGCCGGCATCGGCTTCCTCCTTCGCGGCGGACCAGGCGGGGAGCGACGTTTCCAGCAGGGAGAGGGTGGTCGCAACGGAGCGGTTGCCGCGCTCGCCCGCGCCGGGGTTGAGGCCCGCGATGGTCACGACGGCCGTCTTGCCGGTCGCGACGACCGTGCGGATCAGGCCCGCGGCCTGGGCGATGGTGAGGCCGTGGCGGGAGGGGGTCGAGGCGCTCGGTACCAGCGACGGGTCGAGCAGGTCGAGGTCGATGTGCAGCGCGAGCAGTTCCGTCTGGCTGGCGAGGCGGTCGACGGCGCGCGCGAAGTCGTCGCCGGCGCGGACCTGGTCGGCGGTGAGGACGCGGACGTCGGTCGAGCGGAGGAGGGATTCCTCCTGCTTGTCGAGCTCGCGGACGCCGGCGATCAGGATGCGGTCGGTGGAGAGCGGCGCCTGGAGGCCGGCGGCGTCGCGCCAGAGCGGCCCGGCGAGGCCGGCGAGGATGGCGACCGGCATCCCGGCGAGAATGCCGCTGTAGGTCGTCTCCGGGGTGTTGAAGTCGCCGTGGGCGTCGAGCCAGATGAGGCCGATCGGCGCGGCGACGCCATGGGCGCGCTGGAGGCCGGAGATGACGCCGACGGCGGAGGTGTCGTCGCCCGCGAGGACGAGGACGGGATCGCCGCCGGCGCGGGCCGCGGCGACCTTCTCGGCGGTGTGCGAGCCCAGCCGCCCGATGTTGACGGCGACCGGGCCGGCGACGCGCTCCTCGTCCGGAAGGTGGCTCTCGACGGGCTCGCCGACGGCGATGCCGGCGGCTTTCAGGCGGCGGGCCAGCCCCGCGCGCAGCAGGGCATCGGGGCCGCGGCCCAGCCCGTCGCGGGGCTCATCGTATCGATATGGAACAGCGACGATCTGTAGTGCCATCGTCACGATCTCCTGCGCCTTCTCATGCAGACCGTCGCTCGGCGACCCCCGGGCGCACGGCGGGATGGCCAGAACGCATCAGGGGGTCGTTTCATTCGCTATCACTGTTCATATCATAGAGGCCGACGTCCGAGTGACGCCAGAACGCGCGGAACGGTCGGGTACAATGTGCCTGCGGAACTCCTCGCACCGACGTTCCAGCCTCACAGGAGCCCAGGTTGGCCGCACAGCAGACCCGCCACAGCCACACCACAGACGCAGGGTCACACGATCGACGGCAGGCAGCGGCCGCATCGCCGTTCGTTTCCGACAACTACTACACGCTGCTGAACGTTCCCTATGACGCAACGGCGCGGGACATCACGAAGGCCTACCGGCAGGCCATGATGCGGGCGCATCCGGACCGGGTGCTGCCCGAGCGCCGGGCGGCGGCGGAAGACCTCAGCAAGCTCCTCAACCGTGCCTACAGCACGCTCTCCGACCCGCGCAAGCGCCTGGCCTACGACCACAGCATCCGCGCGGACGTCGTGCAGGCCGGGATCATGAACCGGTACGTCGGCGGCCCGGCCGGGCCGGGGATGGGCGGAGCCGCCCCGGCGCCGCGGCGCCAGATGACCGAGCGCGAGCGGCGGGACCGTCGCCGCAGCGACCGGAGCGCGATGCTCAGCATCCTCTCGGCATTCGCCGTCGTCGCGATCGGCGCGATCGGGCTGCTGGTGCTGTTCGCGCTCGCCTCACTCGCGATTTCGCTGATGTTTTGACCGTCCTGGCCGTGCCGGCCGGTCGGCGCCGGACCGTGGCGAACCATACCGGCGGGGACCGGACGGCCCGGGCCGGTCACTGTCGTTGCGCGACGGCGGGCGTCGATGGACCCACCGTGCCGTAGTGGGCTCCGGCGCGAGAATCCCCGTCAGCGTCTCCAGCGAGTTGAGCAGCGTCTTCATGCCGCTGCGGAGCACCGGCATCGCCGGGTGGTTGATCATCTGGTCGTCGAGATAGGACAGATTGAGCAGCCAGGCGACGCGCGCGACGAGATCGAGCGCGGCGACGACCGGCACGAGGCGGCGCTGCTCCGGCGCGAGGGGCGTGACCGCCGAGTAGGACTCGACGATCGCCTCCGTCAGCGCGGCCGACCATCCCTGCATGTGGACCGAAAGCGCGGCGAGGTCGAGCACCGGGGAGCCGGCGGCGGCGGACGACCAGCCGGTGATTCCGGTGATGCGGCGGGCGTCGTCGCGGCCCTCGATGAGGACGTGGCCGGGCCAGATGTCGCCGTGGACGACCACGCTGCGGTCGGCGAGCAGCGAAGCGTCGCGGCGGAGGGCATCGGAGGCGGCGGGGATGATCCGGTTGCCGCAGCGCAGCCAGCGGCGGATGTCGCGCTGGCTGGCGGCCTTGTCGCCGAGCACCTTGCGCTGTTCGAACCAGAGATTGCGGACGGCGGCGAGCATCGAGCCGAGCGTCGTGACCGGTGCATCCTTGCGTGCGGCCAGTTCGGTGGTCGCGGCGTGCACCTGCGCAAGGGTGCGGGCGACGTCGGCGATGAGCGTGTGGGCGCCGGCCGACTCGTGGAGCGGGACGTCGATCGTCTCGCCGGCAGGCGTGCGGTAGCCGCCGTAGCGGGCGAGCCGGCGGCCGGGCAGGAAGGGCGAGCGGGTGTAGAGATTGCCGCGCACGAGCACGGAGCGCTGGTCCGGGTGGCCCGGGACCGGGTCGATCGGCGGGACGATCTCGCCGGTGGCCGCGCGGGCGGCGTCGAGCGCCTCGGCGATGAAGGCGATGCGGGAGGCGGTCGCGCCCGGGTCCCAACGGCGCAGGACGAGGTCGCCGGCGGGGCCGGTGAGGTGGACGACGGGCGCGTCGTCCGGGAAGGAGCGGGCGTTGCGGTTGCCGGGGGCGAGGATCTCGGCGACGTCCAGCCAGATATCGATGTCGTGGTTGGGGGTGCGGGTGTGCTCCGCGTCGTGTGTTGTCATGGTGGGGAGTATAGAGGGTGCGGGACCGCGTTGCGGACCTCATGGGGCGGACATGCAGGGTTCGCCGGGCCGATCCTGCGCAGCAGGTGAGAAGCGGAGCGGGCCTTTCGCTTCTCGCCTGCGGGCTCGGCCATGGTCCGCCCGTACGAATGGCGACGCCCGATCATCCCTCGGCGGGCAGTATCCCGGTAGGGGCGACCCTTGTGGTCACCCGCCGCGATCGAAGATCGCGATGCGCACATGGTTTCCGCGCGGCCATCGGCTTGAGCCGAGGCGGGAGGGCACAAGGCCCTCCCCTACCGCTGGGTCAGT
>DATLHE010000192.1:0-9600 GCA_035540335.1 Thermomicrobiales bacterium | reverse complement strand
GCATTGTTGACGCACCCCGCGGCGGGGGCTAGCGTAGGGGAACGATGCGAACATGTGCATGAACATCGGTGCAGAGGGGAAGGCGACCGGAGCGGTGGCGGCGACGAACACTGCGCTTCTGACGTCAGTTGCGCGCATGTACTACCTGGACGGCCTCGGCCAAAGCGAGATCGCGCAGATCTACGGCGTCTCCCGCTCCAAGGTCTCCCGCCTGCTTACCGAGGCACGTGACACGGGCATCGTCCGGATCTCGGTCGACGAGTACGACCCGCGCGACCGGGACCTGGAGCGGCGGCTCACCGAGCGGTTCGGCCTGCGGCACGCGATCGTCGTGCAGGGCATGGGCGGGACCGACGCCAACATCCGGCGGGCCGTGGCGTACTTCGCCGCGCCGCTGGTGGCGGAGTGGGTCGCGGCGCAGCGGACGATCGGCATCGCGGGCGGGCGCACGCTGGGCGCCGTGGTGCACGCGATGGAGGCGCAGCCGCTTGGCACGGCGCCGGAGATCGTGCAGCTGATGGGGACCATCGGGTCGAGCCCGAGCAGTATCGACGCCTCCGAGCTGAGCCGGGCGCTGGCGCGGCGGTTCGAGGGGACGTTCCAGACGATCACGGCGCCGGCGTTCGTGGAGAACGCGCGGACGCGGGATCTCTTCCTCTCGCACAGCCAGATCCGCTCGGTGTGGAGCACGTTCGCGTCGATGGATCTGGCGCTGGTCGGCGTCGGCACGCTGGAGGAGTCGGTCTTCGTCGAGCGCAAGGTGCTGGACGAGGCGGACCTCCAGAAGCTGCGCAAGGCGGGCGCGGTCGGCGAGATCTGCGGGCGCTTCTTCGACGCGACCGGGCGGGAGTGCGCCACGCCCTACCGGGACCGGGTCGTGAGCGTCGACCTCGACGTGCTGCGGGAGCGGCGCGAGTCGGTGGCGGTGACGATCGGCCGGAACCGGGGCGCGGCGGTGCGCGCGGCGCTCGCGGGCGGGCTGGTGACCGCGCTGGTCATCGACGACGAGGGCGCGCGCGGGGTGCTGGAGGCGTCCTAGCGACGCTCGTCAACATTGCGAATCGGGGCCGCCGGGGCTGGCGGCCGAGTGGTGTAGGTACTTCGTACTGCGGGGTCGACATGGGGTCGACCCGTACGACCGTGGAGGAGTTGGGCGTGAGCACGTTGACACGACGTCGGTTTGTGGGGAGCGCCGCGGCGGCGGGCGCGCTGGCGGTTGCCGGGACGAGCGCGGCGACGCACGCGGTGGCGGCGCAGGACGGGCCGCTGGAGATCACCTTCTATCACATCTGGGGGACGCCGCCGGGCGGCGAGGCGAAGGAGACGAAGCACCCGGCCGATCTCGTGATCGACGCGTTCAACGCGCAGAGCACGGACGTGAAGGTGATCAGCCAGACGCCGTCGGGCAACTACTTCGAGGTGCTGCAGAAGGCGCAGGCGGACATGGCGGCGGGCAACCCGCCGGCGATGTGCATCACGCCGTGGTCGAACATCCACTACGCCGACGAGGGGCTTGGGATCGTCAACCTCGAGGACATCGCGGGCGACGAGTTCGAGACGGTCTTCGCGAACCTCAAGGAGGACGTGAAGGGGCTGGTGGAGGTCGACGGCAAGACGAAGGGGCTGCCGTTCGCGTTCTCCTGCCCGGTCATCTACTACAACGCCGACATCCTGGCCGAGGCCGGGGTCGACCCCGAGGTGATGTTCAAGACGTGGGAGTCGTTCGCGGCCGAGGCGCCGAAGGTGCAGGCGGTCCTGGACGGCAACCCGGTGATCGGCATCGCCTACAACAAGGACTGGCCGGCGCAGAGCATCGTGCAGTCGAACGGCGGGCGGATCGTCGATGACGAGGGCAACCTGGCGATGGACAGCCCGGAGGCGATCGAGGCGATGCAGGCGATCGCCGGTCTCGACACGGCGGGGCTGTACGACCGTGGTACCAGCGCGGAGCTGCGGCCGTCGTTCGTGGCGGGCTCGACGGCGGTCTACATCTCCAGCATCGCGTCGCTGAGCGGCATGAAGCGCGACGTGCAGTTCACGCTCGGCACGGCGCCGTTCCCGCAGTTCGGCGAGAAGCCGCGGAAGATGTCGAGCGGCGGCTCGTTCATCGGCGTCTACGCGCGGGACGAGGCGCAGCAGCAGGCGGCGTGGGAGTTCCTGAAGTTCGCGCTCTCGGAAGAGGGGTACGCGATCTGGATGCAGACCGGCTACCTCAACGCCTCGACGTACGACCTGCCGATCCTGGAGGGCCAGGAGGCCGCGTACACGCAGCTCGAGGAAGGGCTGACGCGCGAGACGGCGTGGCCGAGCGCGCGCGGCGGCGAGGCGCAGGCGGCGTGGGGCACCTACGTCGAGCGCATCTGGGCCAACGACATCAGCGCCGAAGAGGGCTGCGCGATGGCCGTCGAAGAGATCAACAGCATCATCGGACGTTAACGATCATCTGACAAAGTCTTCATCCACGCCACCGGTCTGCCGGGCAGACTGGTGGTGTGGACTTCGCCGCGATGCGATGCCTTCCGGCATGCGCGTGGCGAGACCGAGGCACTCCCGTTGACGACGCACCAAGAGGACACCCGGATGGCGACGATTCGCGTGACAAACGATGCCGCGCTGGTGCGGAGCGTGCCCGAGCGGCGCGGCATACGCTGGCACCGGCTGCTCGAGGGGGCGACGCCCTATCTCCTGATCGCGCCATTGCTGGTCCTGATCGGCGTCTTCATCTACTGGCCGCTCTTCTACTCGGCGTACCTGTCGTTCTTCGACTGGAACTTCGTGCGGCCGGACAAGACGTTCGTCGGGTGGGACAACTACACGCGGCTCGCGGACGACCCGCGCTTCATGCGCTCGCTGCGGGGCACGGCGATCTACCTGGTGACGCTGGTGCCGATCCAGGTCTTCCTGCCGCTGGGGCTGGCGCTGCTGCTGTGGCCGATCCGGCGCGCGAAGTCGCAGTCCGCCTACCGGATCATGCTCTTCTCGCCGACGGTGATCGCCTATTCGGTCGGCGCGGTGATGTGGCTCTGGATCTTCAACGCCAACCAGGGGCTGCTGAACAAGCTGCTGGCCGAGTTCGGGGTGGAGCGCATCAACTGGCTCTCCGACCGGAACACGGCGATCTGGGCGGTGATCGTGGTCGCGACGTGGAAGACGCTGGGCTTCCACCTGCTGCTGTACCTGGCGGCGCTGGAGGCGGTGCCGCACGACTATGTCGAGGCCGCCTCGCTGGACGGGGCGAGCCACTGGCAGATCATGCGGTCGATCCGCTTCCCGCTGATCACCCCGACCTTCTTCTTCGTGCTGGTGACGACCGTGATCTCGGTCAACGACGACGTCTTCGGGGCAATCAACGTGCTGACCGACGGCGGGCCGTTCGAGTCGACGACGAACATCATCTATTACCTCTACCAGCAGGGGTTCAAGTACTTCCAGATCGGGGCGGCGAGCGCGGTGTCGATCATCGTCTTCTTCGCTACGGTGCTGCTCACCTGGGTCCAGTTCCGCTTCGTGGAAAGGCACGTTCACTATGGCTAGCATGGTCACCGCCCGGCAGTCGGCCGGCGCCAAACGGCGGGACGAGACCGGGAAGCTGCTCGTCCATGCGCTGGTGATCGTGATCTGCTTCCTGACGATCTTCCCCTTCTTCTGGATGCTCTCGACGTCGTTCAAGCAGGCGGACGAGGTTTTTACGAAGGACATCCAGCTGATCCCGCTGAACCCAACGCTGCGGAACTTCCCGGACGCGTTCGGGTACTTCCCGGTCGGGCACTGGCTGTGGAACAGCTTCGGCATCGCGGTGCTGACGACGCTCGGGAAGCTGTTGATCAGCGTGCCGGCGGCGTTCGCGTTCGCCCGGCTGCGTTTCCGGGGCGACAAGTTCTTCTTCGCGATGGTGCTGGCGACGATGATCGTGCCCGGGGTGGTGACGATCGTGCCGAACTACGTGATGGTCTCGCGGCTGGGGTGGCTGGATTCGTGGACGGGGGTGATCATCCCGTCGCTGCCGGGGACGGCGTTCTACGTCTTCCTGCTGCGGCAGAACATCCTGACGCTGCCGCAGGACCTGATCGACGCGGCGAAGGTGGACGGGGCGTCGACGCTGAAGCTGCTGGCACAGATCGTGGTGCCGAACATCCGGCCCGCCATCGCCGTGGTGACGATCCTCTCGTTCCTGGGGGCGTGGAACCAGTATCTGTGGCCGCTGCTGGTGCTGAACGACTTCGAGGCGAAGACGCTGGCGACGGGGATGCAGTTCTTCACGTCGAACACGGAGTCGGCGCAGCTGTGGGGGCCGATGATGGCGACGGCGGCGATCGCGACGTTGCCGCCGCTGATCATCTACGCGTTCGCGCAGAAGCAGATCATCTCGACGTTCGTGACGTCGGGGATCAAGGGGTAGGCGCGGCGGCGGGGGCGACCACACGGTCGCCCCTACGCCATTGTGCGGGGCGTCCGGCGTGGAGGTCGCCCACAAGGGGCGACCGTACGATGTTCCATGCTATGCGGCAAATTACCCCCTCATTCTGAGCGAAGCGAAGAACCCTACGCGAAGCGTGTTGCCCGGAACGCGACGTTCGCCTGGAGGACCGGCTTCGCCGGGGGATCCTTCCCTTCGGTCAGGATGACGGTTGTTGGGGACGGCCGCACCGGTGGGGACGAGGCGGTGGCGAGCGGAGGTCGGCCACCGCCCGCCGCTGCGGCCCACAGGGGCAGGGCCGAACGTACGGACCGGCGTTACAGACAAGAGTCGCCATTCCACCATCGGTTCGTCGTTGCTTGCGAGGTCGCCGGCCACCGCCCGCAGCTGCGAGAACCGGCGCTACCGGGACGAGCAGTCGCGGCGACATTGATGCGCCGTAGTTGCCTGCGTACCCCGCACACCAGGTGCGGGGCTACGAAACGCCGCCGCACCACCATCGAAGCGCTTATGAAGGTGGGGCGCACCACGAAGGGGACCTGATGAACGAGCGGGAGATGATCGCGGCGGTGCGGCGGGAGCTGGCGGAGCGGGCGGCGGCGCTGCCGGTGGCGGCGATGCGGGAGCGGGCCGTCAATCGGCGGACGTTCCTGCTCGGGACGACGGCGGCGGGGCTGGCGTGGACACGGACGCTCGGGGCGACGCCGGTCGCCTCGCCGGTGGCGACACCGGTGCTCGACGCCGACCCGTTTTCGCTCGGGGTGGCGTCCGGTGACCCGCTGCCGGACGGCGTGGTGCTCTGGACGCGGCTGGCGCCGCTGCCGTTCGCTGACGATGGCGGGATGGGGAGTGCCCCGGTGGAGGTCCATTGGGAGGTCGCGGCCGACGAGGGCATGGCGCGGATCGTCCAGAACGGGACCGCGACCGCCGAGGCGGCGTGGGGACATTCGGTGCACGTCGAAGTCTCCGGGCTGGAACCGGCGCGCTGGTACTGGTATCGCTTCCGGGCGGGCGACGCCGAGAGCCCGGTGGGGCGGACGCGGACGGCGCCGGCGGCAAACGCGACGGCGGGCACGTTCCGGTTCGCGTTCGCCTCGTGCCAGCGGTGGGATCAGGGGCTGTACACCGCCTATCGCGACATGGCGGCGCAGGACGTCGACCTCGTCGTGCATCTCGGCGACTACATCTACGAGATGCGGATGAGCGGGCGGAAGCCGCTGCGCGAGGGGGAGTATCCCTTCGTGGCGCTGGCGGAGACCCACACCCTGGAGCAGTACCGCTACCGGTACGCGCTGCACAAGCTCGACCCGCATTTGCGGGAGGCGCACCGGGTCGCGCCGTGGGTCGTCACGTGGGACGACCACGAGGTCCACAACAACTACTTCGGCGGCATCCTGCGGGACGACCCGGCCAGCAAGACGCTGCTGGAGCGCCGGGCGGCGGCCTACCAGGCGTACTACGAGCACCAGCCGCTGCGGGCGACGGCGAAACCGCAGGGGCCGGACCTGCAGCTCTACCGGCGGCTCGCGTTCGGGAACCTGGTCGAATTCAACGTCCTCGACACCCGGCAGTACCGCTGGCCACAGGGCCGGCTGTGCGGCGACGAGACGCGGGAGGCCAACGGCGGGTTCTGCCCGGATGCGCTGGACCCCGAGCGAACGCTCCTCGGCGCGGCGCAGAAGGGGTGGCTGCTGGACGGGTTCGAGCGGACGAGCGCGCGGTGGAACGTGCTGGCGCAGCAGGTACCGATGGCGCGCATCGACAACGACGCGGACCCCGACCGACAGAGCTTCGGCGGCGCGGAGATGGACAAGTGGGACGGCTACGCGGTCGAGCGGGATGAGGTCGTCTCCGCGCTGGCTACGGCGTCGCAGGAACGGGCGTTCAGTCCGGTGGTGATCACCGGGGACGTCCACGCCAGCTACGTCTGGGACCTGAAGACGGACTGGGACGACACGAGCGACGCGTCGGTGTTCGGCACGGAGTTCGTCGGGACGTCGATCTCCTCCAACGGGGACGAGCCGCTGCGGGAGGATGGCGCCTTCACGACGCAGTGCGGAAACCTGAACGGCAACCCGCACAACCATCTCTACGACAACCACCGGGGCCATGTGCTCTGCGAGCTGACGCCGGAGCGGTGGGAGACGACCTACCGGGTGCTGCCGACGGTGGAGGACCCGGAGGCGGTGGCGAAGACGCTGACGACGTTCGTGGTCGAGCACGGCCGTCCGGGGGCGCAGCAGGCGAGCTGCCCGAGCACGCAGGATTAGGGGCGGCGATCGCGTTCAGTCGCCCCGACCCGAAATGATCGGGGCATCGCGCAACTGCCCTGCCTGGTCTGGGAAATGAACGCTGTCCCCTGTAGCGCCGGCTCTTGTGGCCGGCGTTGCTGCGTCGACGACCATTTCCACCGGGTGAAGGATTGCGGGTCGCAAATCCACGAATGCTGACGCCTCACGCCCTACGTGGCTGCTGTCTGCCGACCCCGGCCGCAGGTGCGGTACAAGACCCGGGCTACCGGGATGACAGATGTTAGCCGCAGCGAGACGCCGTGGTGGCGAACGGCCCCGGGCATTGCAGCCCGGGGCTACTGGTGTGGACAACACCACGGTCGGCTTGGTGGGCGTGCGGTATGGGGAAGAACTGGCGCAAACGCACAATGCTGTTGACAGGGAACCAGCTACCCGATTAGAGTTGGCTGTAACAAGTGAAGAAACACACGATCTCATCGAGAGGGGTTGAGGGAGCGGCCCGATGACACCCCAGCAACCACCCGGCGCTGCCGCCGGACAGGTGCTAAGTCCGACAGGTGATCCTGGAAGATGAGTGCGTGCGTGACCTCCCGGTTCGGGACGAATGCTCGCCCTCCCATCTTCAAGATGAGAGGTTTTCTGTTTTGAGAAGGCGTACCGGTTTGGTCACCAGCTCTTCAAGCCATTCGCAACGCGCCCGTGCCTGCCATCAGGTGGAGGGCCGCGGCAGCGACACGCTGCGCGACACCTGTCGCCTCGCCGCCACCAGCTGCAGGTGTACCGCCGCCGATTCGTAATTTCTGAGCGCCACGGCCCGTGGCGCAGCGAATCGGCGGTTCCCCACTTTTCTTCCAACTGATTCCCCCGTGCGTTTCGTGGCCAACCAGTGCGCGCCGGATTTGTGCACCCCGAGAACTCCAGGAGACCGGATTCCATGTCCATTTCCGACCAGACGTTTCGTGATGCCTTCGTTTCTCGACGGACGTTCCTCCAGCGGGCCGGGGTGGCCGGCGCCGGAGCCTTGCTGGCCGGCCACGGCGCCCTGGCGAGCGCGGCGCCGGGCGCTCCCGGCGACCGCCAGCGGGCGGCCGCGCAGGACCAGCCGGAGCGCAAGGAGGGCGGAACGGCGATCTTCACCGTCGGGCAGGAGGGGTCGCACCTCGTGCCGCCCTTCAGCTCGTTCTCGACGGTGATCACGCCGACGGTGCCTTTCTTCAGCGGCCTCACGCGGCCCGGGCCCGAGCTGGAGCCGGAGCCGGATCTGGCGGAGTCGTGGGAGGCGAACGCCGACGGCACGCTCTATACCTTCAAGCTCCGCCAGGGCGTGACCTTCCACGACGGGCAGCCGTTCACGGCGAAGGACGTGAAGTTCACGTGGGAGCTGATCGCGCATCCGGAGAACGTGACGGCGGCGCAGCTCTACAGCTTCTTCTCGAAGATCACGGGGGCCGAGGCCTACCACGCTGGCGAGGCCGAGGAGATCACCGGCATCAAGGTGGTCGACGACTACACGGTGGAGGTCACGCTGGACTCGCCATGGGCGCCGTTCCTGACGATCGGGGCGAACCAGTACATCGTGCCGCAGCACATCCTCGGCGAGGTCGAGGTCGGCAAGATCCTCGAGCACGAGTACGCGCGGGCGCCGATCGGCACCGGGCCGTTCAAGTTCGTCGCCTGGCAGGCGGGCGACAGCATCATCGGCGAGAAGTTCGACGAGTACTACGCGGGCCGTCCTGCCCTCGACCAGGTCGTGCTGCGGGTGGCCGTGCTGGACGACAACACGAAGATCACCGCGCTGCGCTCCGGGGAGCTCAACGCGACGACGCTGACGCTGGTCGGGCTCGACTCGCTGGGCGATGACCCGAGCGTGCACATCGTGCAGGCGCCGGGGCGGGCCAACCAGTACCTCGAGTTCAACCTCGCCAAGCCGATCTTCGCCGACGTGAAGGTCCGCAAGGCGCTCTCCTACGGGGTCAACCGGCAGGCGATCGTCGACGCCGTCTACCAGGGGCGGGCGAAGATCTACAACTCCGTCTTCCCCTACGACTGGTGGGCGACGAAACAGGACACGACGCTGTTCGACAACGACCCGGAGCAGGCGAAGAAGCTGCTGGACGAGGCCGGGTGGGTCGTGGGCGACGATGATGGCATCCGCGAGAAGGATGGCGAGAAGTTCAGCTTCACGCTGATCGCGCTCGACAACGGCTGGCCGATCGTCCTGCAGCAGCAGTGGAAGGAGATCGGGGTCGACATGAAGATCGAGACCGTCGACTTCCCGACGCTGTCGACCCAGTTCTACACGACGCACATCTTCGACGCGGTCGGGATGAACGTGCCGTACAGCCTCTACACCGACCCGCACTACTCGCTGCCGGGGTACTTCCTGAGCGCGAACAACCGCAATGCCTACAAGAACCCGAAGTCGGACGAGCTGATCATCGCGGCGGCGTCGACGAACGACCAGGAAGAGCGCAAGAAGCTCTACTACGATTGGCAGGAGGTGATCGCCCAGGACGTGCCGCACCTCTGGATCGCCAACCCCGACGAGGTGAGCGCCTATTCGGCGGGGCTCTGGGTGCCCGAGCGGGGCAGCAACTACCTGACGTGGCGCGAGGTGAAGGACTGGTTCTGGACCGAGGGGTAGGCGAGGGCGTGCATCACCGCCCGCAGGGCGAGATTGTAGGGGCGGACTCTTATGTCCGCCCGACGGCCGCACCCGTGGCCGCAAATCCACATGGTGCAGGCGATACGTGCATGTCGGTCAATGCGCTTCGCGTAGGGTTCTCCGGATTCGCCTCAGAATGAGGAATCTCTTGGCATGAGCACAGTGCAGGACCTGTCGGTTCCATTTTCTGGGCGGTCAAGGCGCGGCGCGAAGGCGGTCGAGGCCGGTGAGGCCCGCGGCTGGTCGCGTGTGCCGCGCGAGCTGGC
>DATLHE010000191.1:0-3522 GCA_035540335.1 Thermomicrobiales bacterium | reverse complement strand
CGGCGTCGGCGGCGTGCGCGCCGATGACCATGATGCACTTGTCAGAGTTGTCGGTCATGAGGTGTGTGTTTCCTTTCCTTGATCGAGGGGGCCGGCCTTGTGTCGGCCCGTACGTCGCCTCTCGCAGCTGCGGGCGGTGGGCGACCTGCGCCCGCGATCGACCGTGTCGATGCCGCAAACGCCGTTGCCCCTGGTAGCCCCGGGCACCCGGGCCCGGGGCAATGGCCCCGCCGTATTTCTCCCTGCGGGCGAGAGGGCAGACACAAGAGTCTGCCTCTACATGATCTGCGCCAGCGGGCCAGCGGTGGCCTCCCTCCCGCGATCAGGCCAGCGTCTTCCTGAGCACGGCGAACCGCCGCACTTCATGAAACCCGCATTTGGCGTAGAGCCGGGCGGCATTGTCGCCGGTCCAGAGAAACCATGCCGCGTGGAAGTTGCTGGCGCGCATCTGCAGCAGCATGTGCGAGAGCAACACCCGGCCGATCCCCTGGCTGCGCAGGTCCGGGCGGACGCCGAACGGCCCGAAGCGCTCGGCCCGGTGCTGCGCGTAGCCGAGGATCTCCTCGCCCCTTGTCGCGACGATCATGCCGACGAAGCGGCCGTCGCCGTTGAACAGGTCGTTGAAGATGCCGGTCGCCTCCCGATGCCAGTCCCACCCGAAGTGCTCCTCGAGGAACGCCAGCACCGGCACGATGTCCGCCGGAGTCACCGGGCGGATCTCGACGCCGTCCGCCGCGAGCGCCTCCGCGCGGGCGGCGATCTCGTCCGGGATCCGGAAGCCGGTCAGCTCGGCGCGCATGGAAAGCGGTCGGTCGAGCACGTCGAACCCCCGGTTGGCCAGGAACTCGACGCCGTGGGGGTAGGCGTTGGCGTCCGGCCCAGGCGTGAAGTAGTACGGCACGTAGGGCGAGATCGCGATGCTGGCCCGCCCGAGCGAGCGCAGCCGCGCTTCGGCGGCCTCCAGCAGCGCGGAGCCGATGCCTTGGCGCTGGCAGGCCGGGTCGACGCCGAACGCGGTGATCCACGAGCGGTCGGGCTGGAGGCCGTCGTTGAAGAAGGGCACGCGCCGCACGAGCGAGAGCAGGAAGCCGCGGACCTCGCCGTCGACCTCGGCGACGAAGCACCCCTCGCGGTCGAAGTTGGGGTCGAGAAGCACCTTCGCGCGCCAGGTGGTGGCGTTGATCGGATCGGCGAACAGCGCCGCGTTCCACACCCGCACCACGGCGGCCTCGTCGGCTGCGGCATAGGCGCGCACCCTGATGGAACCATTGGTCATGCCAGTGGAAAACCTTTCGTTCGGTACCGGCGGGCATCCGCCGCGCCGGGCAACGATTGTCCGTCAGGTCGCGGCGGGGGTAAAGAGGCGTCAGGGCACCGGCGCCCCGCGCAGGTGGGCCTCCAGTGCGTCGAGGCGGGCGCGGATGTCCTTGATCGCGGCAAGCTCCGGCGTGTCGCCCTTGCGCGTGATGGAGGCGGTGCCGTCGACCTCGAGGACGAAGCTCGCGACGTCCTCGATGCCGTCGATGTCGTTCTGCTTGACCATCATCCGGATCTCGTCCTGACTGATGAGTTCCTTGCGAAGGTTTTCACCGACGAACTCGCCGTCGCGGACGAGCTCGACCGCGTCGCCTTCCAGCACAGGACGCATCTTCGGAAAATGGAAGTTGACCCAGGCGAAGATCTTGTTGAATGCCAGCAGCAGGACGAAGGCGAAGAGCCCGCCGAAGACCGACTCGTCACCGGCCTGGATGCTGGTCTCGACGGCGCTGGCGAGCAGCAGTATCAGCACGAAATCGAACGTGCTCATCTCGCCGAGCTCGCGCTTGCCGGCGAGACGCATGCCGACGAGCAGGACGAGATAGACGATCGCCGTCCGGATCGTCTTGTCGAGCAGGGGGATACCGTCCTGCATCAGGTAGTCCACTACCGCGTTCACGGTGAGCTCTTCCCATTATTACGCTCGCACGGCGGGGCGGGAATCGGGCGATTCCCGTGGCGCCATTATGTTTTGGACCCTTTCGTGCAGTGGCCTGGTCATGCACGATGCGACAGGGAGCACGTACCGCGCCAGCACGACGACCACGGTGTACACGATCGGACATTCGACGCGGCCGATCGAGGAGTTCCTCGATCTCCTGCGCCGGAACGGGGTGGGGCTGCTGGCGGACATCCGGACAATACCCAAATCGCGCCGCAACCCGCAGTATTGGCACGACGCGCTGGCGGCGAGCCTCGCCGGTGCCGGGATCGCCTACCGCGCCCTGCCGGCGCTCGGCGGGCGGCGGCGCACGACGCCGGACTCCATCAACACCGCCTGGCGCAATCTCTCGTTCCGCGGCTACGCCGACTACATGCAGACGGACGCGTTCGCGGCGGGTGTCGACCAGCTGGTCACGCTCGCCGTGGAGCGGACGACGGCGATCATGTGCGCGGAGGCGGTGCCGTGGCGCTGCCATCGCTCGCTGGTGGGCGACGCGCTGCTGGCGCGCGGAGTCCGGGTGCTGGACATCATCAGCGCGACGAGCGTCCGCCCGCACGCGCTGACGCCATGGGCGCGGGTGGCGGGCACGACGATCACGTACCCCGGCGACATGTGAAATCCACGAAATAGAGCCGCTTGTCTTTACGCGGTGAGAATCGCTTCCTACAATGGAAGTACTAGACCCCTCGATACCTCGATCCGGTGGCACATGCGTGACAAGGCACGACAATGACGTGGCTCACTGCACCGAAGCAGTTGTCCCCCCATCTCTATATCGTCTACGCCGAGTTCCCCCACCGCGACAGCGGAAACATCTATCTGGTCACTGGTCGATCACCCACGCTCATCGATTGCGGCAGTCGCCGCGCCATTCCTCACCTGCTCCGGAACCTGGACCAGCTCGGCGTCGCGGTTTCGGACCTTACGCGGATCATCGCCACCCACGGCGACTGCGATCACATCCAGGGCTTTCACGACCTCCGCCTCCTGCACCCCACGCTGCGCCTGCACATCCACCCCGACGACTGGCCGCTGGTGCTGGAGAGCGACCCCTACCGGAACGCCAACTACCTCTACCGCAACCCGTTCGTGCCGCTGCTGGCGGAGCACTGTGTGCCGCTGGCGGACGGCGAGACGATCGCGGCCGGCGACGGCACGCTGGTGGTCCACCACACGCCCGGGCACACGGACGGGTCCGTCTGCCTGTTGGGCGAGATCGACGGGCACACGGTGCTCTTTGCCGGCGATACGGTCGGTGGGGCGATGAAGAGCCTGAACGGGGCGGATCTGCGGCTGTGGGCGCTGGCGGCGCTGACGTGGGAGCGGTCGCTGGAGCGGATCGCGGGGCTCGATATCGACTGGGTGCTCAACGGGCATGAGCCCGCGGAGGGCTTGCCGCTGAGCCGGGCGCGGTTCGACCGGGCGATCCGATCGTTCGGGAAGATGCTGAGCCCGTGGTTCCTGCTCGACGAGCAGGAGGACGAGGATCCGGTGGAGCTCGTCGCGGAGGCGTTAGAGGAGACGGGGCAGGATGGCGTGGG
>DATLHE010000190.1:0-8907 GCA_035540335.1 Thermomicrobiales bacterium | reverse complement strand
GTCCAGGGCGCCTCCGGCGGCGGCTGGAGCTACGCCGGCCGCAACGTCCACTTCGGCATTCGCGAGCACGGCATGGGCGGCATCGTCAACGGCCTCGCGGCCCACGGCGGCGTCATCCCGTTCGGGTCGACCTTCCTCGTCTTCTCCGACTACTGCCGGCCGTCGATCCGCCTCGCCGCTCTCAGCCACCTGCACTCGATCTTCGTCTTCACGCACGACAGCATCGCCGTCGGCGAGGATGGCCCGACGCACGAGCCGGTCGAGCACACGATGTCGCTGCGGCTGATCCCCGGTCTGACGGTGCTGCGCCCGGCCGACGCCAACGAGACGCGCGAGGCATGGCAGGTGGCGCTGGAGAGCAAGACCGCCACGACACTGATGCTCTCGCGCCAGGATCTGGCGATCCTCGATCGCAGCGGCGCGAAGGGCGATGTCCGCCAGGGTGGCTACATCCTCAGCGACACCGAAAACGACCCGGACGTCGTCTTGCTGGCTACCGGCTCCGAGGTGGAGCTTGCGGTGCTGGCGCGCGACCTGCTGGCCGAGCACGGCGTCCAGGCGCGCGTCGTCTCGATGCCGAGCTGGGAGCTGTTCGATGCGCAGGACGAAGCCTACAAGGCGTCCGTGCTCGGCGCCGAGGGCACGCCGCGCGTGTCCGTCGAGGCCGGGACGACGCTCGGCTGGGCCCGCTACACCGGCGACAAGGGCGCGCACGTCGGCATCGACACATTCGGCGCCTCCGGCCCCGGCAAGGAGGTCCTCAAGCACTTCGGCTTCACGAAGGAGCACGTGGCCGCCACCGTGCTGCGGCTGCTCGGGCAGACAGACCTCGCCGACGAACTCGACAAGGACTTCCAGGAGGGCCAGGCGGCGGGCGCCGCGCCATCCGGTCACATGGGCCATTCGTAGGCTCAGGTAGACGATCCCTGGCATCCCGCACGGAAAGGTGAGTAAAGCTATGGCGAACACGATCAAGGCCCTGCTGAAGGAAGGCCAGAGCGTCTGGCAGGACGACATCAGCCGCCAGATGCTGGAGTCCGGCGCGCTCAAGCAGCGCATCGACGAAGTCGGCATCCGCGGCGTGACATCCAACCCGACGATCTTCCAGAAGGCGATCGCGGGCGGGACCGCCTACGACGAGGACATCAAGGCGCTGCTCGGCGACGGCAAGAGCGCCGCCGAGATCTTCCAGACGGTCGCCGTCAAGGACATCCAGGACGCCTGCGACCTCTTCCGCCCGATCTATGACGAGAGCGGCGGCGAGGACGGCTTCGTCTCGATCGAGGTGCTGCCGAGCCTGGCCCGCGACACCGAGGGCACGCTCGACAACGCCCGCACGCTCTGGAAGGCCGTCGACCGCCCGAACCTGATGGTGAAGGTGCCCGGCACGGCCGAGGGCGTCCCCGCGATCGAGGCGCTGCTCACCGAGGGCATCAATATCAACATCACACTGCTCTTCTCACTCGAGAACTACGAGCGGGTGGCGCGGGCGTACATCAAGGCGCTGCATGCGCGGCACGAGCAGGGCCTGCACATCGACACGATCGCCTCGGTGGCGTCGTTCTTCGTCAGCCGCGTCGACACGCTGGCCGACAAGAAGCTCGACGAGAAGCTGGCCGCCGGCGGCGACGCGGGCGTGATCAACGGCCTCAAGGGCAAGGTCGCGGTCGCCAACGCCAAGCTGGCCTACGAGACGTTCGAGAAGCTCTTCGGCTCCGCCGAGTTCGCGCCGCTGGCCGATGCCGGCGCCAAGGTGCAGCGCCCGCTGTGGGCCAGCACCGGCACCAAGAACAAGGCGTACAGCGACATCCTCTACGTTGAGACGCTGATCGGCCCGCACACCGTGAACACCATGCCGATCACGACGATGGAGGCCTTCCTCGACCACGGCACCGTCAAGCGCACGGTCGACACCGACTACGCGGGCGCCCATCAG
This sequence comes from Thermomicrobiales bacterium, assembly GCA_035540335.1. GTDB lineage: Bacteria > Chloroflexota > Chloroflexia > Thermomicrobiales > UBA6265 > UBA6265. The sequence continues at coordinate 6,971 of DATLHE010000190.1, read as the reverse complement.
GTGATCGCGGACCTCGCCAGCGTCGGCATCGAGATCGACGACATCACCCGCCAGCTCGAGGACGAGGGCATCGAGGCGTTCATCCACTCGTACGACGACTTGCTGGAGGGCGTAGAATCCAAGCGCAGCGCGCTGGCCGGCGCGGTCGGCAACTAGCCCGGTCCGGGCCGCGCGCCACGACGAGACATCCATCACAGGCCGCGTGGGAGCGCTCTCCGGAAAGCCGCGCGAGCGCTCCCCGGTGGCCGGCACTGGGGAGTGAGGATCACCACATATGAGCACTGAGGCTCAGGGCGGGCGCCATGTCGGCGTCGTTGGTCTCGCGGTCATGGGAGAGAACCTGGCGCTGAACATCGAGCGCAACGGCTTCGCCCCCGCTGTCTTCAACCGCACCGCCGCCCGCACGAAGGAGTTCATGGCCGAGCGTGCCAAGGACACGTCGATCCTCGGCACGTACGACATCGAGGAGTTCGTCGCCGCGCTGGAGCGGCCCCGCCGCATCCTGCTGATGGTCAAGGCGGGCTCACCGGTCGATGCCGTGATCGCCGAGCTGGCGCCCTATCTCGAGCCCGGTGACATCCTCATCGATGGCGGCAACTCGCTCTTCACCGACACCGAGCGGCGCTCCCGCGAGGTGGCGGACAATGGCTTCCACTTCGTCGGCATGGGCGTCTCCGGCGGCGAGGAGGGCGCGCTCTGGGGCCCGAGCCTGATGCCAGGCGGCCCGAAGGACGCCTACGACGCGCTGGAGCCGATGCTCGTCGCCATCGCGGCGAAGTCCGACTCCGGCCCCTGCGTCACGTACATCGGCCCCGGCGGCTCCGGCCATTACGTCAAGATGATCCACAACGGCATCGAATACGGCGACATGCAGCTGATCGCCGAGACGTACGATGTCATGCGCCGGGCACTCGGTATGACGGCGTCCGAGATCGGCGAGGTCTTCACTCGCTGGAACGAGGGCAAGCTGGCCTCGTTCCTCGTCGAGATCACTGGCAAGGTGCTCAAGTATGTCGACCCGCTGACCGACAAGCCGCTGGTCGACGTCATCGCCGACCAGGCCGCGCAGAAGGGCACCGGCCGCTGGACCAGCCAGAATTCCTATGAGCTCGGCACGCCGATCCCCGTGATCGACGCCGCCGTGATCGCCCGCAGCCTCTCGTCCTTCGCCGGAAGTCGCCAGCGCGCCAGCAAGGTGCTCTACGGCCCCGGCTCGGACTCGATTCCGCTGCCGGACGCGCCCGCGCGCGACAAGCTGATCGACGCGCTCGAGAACGCGCTGTACGTCGCCAAGATCTCCTCCTACGCGCAGGGCATGGCCCTGCTGCGGGTGGCGTCGGAGACGTACCAGTGGAACCTGAACCTTTCCGAGCTGGCGCGCATCTGGAAGGCCGGCTGCATCATCCGCGCCAAGCTGCTCGACCCGATCATGCAGGCCTACAAGGACGATCCGGAGCTCGAGAACCTGATGCTGGCGCCCATCTTCGCCGACGAGGTCAACGCCGGCTCGCAGGACCTGCGCACGGCGCTCCAGACGGGCATTGCCTTCGGCATCCCAATGCCGGCGATGAGCTCGGCGCTCAACTACATCGACACCTTCCGGCAGACACGCCTGCCGGCCAACCTGATCCAGGGGCTGCGCGACTACTTCGGCGCCCATACCTATCAGCGCACCGACCGTGAGGGCACCTTCCACACCGAGTGGATGTCCATCACCGAGTAGCGCATCGTCCCGGGCGCCCGCCCACCGCCGCGCCGGCGCCCGGCAACCTGTTCGTCTTCCCCACCGTGCCGCACGGCGCGGCACCGGGCTTGCAGGGCTGCAGGTCAGCGACGGCGCGAGACGCCGCGCCGCCATCCATGCCGACATGACAGGGCAAAGAATGTCTCAGCAGAAACAGCGCCCCACCGATTCAACCTCTTACGACTTCGCCACGGACGGCGCGGCGGGGCTCGTGGACGTCGATCACGTTGGGCATCAGTTCGACCTCACCGACCGCATGACGGAGCAGACCACCAACCCGCTCCGCGCCGGCCTGCGCCTGGAGCGCGTGCCCGCCCCCTGCGTGATGGTGATCTTCGGCGTGACCGGCGACCTCACCGCCCGCAAGCTCATGCCATCGCTGTATGATCTCGCCGTCGGCCATCCGCTGCCGGAAGGCTTCTCGATCGTCGGCGTCTCGCACCGCGACTGGGACGACGAGACGTTCCGCGCCGAGATGCGCAAGGCGGCCGAGGAGGGCGCCCGCGCGCCGGTCACCGACGAGGCATGGGACCTCTTCGCCCAGGGGCTCTTCTATGTGCGCGGCGACTTCGACAGCGACACGGTCTATACCGAGCTGAAGGAGCGGCTGGACCACATCGACGAGGAGCGGCGCGCCCACGGCAACCGGCTCTTCTATCTCGCCACGTCGCCGAAGTTCTACGCGCCGATCATCCGCCACCTCGGCGCCTCCGGGCTCGCCCAGCGGCAGGACATCTACTACAACAAGCCGGACAGCTGGAACCGGATCGTCGTCGAAAAGCCGTTCGGCCGCGACATCGAGACCGCCCGCGCCCTGAACGCCGAGATCGGCCGTGTCTTCTCCGAGCGGCAGATCTACCGGATTGATCACTACCTCGGCAAGGAGACGGTCCAGAACGTCCTCGCCTTCCGGTTCGCCAACATCCTCTTCGAGCCGGTCTGGAACCGGCAGTTTGTCGACCACGTCCAGATCACCGTCGCCGAGTCGATCGGCGTCGAGGGCCGCGGCGGCTACTACGAGGACTCCGGCGCGCTGCGCGACATGGTCCAGAGCCACATCCTGCAGCTGCTCGCCGTGATCGCGATGGAGCCGCCGGCGCTCTTCAACGGCAACGCGCTCCGCGACGAGAAGGTGAAGGTGCTGCGCGCCGTCGTGCCGCCGACCGGTGACGAGGTCGCCGCCCGGACCGTGCGCGGGCAGTACGAGGAGGGCTACGTCGGCGGCCGCAAGGTCGACGCCTACCGCGACGACAAGGGCGTCCGCCCGGGCTCGCGCACTGAGACCTACGTGGCGATGGAGCTCGGCATCGACAACTGGCGCTGGGCCGGCGTGCCGTTCTACCTCCGCACCGGCAAGCGGCTCCCGCGACGGGTGACGGAGATCGCGATCCAGTTCAAGCACGTGCCGCACCTGATGTTCCAGTCGGTCGGCGAGCTCGATCTGTCCCCGAACGTCATCTCGATGCGCATCCAGCCGGACGAGGGCATCGCCCTCAAGTTCGCCGCCAAGGTGCCGGGCCCCTCGACGCAGCTGCGGCCAGTCCGCATGGACTTCCTGTACGGCTCCTCGTTCGGCGAGGCCGGGCCGGACGCCTACGAGCGCCTGCTGCTCGACGCGATGCTCGGCGACCCGACGCTCTTCGCCCGCCGCGATGAGGTGGAGACCGCCTGGGCGCTGATGCAGCCGATCCTGAACGCGTGGGACGAGTACGCGCAGCCGGTCTACCCCTACGAATCCGGCACGTGGGGTCCCAGCCGGGCGGATGCGATGCTCCGCCGCGAGAACCGCGAGTGGCGTCGCCCGTAGCGCCTGCCTCGCGTGGTAGGGGCGGACCTTGTGTCCGCCCGTCGCGGCCCCGGGCCGCGGTCGGCGATGCGTGGCCAGCCGGAAGAGGTCAACCAGAACCATGTCGCAGATATCCGAAACCAAACCGGTGCTCGCCACCTCGTGGCAGACCGACGCGCTCGACACGGGCGCGATTCACGATGAGCTGACGCGCCTCTGGGTCGAGGTCGGTGGGCCGCGCCACGGCGGCAACGCGCCCGGCGAGATGGTGGCCGACTCGCACCTGGGCGGCGGCGAACTGATGCGGGCGAACACGCTCAATCTGATCGCGGTCGCCGACAACCGGCAGCACGCCGACCTGATCACGGACACGATCTCGCACCTGCGCGACTTCCTGCCCTCGCGGACGATCATCTTCGTCACCGAGCGGGATGAGCAACGCGAATACGCATGGGACGTCCATGTCCAGCTCAACGAGGGCTACCGCGAGGCGGACCAGCCGGCGTTCCGCTTCGAAACGATCACGATCAACGCTGACCCCAAGGTTTCGGGCCACCTCGCGAGCCTTGTTGCGCCACTGCTCGTTTCCGAGCTGCCGACGTTCCTGTGGTGGCCGAGCGGCGACTTCGCCAACAGCCCGATCTTCCAGGACCTCGTCGAGATCGTCGACCGCCTGATCGTCGACAGCGCCCAACTCGGCAACGAGGCAACCGCCGTCGCCCAGATGCGGAGCCTGCTCGACGACGAGGATGACCCCTGGATGGGCGACTTCACCTGGTTGCGGCTCGCGCCGTGGCGGCAGCTCATCGCGCAGTTCTTCGACCCGCCCAACGTCCAGCCCTGCCTCGGCACGATCAGCCAGATCACCATCGCCTACGCGCAGACCCGGCGCGACCAATCCTCCGGCTTCGCCGCGGCGCTGCTCACCGTCGGCTGGCTGGCCAGTCGTCTCGGCTGGGAGATCATCGAGCCGCTGGAGCAGCGCCGGGCGGGCGGCTGGACCGCGCCGCTGCAGGCCAAGGACGGCGGTCGACGCCGCGACATCCAGCTCCGGCTCGTACCGGACCAGAGCCGAGAGGCCCGCTTCTCGCTGCGCAGCGTGGAGATCATTGCCATCGGCGAGGCCGAGGGCACCTTTCGCATCGAGCGCACCGACATGGACGACCTGATCACCAGCTCCGAGACCGCGAATGCGCCGCTGGTGAGCCGGATGGTCTACGCGCGGCGTCCGGAGAACGTCGAGATGGTGGGCGAGGAACTCCAGCGCTTCGGGCCTGACCGCATCTTCGAGGACGCGATCCGGTTCGCGACGCGCCTGCTGCCGTAATCACGCACCCATTGGCCGTTGTGCGGGCGCACGGAGACTCTGCTCCGTGCGCCCTTTCATCAGGAGTGTGCCCGTGACCGACCGGAAGACGATTGACTATGGCGAGCGCGGCGAGGTGATCGTCGTCGCCGATGGCGACGCGCTGGCACGCATGGCCGCCGAGACGTTGATCACGGTGGCGGCGGAGGCCCACGCCGAGTCGCGGCAAGCGCTCGTCGCGCTCTCCGGCGGCTCCACGCCGAAGAAGATGGGCGAGCTGCTGGCATCCGACGACTATGCCGCCCGCGTCCACTGGGGCGCGTTGCAGATCTTCTGGGGCGACGAGCGCTGGGTGCCGCTCGCGGACAGCCAGAGCAACGCCGGCGAGGCGCTGCGCACCTTCCTCGAATCCGTGCCGGTGCCCTCCGAGAACGTCCATCCCTGGGAGACCGAGCCCGGAGCCGACCCGGCCGTGTCCGCCGAGCGCTACGAGCGGCTCATCCGCGAGATCAGCGGCGTCGCGCAGGGCGTCCCGGTCTTCGATCTCATCTTCCTCGGCATGGGCGACGACGGGCACACGCTCTCGCTCTTCCCCGGCACCGCCGCCATCCGCGACACGACGTCGCTGACCCTTGCGCATCGCGTCGAGAAGCTGGACGCCACGCGCGTCACCTTCGGCCCCGCGCTCGCCAACGCGGCCACGTCGGTCGTCTTCCTCGTCGGCGGCGCCGGCAAGTCGGAGACGCTGCACCGCGTGCTCGACGGCGAGGAGCAGATCGACACGCTGCCGTCGCAGGTGATCCGACCCCGGGACGGCTCGCTGCTGTGGCTCGTCGATGAGGCGGCCGCGACGAACCTGGAGCGTCGGGATGGTTGACGACCGCCTCACCCGGCTCGGCGGCGCCGCCGCCGGGCGCATCGAGGACGGCATGCTCGTCGGCCTCGGCACCGGCTCGACGGCCGAGGCGATGGTCCAAGCGCTCGGCGCGCGCGTGGGCGGAGGATTGAGCATCACCGGCGTGGCGACGTCGTTCCGCACGGCGGAGCTCGCCCGCTCCTTCGGCATCCCGCTCAAGGAGCTGGCGGAGATCGACCGCCTCGACCTCTGCATCGACGGCGCGGACGAGATCGACCCGGCGCTGAACCTCGTCAAGGGGCGCGGCGGGGCGCTGCTGTTCGAGAAGCTGGTCGCCCGGCGGGCAGACCGCTACCTGATCATCGCCACCGACGAGAAGCTGGTGGATCGTCTCGGCGTCCGCATGCCGCTGCCGGTCGAGATCGTGCCGACGGGGTGGACGCACACTGCGGAGGCGATCGCGGCGCTCGGTCTCGCGCCCGGATTGCGGAGGATCGATGGGGGAACAGCCTACCTCACCGACGGCGGGCACTACATCGTCGACTGCGCGTGGCCGGACGACCATCAGTTCGACCCGGCGACGCTGGCGGCGGCGCTCAAGGCGCTCACCGGGGTCGTCGACCACGGGCTGTTCATCGGCATGGCCGACACCGCGCTGACCGTCGACGCGGCGGGCGCGATCACGGAGCATCGCCGGCCATAACGCGAAAGGGCCACCACCGGTCGCAGCTGGGAAGGCTGCTTATCCATGTAGCGCCGGGTCTTGTGCCCGGCTCTGACGTGGCCCTCCTGGCCAATGGGCGCACACTCTTCGGGGTGCGCGGCTACGACATCCAGGCGCCCCTGCCATCGCCGTAGCGGCGCACCTCATCGAGTGTGCGCCCCATGCCGCGCAGCGGCATATCAAACGCCCGCCGCTCCCAGACACGAGTACCCCAGCCTGTCATGGCCGGGGTACTTCGCGCACTCGATCAGTGCTGCATCTCGACGTCGGCCGGGACCGTGTCGACCCGCTCTCTGTGGACCATCGAGGAGAGCGCGATCGGCTTGCCGGGAGCCATCAACCACGCCAACACCAGCACCGCGAAGCAGAGAAACGCTATCAGCAACATCGTCAATCCCTCCCTGGGTGTCGGGCGGGGCAGATCCCCGCCCATCGATTACCTAGATCCGGTACGCCAGCTCGCCGTGCTGCGAGGAGTCGAGACCAAGCACCTCGTCCTGCTCCGGCACCCGGAGCCCGATCGTCAGGTCGATCGCCTTGAGGATCACCGCCGTG
>DATLHE010000189.1:0-11761 GCA_035540335.1 Thermomicrobiales bacterium | reverse complement strand
CGTGAGCGCCGCCGCCTGGCAATCGCCACCATCCGTCCCACCTCCTTGCCCGCGACGATGAGGGCACGCGCAACACCATCATCGCGTGGCCGGCGTTGCGCCCCGTTCCGTAGGGAAAGGCTCGCCCGGCCGAGGCGAAGCCGAAGGCCCGCTACCGCTTCTCGCCTGCGGCTCGGCCGGGAAGCGAAGGGGTCGCCATGGCCGAGCCCGCAGGGCGAGCAGCGAAGGGCTCGCTCCGCTTCTCACCCTCCGGGTTCGGCCAGGCGAGCCATTCGCTTTTCGTTCCCGGCGGGGAACTCACCCGGGCGGGCCCTTGGCCGGGGGATTGACCGCGCTCGGCGCCCAAACGACCACCCAGCGAAACGCGCGGTCAATGCCCTCCCCCGTTGCGCGACCCACCCGCACTGTATTTCCGAGTCACGCACGGGCGGTTGCGCACGGGAATGGCATTGGATGCGCGGGCCGTGGTCGGAAACGCCGTGTTACGCGCATCCAATGCGCTTGCCCTGAGCACAGCGAACGGGTCCCCTACGGACGTGATCGCCGGTCATGCGCATCCAGGAGCCTGCCCTGAGCGACGTCGAATGGGTCGTCCCGTCGCCGTGCCCGGCTTAGGCCGCCTGGCCGTCGTAGCCGCGCATCCTGACGGGTGTGCGCTCACTCACGACACCGGCGACGCCTCCGGTGAGGCCGTTCCCGTCAGCGTCAGGTCATTCGTCGCCGCGTCCGTCAGCTGCGTCTGCGCCTCGGCGGTGTCCACCTGCCCGGCGTACAACGACTGCAGGACGGCGTTCGCGTCATCGTTGAACTTCTGCCCGCCGGGACCGTATTGCACGGCGGTCGCGTACTCGCCGCTGTCCAGATAGGGCTTGCGGTCCGGGTACTGCTTCAGCCAGTCCTCGGCCAGCCCCGGCCGTGCCGGCATCGCGAGGCCGAGCGAGGTCCACGTCGCCATGCCCTCGGGGCCAGTCAGGTAGTTGACGAGCACCCACGCCGCGTCCGGGTTCTTGGATCCCTTGAAGATCGAGTAGGAGTTCGTGAACGCCGGGGTACCCTTCTGCGTGCCGGCCGGCAGTTCGGCGATGCCGTATTTCTTGTCCGGCGCGTTGGTCTTCAGGAACGGGAACATCCAGTTGCCCTCGAAGACGATCGACGCCAGCCCCTGCGCGAACGCGTCGCCCGGCCACTGTGCGCCGACATCGGCCGACGAGGCCGACAGCCCGTCGCTATACAGCCCGTAGTACATGTCCAGCGCGTCCTTTGCCGGCGGCTGGTCCAGCGTGATCTGGGTGACGTCGGCGTTGGTGACGTTTCCGCCCGCCTGGTAGAGGAACATGATGAACCGATCGAGCGCGGCGTCGAGCACGATCGCCGGCTGGCCACTTGCGTCGGTGATCGCCTTGGCGGCGCTCTTCAGCTCGTCCCACGTCGTCGGCGGCTCGACACCGGCGTTCTGGAGCGCCTCGGTGTCGTAGACCATGCCGAGCGGCGACCAGTCCTTGGGCAATCCGTAGGTCTTCCCCTGCCACTTAAAGGCGTTCAGCAAGGATTCGTAGAAATCGGCCGGATTGACATTGTCCGCCGCCATGTAATCGTCGATCGCGAGCAGTACATCGCGCGACATGAAGTCCTGCGAGAACTCGTTCTTGATGTAGAAGACGTCCGCCGCGTTGCCGGCGGCGATATCGGTCTGCAGCTTCACGAGGTAGTCGGCGGGAACGGGCTGGTAGTTGACCTTCACGTCCGGGAACTGCGTGGCGAAGGTGTCCAGCACCTGCCGGAGCAGGTCCTCCTCCTCAGGGGAGGCCGTTGGCCCGGAAAGCCGCACCTCGCCGGATGCCTGGGCCGCGATGACCGAGGTGTCTCGCAGGTAGCCGGCCCAGGCCGCCGCCCCGGCGATCCCGGCCGCGCCCTTGACGAACGTCCGGCGAGAATGCGCGCGTGCCAACAACGGTGTCCTCATACCGCCCTCCTTTGGGGGTCTCTGACGTAACTCACGTCACCCATGCCAACCCATCGCGGCCCGCGTTCGCGGCGGCCGTGCCAGCAGATGTGCTCGTTGTGCCCGTTGCCCGGCCGCGTCGCAGTTGGACAGGATGAGGTTGGCACCCCAGGTGATTCACCCCCTTCACAGCAAGCCCTATACCAAGGCACGCGCAACCCGCCGCCCCACATCTTCGAGACAGGAGGAGTATCCTTTTCATGCCGGCCGGCGATGACCCATCGCTGGCAACGTTGTGCCCGGCGGGGCGGGAGAGCCGCCGCGCATGGCTCCGCCCGGTCACCTCACCACCCACGTTCATCACCGCACCACCGTCTGCCGAAGGGGCATCCATGTTTGATCTCGATCTGCTGGCCAAGAACAACGAGCTCTGCCTTGTCGGTCGCTCGCCGCAACACGACAACATGCACGAGGCCGGCTTGTACGTCCGCGATACCCGGTTCCTGAATGCCTTTGCCCTGACTTTCAAGGGCGAGGCGATGCAGATCCTGGATATCCAGTCACCCTCGCCGGAGGCCATCGTCATCTCCGGCACCAACCCGCTCCTCAAGCATCTCGAAGAGGGCATCGTTCCCCATACCATCCTCATCCGGCAGGAGGTAAAGCTCGACACCGCGCTCACCGTGACGCTGACGATCCGCAACTTCGCCACCTTCCCGATCAGCGGCATCCTGGCGATCGACGTCGATGCCGACTTCCGCGACATGTTCGACGTCCGCGGCATGACGCCCCGCCAGCGGGCCATGCCCTTCCCCGCGGTCCCCTCCGACGGCGGCGTCACCCTGGCGGCCCGCAGCAGCGACGATCAGGTCATCTCGACCGTCATCACGAGCACGCCTCCGGCAGAGATCAGGCCCCACGCGGCCAACGACACGGACAGCGGCGCGACGCTGCGCTACCATCTCGACCTCCACCGCGAGGACACGACGACGATCGAGATCCGGATCGCCCCGAAGCCGCTGGGCGCCCCGCTCATGAGCGCCAACTCCGCCGAGCTCGGTCCGGGCTTCAGGCCGCACGTCACCGTGCAGACGCCATCGGTCGCCTTCAACGACTTCATCGCCCAGTGCGACCAGGACCTCGCGATGCTCCAGACCACCTTCCCGGATGGCAACATCCCGGCGGCGGGCATCCCCTGGTTCATCGCCCCCTTCGGCCGCGACAGCCTCATCGTCGCCCTGCAGACGATGCACGCCTACCCGGACCGCGTCGCCGCCACCCTTCGCGTGCTCGCCGCGCTCCAGGGCACCACGAACGACCCCTGGCGCGAGGAGCAGCCCGGCAAGATCCTCCACGAGATGCGCTACGGCGACATGGCGCGCACCGGCCAGATCCCGCACACGCCCTACTACGGCTCCATCGACTCCACGCCGCTCTTCGTCATGGTCCTCGCCCAGCACTACCTCTGGCACCGCGACGACGAGCTCTTCGACAGCCTGCTCGGCAACGCGCGCCGGGCGCTCGCCTGGATCGAGACCGACGGCGACCTCGACGGCGACGGCCTGATCGAGTACTCCGGCATCCAGCAGGACATGTCGCACATCGCCCAGCAGGGCTGGAAGGACAGCGGCGACTCGCTCCACTTCGCCGACGGGCGCGAGGTCGAGGGACCGATCGCGCTGGTCGAGGTCCAGGGCTACGTCTACGCCGCCTACGCCTGGCTCAGCGAAGCCGTCCGCCTGCGGGGCGACGACGCCTGGGCGCGCGAGCTCCGGGCGCGGGCCGAGAAGATCCGCGAGACGGTCGAGCGCGGCTTCTGGATGGAGGACGAAGAGTACTACGCGCAGGCCCTCGATGGGCACAAGCGGCCGGTCGACGCCATCAGCTCGAACCCCGGCCACCTGCTCTTCTGCGGTCTGCCGAGCGCCGAACGCGCCGCCCAGGTCGCCGACCGCATGGCCATGCCCGAGCTCAACTCCGGCTGGGGCATCCGCACGCTGAGCGCTTTCATGGCGACCTTCAACCCGATGAGCTACCACAACGGCAGCATCTGGCCGCACGACTCCAGCCTCGCCATGGCCGGCCTCCAGGCCTACGGTCACGAGGAGCAAGCGCGCGACCTCGCCATGGGCCTGCTGGCGCTCACCATCGGCGCGCCGACCTACCGCCTCGCCGAGCTCTACTGCGGCTTCCCGAACACCAACAACGGCCTCGGCCCGGTCAACTACCCGGTCAGCTGCAGCCCGCAGGCGTGGGCAGCCGGCGCCGGCCTGCTCGCGGTCCGCACCCTGCTCGGCCTCCAGCCGGACCCCGAGCACCGCGGCATCGTCGCCCAGCCCTGCCTGCCCGACGACTGGACCCGCGTCGACGTCGCCGGCCTCCACGTCTTCGGCCGCGCCTTCGACCTCGCCGTCGAGCGCACTACCTTCGGCTACCAGACCATGATCAGCGCCGACGTCGCCGCCATCCGCTAGCCCCGGGCCGACGGCGCAATCGGTCCCCATCGTACGGTCGGCCCTGCCCCTGCGAGCGCCCCTGCGAGCGCCCCTGCGGCCCGCAGCTGCAGGCGGTGGGCCGGCCTCACGGTGCCGCCCCACCCTGCCGACAACCCTCGACACCCGAAACGTGGCCTTCTGGGAATCACCCCATCCCGCCCGCGCGTGGGGAGGGCCCGCACCCTCGCCGCCGGGACAGACATCGCTGGCACACGTATTGCCTTGGTGGGTGGTACACGTGATCCCTGGCGGCAGGGACCAGCGAATCGATCAGGGGCCCGGAGAGGCTCAGGAGGAGAGAGCATGTCCCGTCTTGATACGCTCAAGTCGCTTACCCTCGGCGCAATCCTCGCCGGCAGCATCGCGGTCGGTGGCGCGGGGGTCGCCCTGGCGCAGGATCAGCAGGCGCAGCCGGACGTCTCCCACCCGGCCCATATCCACGTTGGTACCTGCGACGAGCTGGACCCCAACCCGACGCAGCCCCTGGACAACATCGAGCCCAGGCTCAACGAGAGCGACGACGAGAACGCCAATGAGCCGCAAGGCGTCCTGACGGCGCAGCGCGTCCTCTACTCCGAGACCGACGTGGACATGTCGCTGGATGACATGCTCGCCTCGGCGTACTCGATCAACGCGCATGAGAGCGACGAGAACATCCAGAACTACATCGCCTGTGGCGAGATCGGCGGTGTGGTGGTCGACGACAAGCTGGCCATCGCCCTCCGCCCGGTGAACGACTCCGGCTACACGGGCATCGCGATCCTCGAGAAGGACGGCGACAAGACCAACGTCAAGGTCTACCTCGCCGAGCCTGTCTCGCCTGAGAACGTCGCCACCCCGGTCGCGTAGGCGTCGGTAGGTCACCCACAGGCAAACGGGCGGGACCGCATGGTCCCGCCCGTTCTCGTGCTCACGACAATACCGGTCGCGACCTACCCCGAGGCGACCGGGCGATCCCGCGAGCCTTCGGCCGGCTTCGTCGCCGGCCCGATCTCCTCCAGCCCCCAGTCCGCGACATCGAGACTCAGCATCTCGCGCGCCACCTCGAGGTCGATGAGACTCCCCCGGTGGAGGCGGTCGTAGAGCTCGTTCATCTTCGTCGTCAGCAGCGGCAGGTCGTGCTCCTCGACCTGCGCCAGCGTCGGCTGCGCCGACGGCACGTTCCGGCTCGCCAGCCGGGCGTAGTCGGTGATGATCGTGCTCGCGGGCTCCAGATAGCGGTTCAGGAAATCACGCGCGAGGGCCACCTCCGTCGGATTGTCACCGACCGCCGACAGCACCTGATCGGCCGCCGCACAGACGTCGAGCGCCTGGCGCCGGGCATCCGGCTTCGGGATCTGCCGCGCGCTGGCGCGCATGCCATCGATCAGGCCGGCGGCGCGAGCCGTGATCTCGCCAAGCTCCGGCGTGCCGGAGGCCGGCCTGGGCGCCTTTGCCCGTGCCTGCGCCGCGTCGCGCGCGAGCCGCTTCGCGACCTGGCGATCCTCCCAGTCATCGTCGAAGAGCCGGTGCTCCCAGAGTACGTTCCAGCCATGGATCGTGAGCCCGATACCCCACGGCAGCAGGGGCCAGTAAAACCACCAATTCCCCGGGTCGGTCAGGAGATTGATGATCAGGAAGAAGAGCCCGACGGAGAAGAAGGCCCCGGCGTGTTGGACGAAGCCGCGGAGCTCCCGAGCGCGCTTGCGCGCCCGCTCCTCGGCGGTCGTGTGTTTCTTGCCCATAGGGTGCAGCACTCCACGTAGCGTGACGCGATCTCGGTCCCCTGTCTGCCCTCATCATAGCGGCCCCGCGCACGGTGGACGATGGCGCCTGCTACACTCATCTTGTCCGGACATTTGTCACCGGCAAGGAGAGCATCATGGCGACGTCCACCCACCGTCACACGCCCACCCCATCCCATGACCCGCGCGCGGGCGACGCATCGATCAGCGTCGCCGACGTCCGCGCCAAGCTCGGCATCTCCCGTGAGCGCATGGGCCGCCTGCTCGATGTCAGCGCCCGCACGATCCAGCGCTGGGAGGACAACAATCAGCTGCCGTCCAACCGCTGGGTCGCGAACGTCCTGGTCCAGACCCACGAGATCGTCGAGCTTGGGCTCGAGGTCTTCACCCCCGAGGGCTTGCAGACGGTGATGACCACCCCGCAGCCCGGCTTCGAGAACCGATCGGGGTTGGAAAAGGTGGAATCCGGCGAGGGTGAGGACGTCTACCGCGAGTTCGCCGGGGCCTACGAAGGCTATATCGGCACATGAGCGAGACGCTCGACGCCGCGCTTACGTCCTGGATCGGCTCTGCCTATCGTCACATCAACGCCGGACGCGATGTGCTCGATTTCTCACGCGCCGGCCTGTACGGCAAGAACCGCTGGAACGCGCCCGATGAGCCGACGCTCTATCTCCCCGGCGATGTCGGTGTCGCCGTCGCCGAATGGGGCCGCCGCTTCCCTGCCTCATACCCGGATGCGTCAGCGCGCGCGGTGGTGCGCGATGTCTACCGGTTGCACCTGCTCGATGCCGTGCTGGATCTGCGATCGGACCGCGTGACGCGCCTGCTCGGCATCGCCGGTGCGCCGGAGATCTTCCGAGACATGGACGCCGCGCGCTCCATCGCGAAGGTTGTGCGCGAGACATCCCTGGCCCAGGCGATGCTCGTGCCGTCGATCGCGTTCCTCGACGACCTGATGCGCTGGAACCTCGTCCTCTTCCTCGACAAGCTCCCCGCCGCGCGCGATGCGTGGATCACCCGCGTCGATCGCGTCGGCCCGCTTTCCTGGAAGCCCGCGTAGCCTATCGCGCTGGCGTCACAAATGCGTATCGTGTTCCGGGCACCCTGCCCCGTCGTCACGAAGGCATCCGCCCCATGCGCGAACCCCGGAACCTCCCGCCACCCACCCCGGAGGCTAGCGACCAGCCCCTCCTCCGCCGCACGCGCGATCAGGTGACCATCAATGTCTCACTGCGGACGATCGCGATCGTGGTCGCGATCTGGCTCGCCTTCTGGGTGGTGCGCGAGCTCGCCAGCACGCTGCTGCTGTTCGCCGGAGCGGTCCTGATCGCGACCGCGGTGGACCGCCCGGCCGTCGCGCTCGAACACCGGGGCGTGCCACGCCCTATCAGCATCCTGCTCCTCCTGTTGCTCGTCGTCGGGCTGCTGGTGGCGGTCATCGCCGTGCTCGTTCCGCTCATCAGCAAGGAAGTCGACACGTTCCAGACCCAGCTGACGGACTATGAAACGCAGCTGCAGAACGCGCTCAACCAGTCCGGCGCACGGGTCGACCTCACCCACCGGCTCGGCTTCGATCAGCTCGTCGCGCGCCTCTCTGACAACATGGGCACGATCGCCAGTGGGCTGACCAGCCTCACGCTCCAGGTCAGCCATGTCGCGGTGCTCATCTTCGCGATGCTGGTGATCGCTTTCATGCTGGCGATGAACCCCTCGGCGGGCGCCCGCTTCGCCGCCCGCTTCCTCACCGAGCCAACGCACGCGCGGCTGCTGCGCATCTCCAACGACGTCCACGAGCGCATCGGCGGCTGGGTCCGGGGGCAGGTGCTGGTGGCGGTCTCGTTCGGGCTGGCGTTCGGCGCCGGCCTCTGGATCATCGGCATCCCCTACGCCACATCGCTGGGACTCGCCGCCGGGGTGCTGGAGCTCATCCCCTACCTCGGCGGCGCGGTGACGGTAATCCTCGCCACGGCGATCGCGTTGACGATCAGCGTGCCTCACGCGGTACTGGTGGTCGTGCTCTACGTCGTCCTGATCAACGTCGAGTCGCACGTGCTCGCGCCGAAGTTCATCGGCGACGCAGTCGGCCTGCCGCCGGTCGTCGTCCTCGGCGCGCTCCTGATCGGGCTGGAGTGGAAGGGCATCCTCGGGGTGCTGCTGGCCGTGCCGGCGGTGCTGGTCCTGGCGGCGATCGTCGACGAATTCTGGCCGGCGCCGGACACGCCGTCCGCGTCGGAGGCGGGACGCCCGCCGGGTCTCATCGAGCGCCTCGCGCGGTATGTCGCACGCTTCCGCCCTCACGGATCGTGAGGCCAGATCGCGGCTACTGGTCGAGATCCTCCTCGGTCTCCCGCGGGTCGGAGAAGACGTACCCGCCGATCTCGTCCACCTCGTCCGGGCAGGCCGCGGCCAGCGCGATCTCGCCGTCATGGATCTGCACGATCGCCGCGTCCCAGGCGGCGATGTTTGGGACCGCGCTGGTGTCGAGCGAATAGAAGGTCGCCAGATCGACGTTGACCTGCATGAGCTGGATGATCCCCGCGTTGGCACCGGCGTAGGCGCCGGGCGCCTCGAGCTCCTCCAGATCGGCGATGAGCGCCTCACCGCTGGCGACGATCGTCTCTCCCTCTTCCGGCGTCAGGTCACCGACGTCGATCGTGTCGTCGCCGAGGAAGTCGAAGAAGTCGTCGGCGCGGAGAAACGCGCGGCTGAGGTCGCGAGCGTAGTCGCCGACCAGATCGCACCCAGGGTCGCCGCTTGCGGCCGGCGTGGATGCGGGGGCGATCGGCGATCCACCCGGCGCGCCGTGCGGATCGGGTCGCGTGGGCGCACCCTGGGCGAAGGCGCCCGTCGCCAGTGACGTCGCCAGCACCAGCGGCAACAAGAGTCCCTTCCCCATCGTCCTCACCTCTCTCGCACGATCCATCACCGTGATGGTTCCACTATAGGGAACAATGCCACCCGCTCACTCCCCAAACGGACAGGGCACCCACAAGGTTCCGGATGCTAGGATCACACGTTAGACGCGAGGCCGCGACGGGCGTGCCTCGAACCACCGATTCACACCTCTTCCAAGGAGGGGACATGACATCCATTCCTGATTCGCACCGTGACCTGCTGGAGCGCCCGATCGTGGTCAGCCTGGCGACCGTCCAGCCCGATGGGCAGCCGCAGGTCACGCCGGTCTGGGCCGACCTGCATGACGGCCACGTGCGTCTCAACACCGCCGCCGGCCGCCAGAAGCACAAGAACCTGGTCGACCGCAAGTGGGCGACCGTGATGGCGGTCGACCCGGACAACGACCAGCGCTACATCGAGATCCGCGGCGAGGTTTCCCGGGTCTCCGAGGAGGACGGCGACGCCGTCATCGACAAGCTGGCGAACGATTACCTCGGCGCGGAGAGCTATCCGTTCCGCAATCCGGCGGAGACGCGGGTGACGTTCCACATCAAGCCGACCCGCGTCCTCGTCAGCGGCTAGCCCTCGCGACATCGGACAAGCACGCACCACAGAGACACCGGGAGCGCCTTGCGGCGCTCCCGGTGTCGCATTTGCGGAACGACCGGCCGATCGCCGACACGCTACACGTTGAAGAAGACCCGCGAGACGTCGGCGGGCCGGATCGACACGCCATTCGTGATGTCGGTCAGCACGATGTTCGTGTAGGAGACGCTCGCCAGCAAGAGGCGCTGTCCGCCGGGGCAGGTGAAGCTGCCGCTGGAGAGCGGGCCGGTGACGAGGCTGGCGATGACGCGACCGTTCTTGGGCTCGAACGACCCGCCAGCGCTCACCTGGCCCTGGAACGACTCCTTGTTCGCCGCCTGCGGGTGGTTACCGCCACCGTTGATGCAGGCGTAGAGCGCCGTGGCGTTCGCGGTCAGCGTGTAGTCCACATCCGCGGACCCGAGACCGCGTTCGTCAAAGTTGACGACCAATGCGCCGGAGCTGTTGACGCTCGACACCGCCGAATGGAAGTGGCCCGTGTCGGCCGCGGCCGACATGGCGAACAGCAGGGTCAACATCAGCGCAAGGAATATGGAAACTGTACGTCGCATAATGCTCTCCTCTCGGATGGAGCTGGCTGCACCACCCCCCGCGCACTGAAGCGGTGCGGGAGTGGCACACGCGCACGAGAGGGCCATGTAGATGCCTATGCGGACACATCTTGCTGTACGCTGGAGGCGTCTGCACAGGAGCCCTCACGGGCACGCTGGGTAGGCGAAGAGGCGGGCGGGATCGATCGTTTGCGCGGAGGTCTCGCCCGTCTTGCCGTGCAGGCAGCCGGCGGGCGGGGCGCGACAGCGATTGCCCATGGATACCTCGCTTCGAGCCGTCACAGGGACGGGGGAGGAATCAGTCCGGCACGAGGAGAAACACGCAGATACTGGAGCCCGGTTGAGATCCGAGGGAACACACTAGCTCGGATGATGCCTGGGACACACCGCCGGCCAATATGTGACGTTCGCACTATACAGTGGACCCGGGGAAATGTACCCCCGGATGCTACGCCCGCCGAATGCCTCCGTCAATCGTGCACCCAACGCGACGCGCGCCCTTTTGAGTCATGATCAGGGTCATCGGGAACGGCGGTGACGTCCGCCGCGCAGGAACGCCGCTCGCCCAACGCACGGATCGGCGGCACCCCCACGGCGAAACGCCGCGGGGTGCTCATGCTCACGATTTCATCCTGTCAGGCATCAGAACGAGATGCAGACCGGCTCCGAGTCGGCGCGGAGCACCGATTCCTGGTCGAATTTTGTCTCGTAGGCGTCACGGATCTCCTCGAGGCTGGCACTGCTCTCGGCGACCGTATCCGCCGGGTAGAAGATGATCAGCACGATGCTGGTCTCCTTCTTAATCACGCCCCTCGAATTGAGGAACTGCCCGTACCCTTCGAGCACCGTCAGACCGGCCGGGAAGCGCGGGGTGATCTCCTCGTCGAGGAACGCCCGCCACTCCGACTCGGGGATCATGCTCCCGTCCGGCATGGATGTGCCGAAGTAGAGCTCCGACCGGATCCACGGCTCGGCGCCCGTGCCCGGCGCCAGCGCGTCGCAGCTGCCGCCCGCCACGGGCGTCGCCGCCACCGGCGTCGCGGTGTCCTGAGCCACCATCGCCCGGGGGCCACTTCCCGGGGCCGGGGATGCGCCGGCAACGAAGGCTCCCGACACTCCCAGCATCGCCGCAAGGCACAGGGCGATCAGGAACAACGGAACGGGGCGTGCCGGACGATGCACACAACGCGTTGCAGCCGGATCGTTCATGGAGCGGCTCCCCTTTCGATTGTGGTCAGGCATACGCCTGGAGGATGAGAATCGTGGCCGGATTGCATGCCACGATTCTCACTCTATCCCAACTCCGGGAGGTTGTGGGATAGCTCTTCGGTCGGGCATCGCCCCGCGCCCCGTGCGACAATCGGAGCCGGCATACGGCCGGCCGGATCAACGAGGAATCAGCATTCCGTGACACCCCCATCACCCATCGCCGTTTCCGATGTGCACAAGCGCGTCGTTCGCGTGCTCGCCGTGGCACAGGTCTTCGGCGGCATCGGCGTCGCGGCCGGCGCGGCCGTCGGCGCGCTGCTGGCCGCCGACCTGGCG
>DATLHE010000188.1:0-15127 GCA_035540335.1 Thermomicrobiales bacterium | reverse complement strand
ATCAGCGCCAGCACCACCGCCAGCGCGGCGCGGGCGTCGTCCGGCGAGATGATCGGGGAGGGGGTGCCGGCCAGCGCGCAGCTCGCGAAGTGTGCCAGCTCGTCGCGCAGCGCGCCGGAGACGACGCCGTGCAGGACAGGCTCGTAGCTGACGTCCGGCGCCTGGCCGCCATCGGCGCTCCAGATGCGGAACGCCGGCGCGTCGAGCGAGATCTTCGCCGTGCCGTCGAGGCCGGTGACCTGGAACGCGTCATCGGTGCCGATGCCGGCAGCGTCGGGGAGCAGCCAGGAGGTCTCGATCGCGCCGACCACGCCGTTCGCGAACTCCAGCAGGCCCCACAGGCCGTGGGCGCCATCGTCGCGGCTGGCGATGCGGTCGATGGCGTGGACCTGGCGCACGTGGGCGCCGGCGGTCCAGAGCATGATGTCGATGTCGTGGATTGCCGTGATCAGCGCGGGGTGGACCCGGCCGTGGGTGGCGATCAGGCCGCGGGGCCGGTTGCGGCGGGCGGAGATGGAGACGATCCGGCCCAGCGTGCCGCTCGCCGCCGCCGCGCGGGCGCCGGCGTACTTCGGCTCGAAGCGGAGGATGTGCCCCGGCATCAGGATCCCGCTCGCCTCCCGCGCGGCGGCGAGGATGGCGTCGGCGTCTTCGAGCGTCGCCGCGATCGGCTTCTCGACGAGCACGTGCTTGCCGGCGCGCAGCGCCAGCACGGCGGGATCGCGGTGCTCGTGCTCGGCGGTCGTGATGCTGACCGCGTCGATGGTGTCGTCGGCGATGAGCGCCTCGTGGCTGCCATGCCATTCCGGGATGCCGTAGCGATCCGCGATCTGCCTCGCCCGCTCCGGCGAGCGGGAGGCGACGGCGGCGATCTCGACGTTGGGCA
Source organism: Thermomicrobiales bacterium (assembly GCA_035540335.1). Classification (GTDB taxonomy): domain Bacteria; phylum Chloroflexota; class Chloroflexia; order Thermomicrobiales; family UBA6265; genus UBA6265. Next base: position 14,241 of record DATLHE010000188.1, on the reverse strand, counting down.
GCGCCCGGTAGGCGCCGATGTGGCTCTCGCCGAACGCGCCGAGCCCGACGATACCGACGCGCAGGCGCTTCATGGCGTCCCTCATGTCATCTGGTCCGGGGGCAGGAGGTGGCGGATGTTGCGCATGGCGGCCTCGGCGTGCTTGAGGCCGCGCGTGACCGAGAAGCCGCGGTGGCCGGGGTAGAAGCCGTCCATCTTCAGCGCGTGCAGCTTCTCGACGCTGCGGCACGACTCCTGGACCGAGCAGTTCCAGATGTCCTGCAGGAGGATCTTGCCGCCCTCGAAGAGCGCGTCGCCGGCGAAGACAGAGACCGTGCCCTCCCGGCGGAGGACGAACGCGATCTGGTCCGACGAGTGCCCCGGCGTGGCGATGACTTCCAGATCGAGGTCGCCGACCTGATACCGGTCGCCCTCGGCCAGCTCGAGGTCGACAGCGCTCGCGGTGTAGCGATAGTCGTCGGGGTAGGCCCCGGCGCGGCGGGCGACGTCGAGGCTGAGCGTGCGTTCGTCGCCGCTGCGGACCATTGCCGCGGCCTCCGCCGAGGCGGCGATGGTGACGTCGAGCCGCTCGCGGAGTGCCGCCGCGCCGCCGGAGTGGTCGGCGTGGGCGTGGGTGAGGAGGATGTGGCGGATGCGGTTCGGGTCGAGCCCGTCGTCCCGCACGCGGTCGAGAATCTGCCCGACGTCGCGCCCGGCGCCGGAGTCGATCAGCGCGTACTCGCCGCCGCCGTCGAGGAGGTAGACGTGGCAGTCGAAGGCGTCGGTCAGGTCGAAGCCGACGCGGCCGCTGCCGACAAGATGGATGCGGTCCGTGATCCTCATTGGTGCTACCCACCCTCCCGGGAGTATTGAAGCGCGATGCCCTCGTAGACGGCGGCCGCGTGCGTGAGGTCGTCCAGCGGCACGAACTCGTCGGCGCCGTGGGCACGGCTGATCGAGCCGGGGCCGAAGACGATGCTCGGGATGCCCCGCCGCGCCTGCAGCTTGCTGGCGTCGGTGCCGTAGGGCACACCGACGGGAACGGCGTTGAGCCCGGCGGCGGCGCAGGCCGCGCGGGCAGCCGTCACCAGGCCGGAGGCGGGATCGGTGTCGAGCGCCTCGTCGACGAGATAGGGCTCGTCGCGGTGGATGGTCAGCTCCGGCGACCGCGCACGCACCTCGTCCAGCGCGGCGTCGAGGGCAGCGATGACGTCCGCCGGATCCTCGCCGGGGGTGACGCGCCGGTCGTAGGTGATCGCGCACTGCTCGGGCACGACGTTGGCGCCGGTGCCGCCCTCGATGAGGCCGATCGTGAGCGTGGGGCTGCCGGTCAGCGGGTGGACGCGTTCCGCGAGCCGCTCGCGGAGGCCGCGCAGGGCGAGGATGATGTCGGCCATGCCCTCGATGGCGCTGACGCCGCGCTCCGGCTCGGCGCTGTGGGCGGCCCGGCCGATGGCGCGGATGGTGCCGCGCACGCAGCCCTTGTGGGCGACGACGAGGCGGAGCTCGGTCGGCTCGCCGATGACGGCGGCCGATGCCGGCGCATCGCCGGCGCAGAACGTCTTGATGCCGGTCGCGCCGTGCTCCTCGTCGACCGCCGCCAGCAGCGCGACGTTCGTCGTCAGCTCGGCGCGGCGGTCGCGCAGGCGCTCCAGGGCGACGAGCATGGCGGCCAGCGAGCCCTTGGTGTCGCAGGCGCCGCGCCCGTAGAGGCGGCCGTCGCGGATTTTCGGTTGCAGGCCGTCGTCGCCCATCGGGGCGAGGGCGACGGTGTCCATGTGGGCCTCGAACAGCAGCGTCCGCATCGCGTTCGGCACGGCCAGCGTCGCGATGACGTTGTCCTGCCCCGGGGCGACGGACTGCCGGGCGACATCGAGCCCGAGGCGGCGGCAGTGCCGCTCGACGTACGCGGCGAGGTCGGCCTCGCCGGTTCCGCCCGGGTAGGCGGCGTTGACGCTGTTGATCGCCACCAGCTCGCCGAGCAGGTGGGTCACGGGATCCGGACGCATCGGGGGCACACCTTCTTCCTGATCGGCACAAAACGTTTGCCGATCATAGCGAACCGGCGCGTCCGGTCAAGGGCGGGCGGCTACCGCGTCGCGCCCCGGCGCAGGGCGGCGATCCAGCCGCCGATGAGGAGCAGGTTGGCGATCGCGTCGAGCAGGTAGACGGGCGCGATGCGCTTCTTCCTGACGTAGACGAGGTCGATCGCGGTCAGCACGCCGCTGGAGCCGATGGCGAGCGCGGCGATCTCGGGCGTCACGCGCTGGCGCATGCCTGAGCGCCCGATGACGACGCCGATGACCGTGAGCAGGCCGGCGACGGTCTTGACCAGCCAGCGGTCGACCTTCGGGCCGGTGACCTTCTCGAACGAGCGGATGTGGACGAGTGCCCAGATCGAGCTCGGGATGAAATAGAGCGCGTGGGCGATGCCCATCCCGCTCAGCCAGTGATCGTGTCGCCGGTGCTTCATGGTGCGTCACCTCGGGTGTGAGCGGGCGGATCGATGTCTCGCCGCTGCCTTCACAAGACCCGTGCCCGAATGGATCAGCCGGGTGGCGGCGGATGCGACGGCTTACCGGCGGCGCGACGCGCCCTACCTCTTCACGGCGGAGTCGAGCTGGGAGGACCCCGCCGGCACCGACCGCAACATCCAGTGGGCGCGGGACGCGATCGCCGCGATGCAGCCTTACTCGAAGGGCGGGCTCTACCTCAACTTCGCCGGCTTCGGCGAGGACCGGGACGCGATGCTGCGCGACTCCTACGGCCCGAACTACGAGCGGCTGGTGGCGCTGAAGCAACAGTTCGACCCGGACAACCTCATCCACATGAACCAGAACATCCGGCCCGGAGCGAGCTGGCGGAGCCGGGGACGCCTGGGGTGGGGCGAACGGGCCGGTGGCGATTGCCGCCGGTCCGTTCGCTATGAATGCGCCCGCGCGTGCTGTATCGTGGCGTCACGTGTTGTGCTTGGAAGATTGGCGGGCGCGGAGAGAGGTCGGCCACAAGTGCCGACCGTACGGGCGGCCCTTGGGGCCGACCCCAGCGTGGCCGCATCGTGTGAGGGAATCCCCATGACAGAGGGCACCGCGGTCCGGCAGCTTCATCAGGCCTTTCAGCGGGGCGAGCTCGGCCGCCGCGAGTTCATCGCGCGGGCGTCGGCGCTCGGGGTGGGCGCGGGTGTCGCCGCGCTGATCGCCCAGAACACGGTCGTCGCGCAATCGGCCTCCCCGGCCGCGAGCCCGGGGGCGACGCCGGTCGCGGCCTCGCAGCGGCCGGACGCGGGCACCGAGGGGCAGACACGCGGCGAGGGCGGCGAGCTGCGCGTGCTCGCCGTGCAGGCGGCGTCGGCGCTGAGCGTCCACCAGGCGACGGGCGGCAAGGACATCGCCGCCGGGTCGATCATCTCCGAGCCGCTGCTCAGCTACGCGGCGGACACCTCGCTTGTCGCCAACCTCGTGACGCAGGTGCCCTCTCAGGAGAACGGGCAGCTGGCGGCCGACCTCTCGACGGTGACGTTCACGCTGCTGCCGGACGTGGTCTGGAGCGACGGCGAGCCGTTCACGGCGGACGACGTGGTCTTCACGTGGCAGTGGAACGTCGACGCGGCGAACCAGTCGATCGACGCGGTGTCGTGGCAGATCATCTCCAACGTCGAGGCGGTCGACGACCTGACGGTGAAGGTGACGTTCGCGGAGCCGACGATCGGCTGGTTCCAGCCGTTCGGCTCCAACCTCGGCGCGATCTACCCGAAGCACTTCTGGGACGGCAAGGACCCGCTGGAGGCCAACGCCGCCTTCGCCACCGCGCCGATCGGCACGGGAGCCTACGTGGTCGAGGAGCTCAAGCCCAACGACCAGGTCACCTATGTCGCCAACGAGAAATACCGCGAGCCGAACAAGCCCTTCTTCGAGCGGATCATCCTCAAGGGCGGGGGCGACCCGGCGACGTCGCTGCGGGCGGTGACGGTCACCGGCGACTGGGACCTCGCGTTCACGCTGCAGATCGACCCGACGACAATGGCGGCCTCGCTCGGCGACAAGGGCGCGGTCTACGGCCCGCCGGGCACGGGCATCGAGAAGATTCAGTTCAACTTCACCGACCCGAACACGGAGGTCGATGGCCAGCGCTCGCAGAAGGATACGCCGCACCCCTTCCTGACCGATCCGGCGGTGCGCGAGGCGATCGCGACGGCGATCGACCGGCAGACGATCGCCGACCGGCTCTACGGCGGCGCGCCGTCCAACCCGCCGGGGCGCAACATCCTCGCCGGGCTCGGCATGTACGAATCGCCGAACACGTCGTGGGCGTTCGACGCGGACAAGGCGGCGCAGATCCTCGACGACGCGGGGTGGGCGCTGAACGGGAGCGTGCGCGAGAAGGGGGGCGTCCGGCTGGCGCTGCGGTACGTCTCGACGATCAATCCGCAGCGGCAGAAGGTGCAGGCGGTGGTCAAGCAGAACCTTGAGGACATCGGGTTCCAGGTCGAGATCGTCTCGGTCGACGGCTCGATCTTCTTCGACAGCGCGGTGGGCAACGACCAGAACTTCACGCATTTCTACTCGGACATGCAGGAGTACACGGACGGCCCGACGTCGGCCTTCCCGCTGAACTACATGAAGTACTGGTACGCGGGGCCGGACGACGTGAACATGGCGCAGCGGGAGAACGACTGGACCGGAACGAACAAGTGCCGCTACCGGAACCCGGACTACGACGCGGCGTGGGAGAAGATCGCCGAGGCGACGACGCAGGAGGAGGCGACGGCGCTGTTCGTCGAGCTGAACGACATGGTGATCGACAACCACGTCGAGATCCCGCTGGTGCAGGTGGTGGCGGACCTGTTCGCGGCGTCGACCACGATCAACGTCGACAACATCGCGGTGACGGCATTCGGGGAGACGTTCTGGAACATCGCGAACTGGAACCGGAAGTAGGGGCGGATCGGGCGGCCTGAGGGGTCGACACGGGGTCCGCCCGTACGGGCGATGCCTGTCATCGCCCCATTCGTCAGCCGGGGCGGACACGGGGTCCGCCCGTACGGCGTGCCCTTAGGTCGGCCACAAGGGCCGACCGTACGGAGCGCGTTGGAGGAGCGGGAGGACATAGAACGCGCATGCGGTGTCTGCCCTTTTAGATGGGTGAGCGCGTTCAAGTCCTCCCCTACGGGGTCGCGGTGTTATGGAAGGCTGCCAACACACACAACGTGGCCGGTGGCAGCCTTGGACGATTTGGTTGATGTGGAGGGGAAATCAAGGCTGCCACGGGGGTGGGGAAACTTGGCAGCCTGGGCGATGTTATGGAAGGCTGCCAGGTGGCCACGTAACGGGTATAGAGGGTGGTTGGCAACCTACGAGCAAAGGTTACCGTGGAATGGCCGCTCAATCCGGTCATGAGCCGGACAGCCGCGCGGCGATCGGCGCGAACCGCTCCATCAGGTCATCGAACACCGTGACGTAGGAGATGCCGTACTCGTTTCGCCGACGCTGGATGGTCTCGACGATCTCCTCCTCGCTGCCCATGAGCACATGCGGGCTCGCCAGCACCTCCGCGACGCTTATGGCGTTGGCCGCGCCGAACCCGCTGAAGTCGTCGATGAACTCTCGCGCGGCCGTCTCCGGGTCTTCTGTGATCACGACACGCATCATGAGCGCGTGCAGTTCCATATCGGCGAAGCGCTCACCCGCCGCCTCCCGCACCCACGCGATCTTCCGAGCGGTCGCCTCCGGGCTGATGCTCGCCCAGTCGAACCCGCCCGCCGGCGTCGACCGGATGTTTATGCTCACAATGTCCGCCTCCCGCGCGGCGAAGTGGAGGACCCGGCGCCCTCCGCCCCCGATCAGCAGCGGTGGATGGGGGTGCTGGACTGGCTTCGGTACCAGGGAGAGCCCGGATACCGTGTAGTGCTGCCCAGCGTGATCGACGTGTTCCTCGGCGAAGGCGGCCTTGATCAGGTGCACCGCGTCAAAGAATCGATCCAGCCGCACGCCGGGCGGGCCGAAAGGGATACCGGTCTGGTCGTAGTCCATGCGAAAGAAGCCGCTGCCGAATCCAAACTCAAACCGACCACCGCTCAGGGCATCGAGGGTCACTACCTCCTTGGCCAGAGTCACGGGATGATGCAAATCGTTGGCGAAGGTGAGGCTGCCGATGCGGATGGTGGAGGTGAGCATGGCCGCCGTTGCCAGCGCCGAGATCGGGGCGAGATCGCTGAAGATATGCTCGCCGACGGAGAGGGTGTCGTAGCCCAGTTCCTCAGCGCGACGGACCTGCCCAGCCCATGCATCCGGCGTCGTGCCCACATAGACCCCGAAGCGAAACGGTCGGTGTCCGTCCATCGGTTCCCTCGTATCTTTGGTTTGTCCTGCCGTCGTATCCCTCATTTACTATAAGGGCGACGTCAATCGAGCTGGCGATGTTGCGTTCGGGTCACGGGCGGGACTTGACCGCGTCGTCGGAGGTCGCCGCGGCGGCAGCGGAAGGGGATTGATCGCGCATGAGATGGGGGCCCTTGAAGGTGTCCGAGCGCGTTCAATCCCTCCCATAGGGGTGCCGGCGCGAGCGGGGGGTATGGCGAACACCGCTTCGCGTGGGGTTCATCGCTTCGCTCTGAATGAGGGGGATTATTGCGCGGGGCGAGTTCCACGTCGCTCGCGCGCACCGGCGCCCGCAGGGGCAGGCTATTGAACGCGCCGGCGGGGTGACCCGGAGATGAGTGAGCGCGTTGGAGGAGCGGGAGGGCATTGAACGCGCGATTCGGTGGGCCCCTTTAGGTGGGTGAGCGCGTTCAATGCCCTCCCCTACGGAACATGGTGCGGGCTCCTTCGGGGCGGTGGGCGGCATGGCGCGGGGCGGAACGGGCATGAGGAGGACACGGTCATGGCGCAGCGAGACGTCACGGACGAGGACCTTGCCGAGCTGATCCGGATGAATGCGGAGGCGACGTCGGCGTTCATTCGCGGGGACATGCGCCGGTATCTGACGCTGATCAGGCACGCGGACGACTACACGCTGATGACCCCGTTCGGCGGGGAGACGGTGCGCGGCTTCGATGATTCGCCGGAGCGCATCGAGGCGTTGGAGCGCTATTTCCAGGGCGGCGAGGCGGAGATGGAGGTCGTCCAGACCTACGCGTCCGGGGATCTCGCCGTGCTGGTGACGATCGAGCGGCAGCATGGCGTCGTGGGTGGCCTGCCGGAGCAGGACTGGTCGCTGCGCGTGACGCAGGTCTTTCGTCATGATGCGTCCGGGTGGTGGCTGGTGCATCGACACGCCGACCCGCTGCTCCACGAGATGAGCCTGGAGGAGATCGCCCCGATCGCCCGCGGCTGACCTCCGGTGGGGGCCGGGGAGGTGGCGTCAAGGCACGACGAACGCGGTCTTCTGTAAAGGCTGTCCTGATCACGCGCACCGCTGTCGTTGTAGGCTGACAGAAGACCAAAACAACGGGCCGGCTCGCATGCGAGCCGGCCCGTTGTTTTGGTGGTTGCGGCGTTCGTCCTGCGTGCCGTTGATCACGGCGACACGGATGGCACGCTGGCGCTTCGGGTCGCGGGAGTCTGGCTCCGGACCGAAGGAAACCTGCTGACCCTCGCGCAGCTGCTCAAATCCGCCGTTGAGGACAGACGCGTTGTGGAGGAAGAGGTCTTCGTCGCCATCGGACGGCTTGATGAAGCCGAAGTCGCGATCGCGAATGCTGTTGATGGTGCCGATTGGCATGGTGCGTTGCTTTCCGCCCGATGCCCCCTAGGGAACATGGCCGGGGCCGCGGTCCCGTACTCCTTGTGGTCCTCTGGTAGGTCGCGTACTATATCATCTGTTATATTCAATTTGATATAATACACCTGTGAGACACGGGGCAGGGAGTCGCAATGAAGACTATCCGGGCATTGCGCAAGGAGCCAAGTTGGGCGCAGTACGAGCTGGCGCTCAGGGTGGGGGGCATCCGCGGGCCGTCTCTCTCCGGGAAAGCGGCCGGTGGACGCCCCACGTGATGCAGATTCGCGAACTTGGCCGGATCCTTGAGCTCTGCTCCGACGAGATTGACCTCGAGCCTGTCGATGTGCCGTATGCCGACCGGGGTCCGCGGCGCCCGTGGATCATCGCGCGTCGGGAGGACGCGTAGGACCGGCCGGTGACGCGTTCCTCGCCGGGACCCACCCGATCGACGATTCTCTGCGAACCGGGGCCGCCTGTCGCGTCGCATATTCTGTCGTCCCATGATGAGAAAGAGGCCGTTACGATGCAATCCACTCACGCCACGAACTCTATGGAGGTTCTCAATCGCTCGATCGACCGGTTTCTCCTTGCCGCCGGATGGCGCGTGACGGCGGTGCTCCGGCACGCCGATGGCACCGGATACGACGTGACGTTGACCAAGGAGGCGGAGCCCGATCGCGGGCGCAGCGTGACGCGGACGGCACCCTCCGCTGGAGAGGCGACACTCAAGGCGTGTAGCTCGGCCCGGCTCGTGGGAATCCCGCTTTCCTGAGAAGTGAGATCGCACCTCCAGGTTGCTCGAGGCTCTTGCTCCGCTCCACCACCTGCTGGCGGGTGAGTCGCAGGAGGATGGTCCCGTCCTCATACCGCGCGACATCGGCCAGGCGGACATGATACCGGCGGACGAAGGGGAAGCCGTTTCCCATCACCAGCCCACGCGGGCTGTCGCCGATGAGGCGGCCCAGCATCTGCCTGTCCACCATGACGACAGGCGTGCCACGAGGCACGCTCCAGGAACTGTCCAGGCTCATCGTCATTGGTGTGCCCGATTCTCTGGCCATCGGCGCACCACCTCCGCCAAGCCGTGCGGGGCGTGCTCGATCAGACCCTGGTGTGCCGGCGCGCCGTGCGTCAGGGTGGCCGACCGGCACCACACTCGACAGGTAGCGGCCCGCCGGGGCCCCACCATGCCGGGCGTCAGAGCTTAGAGCGGCTCTTACAAGGGTTGAACCAAGCCGGTTGGGCATTCGAGCTGTTTTTTGAACGCACGAGCGGGTGTCATCGCAGATGACACCCGCTCTAGGACGGACGTTTCCCGGAGCCAGGTTCCGGGTAGAGCGGCAGGTGGGCGAGCTCGTCCAGGCTCGCCTGCTCTACCAGCACGAGTTCGCCGGTCGCCGCGGCCGCGCGGAGGCGGGCGCCATGTCGCACCAGTTCCTGGCGGAGCGTGGCGACATCGGTCAGGTAGGCGACGACGCTGCTGATCCCACCGGTGCGGTGCTCGATGCGGTGCGTTGCGTCCGCGTTTCCCTGCTGAAGCGAATGGAGCACCTGTTCCGCCGCCGCCACCCCGCGCCCCTGCGCGGTGAGCAGCTGGGCGACGGCGGCAGTCTCCGGTTCGAACTCCAGGACGCAGGGTTCGTCCGGCCAGGTCTCTGGTGTCTCACGCAGGAGCGCGTCGATCCGTTCAGCGAGTCCGGGCGGGATGGTGGCGGGGTTGGCGGCGGCGATCACGCCGGCAAGGGCTGCCCACTCCGCGCGCGTGGAGGTAAGGGAGATCATCGAGATGCTCCGCGGCAACGACTGAGCGCGGCGTCACGCCCTGTCAGACGGCTCTTCGATTGAGGCCGGTCGATGTCCGGGTGACATCTCCCGCCGCCGTCTCTGACGCGTCCGGCTCGGGCGCCACTGAAAGCCCGCTCGGCCATGGCGACGGCGGTCGCGGCGTCCGGCGCAAAGAGAAGCATCGATTCGCGTTCCTGAATGGCAAGGTAGGTGACGCGGTCGTGCATGGCGTCTGGGCTCCTTGGATGGGCCGGCCCACACGCAAACGCGAAGGCGGTGCTGCTGCTGGACTGCTTGCCTCCTGTTACCCTTCTTCGACGCTCAGACAGTGGGAGACGAAGCCATGGGGTGCCTCCGACCGCGCTTGCGCGTTATCCCGGTGAGCGATGACATTGAAGGATCGGAAGCGAACGCTGCGTGAAGAGAGAACGAGCATATCACCACATCGTGGGATGACCTTCAAGCATACACCGAACTGACACGATCGCGTCGTGACCGCCAGACGCTATCGTCCGCGACCGGCGCCGTCGCCAAGAGGGTAGAAGAGACTGCGTCTCGCCCCGGACACCGTGAGGCGCCGCCGGCAATGCCGGTCATGGGTCTGGTCTGCCCGGTGATGTGCGACATATTCAGTAGACCCTGGGGCGTATACTGATGCCAACAGGTTTCTCCGAGCGCCGATCCCGGCTCCTCTGAACCTTCTCCCGGCGCCCTGGCCGGGATTCTCCCCTTGTGGCCGCCTGTTAGGGAGCGTCTGCACCGCATCGGACCTTTTCGGTCCGACCGCAGCACCCGTCATCCGGAAGGCCGCACCATGAACCCCGACGGTCAGCAACCCCACATCCTGTGCGTCAACCATTCGCCCGAAATCCTCTCCCTGCTCCGCGATCTGCTAGAGGAGGAGGGCTTCCGCGTCACCACCCAGGCCCATACCGACAAGGATCTGGACCGGATCGCCGGACTCGACGTCGACCTGATCACCCTGGATTACATGTGGTCCACGGTTGACGACGACTGGAGCCTGCTGCAGCTGCTCAAGCTCGATCGTCGCACGCGCATGATCCCGATCATCCTCTGCACCGGCGCGATACGGGAGGTCGAGGCTCTCGCCGAGTACCTGCAGACCATGGATGTCAGCGTCGTGTTCAAGCCCTTCGACATCGACCGGCTCGTGGCTGCGGTGCACGAGGCCCTGGGCCACGAGCCGGTGATCTGGGCGTCCTCGCTGGCCCCCGAATGAGTCGACTGGGTCGGGGCCGCGGCGTTTGGCGGCACAGACACTGCGTCGTCCACCCGCAGGCAGCGGAGACTGCCCCACGCAAGGACATGCCGATGCGGCCAAGTGATCCCACCCAAACGTCGAACCCGGAACCCCCCATCCAGGTGACCAGCGCCGCGCTCGCCGCGCTGCGCACCCCGCTGGCGGTCATCGCCGGCCGCGCGCAGCTGCTGCGCCGGCGTATCTGGCGCGGGCAGCCGCTGTCGCCCGATGACTACCTGACGACGCTGGCCAGCATCGAGGGGTCGGTGCAGGAGCTGGAACGCCAGTTGCGCGCACTGGAGGACGCGGCATACGAGCGGCGGCGCCGCGCCTGAGGCTACCAGCTTATGTGAAGGATCGGCTGAGGCGTAACGGCCGCCCGGGGTTCCACCTCCGTTCATGCCCGTCCTCGTTCAGCCCCAGTAGCCGCGAGCGGATGACGTCCTCCGCGATGGTGGCCGGGTAGGCGTCGCGTGCGCGCTTGTTCCCTCGCCCGGACCTGCTATCGTGGCCATCCGGACCTTTTGTGTTTGCCCGATACCGACAGGCTCGTCGTCGACGAGCGGAAGGAGGCGGCGCGATGCCGTTCTACCTCACCCGGTTTCGTTACACGCCGGCTGCGTGGGCCAGGCTCATGGAGAACCCCGAGGACCGTCGCAAAGCCGCCACGGAGTACATCGAGGCGGTGGGCGGCAGGCTGCACGGGTTTTGGTACGCCTTCGGCGAGCATGACGGCTACAACCTGTGGGAGGCGCCGGACAACGTCTCGATGGCCGCCACGGCGATCGCGCTGAGCGCGGGAGGCGCGCTGAGCTCCGTCGAGACGACGGTGTTGCTGACGGTGGAGGAGACGCTGTCCGCGCTGGAGCGGGCGGCGGCGATCCGCTATCGGCCACCGGGCGAAGCTGGCTAGCGGAGGGCGGGCGCCAAGAAAGTCGGTTGGTGGTACCGGCACTCCCGTGCGGGACGGCGGCACGTGCAAGGAAGGCCGTGATCCGCAGGACGAGGTCAGGCGAGGATGCTCACCTCACCTGAGGCGAGGTCGTAATAGCCGCCAACGACCTCAACCCGACCGCCGCGAACGGCATCGGCGAGCACCGGCTCCGCGGTTCGCAGCTGATCGACGCCCATCGTGATGTTTGCCCGGACCGCGTTGTCGAGCTGATCTCCCGGCTGGTTGCGCACGCTTTCGACGGCGGGGCCGATCTCCTCTGCAAACCGGTAGGCGTATCCGGGAATCTCGCCGTCCGTGAGCGCCGCGAGTGCCGCGGACACGGCGCCACACCCGGTGTGACCCAGGACGAGCAGCAACGACGCCTTCAATGCGTCGACGCCGTAGACGATGCTGCTCCGCGCCCCTTCATCGATCACCTGCCCGGCGGTGCGGATCACGAAGAGCTGGCCGAGCGTCTGGTCGAACACCAGCTCGGGCGGCACCCGGGAGTCGGAGCAGCTGACGATCACCGCGAACGGGTGTTGGCCGTCCACCACCTCATCGCGGTGCTGGGCGAGGTGACTGGTCGAGGTCAGCTCACCAGCGACGAAACGCCGGTTTCCCTCCATCAGCATCTGCAGCGCCTGGTCGGCGGGCACGCTGGGGGTGGCCTCCGGCCCGGTGCCCGTCGGGGCGAACCGTCGGGATGCGGGCAACACGAGCGGTCCCCCCGCCATTGCGGCGACGAATTTCCGGCGATTCCACCTGGGTGTCATCATGACCGTGCCCTCCGCACGTTGTCTCACGTCGTCGCCGCGCCGCCGGCTCAGCCCCGCCGCGTCGCGCGTTGTCGGTTGTGCAGACTCCTGAACCCACGCTACGGCGATCCGCCCCGGTGTCAAGCCGCCGCAGCCCTCCAATGGCCATCCCCGGCGCCGGGCGCAGGCGACCGCTAGCCCGGAGGAGCCGCCGGTGCCCCGCCGGGTGTCCCGCACCGGGGCATGGCGGGCGCCGCGCGCCTGGCCAATGTGCTCTCGCTTCGCTGCGCACGGGGATGTTTCCCCTGAAGACGGTTGAGCGCTGGGACGGCGCGGGAGGGCATTGACCGCGCTCAGCGCTCAAACGACCACCCAGCGAATGCGCGGTCAATCCCTCCCCTACGGTGAGGGGGCGAAGCGTTTTTCCAGGGTCCAGATGTTTTCGCCGTGTGGGGTGCGGGTGTAGGTGAGGGTGTCGAGGGCGGCGCGGGCGAGGTCGATGCCGCGGCCGTGCTCGGAGAGGGCGTCCATCTCGTGCGGGGCGTCGAGGTCGTCGGCTTCGAGGTCCGGGGGCGCGACGTAGGGGGCGCCGTGGTCGCGGAAGATGGCGGTGAGGCGGTCCGGGCGGAGGCAGAGGGCCAGCGTGGCGGTTCCGGCGCCGGCGTGGGTGATGATGTTGGCGGCGATCTCGCCGGCGGCGGTGGCGAAGAGCATGCGCCAGAGCGGGTCGGGCGGGCAGGCGAGGGCGTCGTCCATCGCCCGCCAGGCGCGGTCGAGCGCGGCGTGGATCGCCTCCACGCCGGAGGCGTCGGGCGTGACGCGACAGGTCTCCGCGAAGAGTGTTTCCCCGGCTGGTTCCGGGTCAGGCATCGTAGTCGGCGAGCGCCTCCGTGACGCTCGGGTAGAAGCGGAAGACGCGGTCGAGCGAGGTGAGGGCGAGGACGGCGCGGGCCTGCTCGGTGGGGCGGGCGATGCGGAGGTCGCCGCCGGCCTTGCGGGCGGCCTTGAGGCCACCGATGAGGGCGCCGAGGCCGGAGCTGTCGATGAACGTGGTCTCGCCGAGATCGACGACAAGGCGGCGGCTGCCCTGGGCGACGGTATCGGCGAGCCGGCCGCGCGCCGAGGCGGCGGAGAGGAAGTCGAGGCGGCCGGTGAAGGCGACGACGGCGATGCCGTTCTGCTGGGTGTCGATGGTTGCGTCCAAGAGATCCCCCCAAGAGATCTGCCGCCGTGCGGCATTGCCGCAGGTGCAGGGCGGACATGAAAGGCCCGTACGGGCCGCCAACGTGGCGGCCCTGGCGGCGCACACCCATCGGGGTGCGCGGCTACGTCGATGATCCAAGGGCGGACATGGAGTCCGCCCGTACAACCGCCCCTTGCGGGCGGTCCGATAGAGAGGGCGGCCACCGCCCACGGCTGCGAGGGCCGCCCGGACGATGGCATGCGGCGAACGACGTTTCGCATTCACCGAATGCGGCGGGAGGGCCGCCACAATGGTGGCCCGTACGAGTCACTTCATGCGCGGCCGGCGGCGGCGCGGCCGCGGAGGGTGCCGGCGGCGAGCGTCTCTGCCTCTGCTTCCGCCTCGTCCGGCGGGCGGTACCTGACGGCGACGATGAGCACGCTGAGCATGACGAGATCATACGTTGCCCAGCCGATGTTGATGAGGGTTGAGGCGTTGTCGTCGGCCATGCCGAGCGCCATCTTCGCCAGCCCGTAGAGGCAGGCGACGACGAGCAGCGCCATGACGACGAGCTGCCAGCGGATGAGCTTGAGCGAGGCGCCGGCCTGGCGAGTCTTGGAGG
>DATLHE010000187.1:0-2847 GCA_035540335.1 Thermomicrobiales bacterium | reverse complement strand
GCGATTCATGAGCTTCACGCGCCAGCACTCACCGACATCCGGGTCCCTCGCCACTCATCGCACCATCACCGCCGTGCTCGTCCTGCTGATGCTGCTCGTCAACATCCAGGTCCTGCCCGCGCCAGCGGCCAGCGCGGCGGTAGTGAGCCAGCCCTGCGTCGATCAGGGGCCGCCCAGCGGCGCCTACGTCGCCCACATCTGCATCACGAACCCGGTGGAGGGCCAGATTCTGAGCGGCGACGCCACCTTCACGGTGACCGTCTCCGTCTCTGACCCGAACATCAAGATCGATCGCGTCCGCACCTACGTCAGCACCTCGAATCCTACCTCCGGGTCATCGTTCGTGTCCGATTACAAAGATCCGTACACGATGCAGATCCCGACCGCCCGCTGGAAGGACGGCGCCTATGTCCTGAGCGCGCAGGTGTACTTCCTGGATGGATACACCACCAGCGCCTTCGCGCAGATCAATGTCAGCTTCCAGAACGGCGTCACCACCGACGCCCGCAGCGACGGCTCCTGGACACCCAAGACGAGCGGCGCCTCGCCGCTGAACCTGGTCGCGGTCGGCGACGGCGCGGGCGGCCTGGAAGGCGCGACAAACGTCGCCAACCTCGTCTCGAGCATGAATCCGGACCTCTTCCTCTACCTCGGCGATGTCTACAACCAGGGCACGTACGGCGAGTTCTCCAACTACTACGAGCCCACCCTCGGCGCGCTCAAGGACCGGACGAACCCCGTCATCGGCAACCACGAATATGGCACCAGCGGCGCCAGGGGATTCATGGACTACTGGAATACCAACAAGCACTACTACAGCTTCGACTCCGGCGGCTGGCACTTCATCGCGCTCGACAATACGCGGGGCTACGGCCAGACCGCAGCGGGCACCGGGCAGTTCGAGTGGCTGAGACAGGACCTGCAGGCCAACGCCAACACCGCCTGCACGATGGTGTTCTTCCACCATCCCCACTTCGGCCTTACCCCAAAAACGAGCAGCGATCCGGATCTGACCGAGCTCTGGTCGCTGATGGCGACCAACGGCGTCGACGTCGTGCTGGCCGGCCATGAGCACAACTACCAGCGCTGGAAGCCGCTCGACGCCAACGGGCAAGAGGCCTCCAACGGCATCACCGAGTTCGTCGTGGGCACGGGCGGCCATGAAACGATGGGCTTCGGCATGAACGACAGCCGCGTCGCGGCACGAGCCAGCAATGTCGATGGCGCGCTCAAGTTCTCGCTGAATGCGGGCGGCGGCTCCGCGCAGTTCTTCACGACCGCGGGCACGGTGCGAGACGCCACCGCCTTCAACTGCCACGACAGCACCGGCAACCCGGTGCCGACGCCCACGCCGGATCCGAATGCGCCGATGACCTTCGAGCCCGTCGCCGACGCGATGGTGCAGCAGGCCAACCCGGACACCAACCTGGGCACCAGCACCCTGCTGCGGGCGGACAAGAGCCCGCTCGAGACCAGCTTCCTTCGCTTCGACGTCCAGGGCGCGACCGAACCCATCAGCCGCGCCGTGCTCCGCCTGTGGGTCCGAGACGACACGACCGACGGCCCGGCCGTGCACGGCAGCAGCGACGTCACCTGGGACGAGCTCGCCATCACCTGGAACAACCAACCCGCTGCCGGGCCCCCTGTGGCCGATATCGGGGCCGCGACCGCCGGCCACTGGATCGAGTACGACGTCAGCTCGCTCGTGACCGGCAACGGGCCGGTGACCTTCGCCCTGGTCGCGCAATCGAACGACCTGATCAGCATCAACTCCCGCGAGAACGGCAGTAACCGGCCTCAGCTTCACATCGGCGGCGACCCGGCCACCGAGACGCCGACCGCGACCGCGATCCCGGACGGCTCGACGGAGGTCCTCGTCGCCGCTGACGCCCGCGTCGAGCAGGCCAACCCGACGCTCAACTACGGCACCTCGCCGCTGCTGCGCGCCGATGGTGGAAGCGGCCCCGCCGTCGAGACCTATCTCAAGTTCACCGTCACCGGGTTGACCGAACCGCCCACGAGCGCCAAGGTGCGCATCTTCGTCGGCACCGGCTCCAGCGCCGGCTCATCGGATGGTCCGGAGATCTACACCGCGCCGTCTGACTGGGCGGAAACCGCGATCACCTGGGACACCCGTCCCGTCCGCACCACGCAGGCACTGCGCGTGAAGGGCGCGGTCAGCGCCGCCACCTGGATCGAGTACGACGTCTCCCCGATCGTCACCGGCAACGGCGACTACACGTTCGTCCTCGCCACGTCGTCGGCCGATGCCACCGACTTCAACTCGCGCGAGACCAGCCTCCAGCCCCGGCTTGTCCTCGGCGGCACCGCGCCCACCGTGACGCCGACGGTTACCGCAACGGCGCCGTCGGACGGCATCTACACCTTCGAGCCGGTCGCCGACGCGATGGTGCAGGCGGATCTCCCGGACGCCAACAGCGGCAAGATCAACTTGATGCGCGCCGATCTGAGCCCGAACGAGGAGAGCTACCTGCGCTTCGACGTCCAGGCCGGCACCGGCCCCATCACCAGCGCGAAGCTCCGCCTGTGGACCCGCGACGGTTCCGGCAACGCCCCGGCGATCGCGAAGAGCACGAACGTGACCTGGGGCGAGACGACGATCACCTGGAACAACCGGCCCACGTCGGGCGCCATCGGCCCGGATCTGGGCGCGGTGGGCACCAACACGTGGGTCGAATACGACGTCACCAGCCTGATCACGGGGAGCGGTCCGGTGACGCTCGTGCTCGTGCCCCAGTCGAACGACGCCATGAGCGTGAACTCACGAGAGAACGCGACAGGGCGGCCACAGCTCGTCATCAATGGAGGCACGGGAACCGCCACGGT
>DATLHE010000186.1:0-13401 GCA_035540335.1 Thermomicrobiales bacterium | reverse complement strand
GGTGATGCCGTGCGTCGCCGGCTCGAGCACGTCGAACGCCTGGACCATGGCATCGGCGCAGGCGTCGAGGCTCTTTGCTTCCGCGAAGCGGTCGAGATACGCCAGCGCCTCGGTTCGGTCCATGTCCAGCGGCGCGATCTGGAGGAGCATCGCGTAGGCGAGCGGGTCGTCGGTTTCCGGCTTCGCGGGCAGCCAGGGGCTGTTCCGCATCGGCTCCCACCAGGGACGCAGCGGCTCGGCGACCCGTCCCCGCGCAACCGTCTCGGTCTCGTCTGGCAGCGCTTCGAACGTCGCGCGTTGGCCGGCGAGCACGTCGACGATCTCGATGTCGACGGTGCCGCCGTCGGCGGTGCGATGGTGAACGGTGCTGGGGGTCGTCATGGGGCGGCTCCTCAGAATAGACAGGCGACGTTGCGCGGTCCGAAGTGGATGGCGCACATTCGGTAAAATACCCGCGATACCGAGCGGGCGCATCCGGGCCCGCGCGTCGCCGCAGGAGATATCCCCCGCTTCATGCCCGCCCAGCCATCCAACGGACCACAGCCGACCGACGCCACCGCCGCCCTGCTCGACCGCCTCAGCCCGGCGCAGCGCGCCGTCACCGCGACCCTCGCGCGGGCCTTCGCCGGCGCCGATGCGGAGCTCTACCTCGTGGGCGGGATGGTGCGCGACCTCCTGCTGGAGCATCCGGTCCCGAACGATCTCGATTTCGCGACCTCGGCCACGCCGCCGCGCACGAGGGAGATCCTGCGGACCATCGACCATGCCGGGCTCTACGACGTCGGCGAGCGGTTCGGCACGATCGGCGTCGTCATGCGCGGCGCCGAGGGCGAGCACATGCCGGTCGAGATCACGACCTACCGCAGCGAGCAGTACGAGGCCGGCAGCCGCCACCCGGCGGTCGCCTTCGGCCGGCGCATCGAGGACGACCTCGCCCGGCGCGATGTCACCGTCAACGCGATCGCGCTGGACGTCGAGACCGGGCAGATCGTCGACCCCTTCTACGGGCAGGCGGATCTCCACATGGGCCTGCTGCGCGCCGTCGGCGATCCCGACGAGCGCTTCGCGGAGGATCCGCTGCGGCTGCTGCGCGTCGCCCGCTTCGTCTCCCAGCTCGGCTTCGCGGTCGAGGCGGAGACGCTCGCCGCGATGGCCCGGCAGGCGCCGGCGCTGGCGACGATCAGCGCCGAGCGCGTCTTCGCCGAGCTGACGAAGCTGCTCTGCGGCGACTATGCCGGCCACGCGCTCGACGTGCTGCTGGACACCGGGCTGCTGACCGTCGCCATGCCGGAGCTGCTGCCGCTGGAGGGGGCGGCCTACGGGCATCCCGGCGTCCACCGCGAAAAGGACCTCTGGGACCACACGAAGCGCGTCGTGATGCAGGCCCCGCCGCGCCCGGCGGTGCGCTGGGCGGCGCTGCTGCACGACGCCGCGAAGCCGCTGACGCGCAGCGTCGATGATCGGGGCGAGGTGCATTTCTTCGGGCACGAGCGCGTCGGCGCCGACATCGCGAGCCGGCTCCTGAAGCGCCTCAAGGCCGACAAGCACACCCAGCAGACCGTGCGCCGCCTGGTCGAGCTCCATCTGCGGCCGGCCGGCTACGACGCCGTGACGTGGACCGACAGCGCGGTGCGCCGGCTCGCCCTGGAGGCGGGGGACGTGCTGCACGACCTGCTCGACCTCGCCGCGGCGGACGTCACCTCCGGCAAGGCGCACAAGCAGCGGGCGGCGGCCGTCCGCGTGCAGGGGCTGCGCGACCACATCGCGCGGCTGGAGGCCGAGCAGGCGCTGGCCGAACTGCAGAGCCCGCTCGACGGCAACGCGCTGATGGCGATGTTCGACCGTCCGCCCGGACGCTGGATCGCGGAGATCAAGGACCACCTGCGCGATCTCGTCATCGACGGTGAGCTCGCGCCCGGCGACACGGAGCGCGCCGCCGCGATCGCCCGGGAGATGATGGGGGAGGCGTGACGCGGGCGCCCGGGCATGTCGCATGCGGAGCCCGGCGCATTGTGTCGTCGCAGGAGGAGCGTGCCCGCGCGTGATGGCCCGATCCGGCCGGGAAGAGAGACGGAAGGCGCCGGCGGCGCTCCTTGTTGTGGTCGTGCTGCTCGTGCTGGCCACGGACCTCATGCCGCTCCTCGCGCGGGGCGTTTTGGCGGAGCAGCCCGGGTCGATCCCGCCGGAGCAGGCGCTGGCCGAGCGCTACGCGCCGATCGCCTACGTCAAGCGCCAGCGGTTCGTGTGCGACCCGACCGGCGAGCCCTACCTGCCGCTGCCGGTCGACGCGGTGCTTGACGACCCCTCGGTGCTGCTGCGCCTCGACACCGGCGGCCGGACGGCCGCCAGCGACCAGATCGTGAAGACCGCGCCGACGATGCGGGACCTCGCCTGGCTCGGCGAGGGCTACTACATCGACTTCCCCGGCAATCCCCTGCGCCCCGGCTGTCTCTACGAGCAGTGGTCGCGCGCCAAGGCCCGGCAGTACGAGCCGACGGTCTACGCGCGGGTCGCCACGGAGGAGGGGGCGGACGGCCTGGCGCTGCAGTACTGGATGTTCTGGGTCTTCAACGACTTCAACAACAACCACGAGGGCGACTGGGAGATGGTCCAGCTCACCTTCGACGCCTCCAGCGTGGAGGAGGCGCTGACACAGGAGCCACAATCCGTCACCTACTCGCAGCACGGCGGCGGCGAGCGGGCGAGCTGGGATTCCGCCAAGCTCCACCGCGAGGGCGAGCGCCTCATCATCCGGCCCGCGGCGGGCTCGCACGCGTCCTACTACGATGCGCAGCTCTCGATCGGCTGGGGCGAGGGCGGCACGGGGTTCGGCTGCGACGACACGCGGCGTCCCAGCCGCCGGGTGCCGCTGAGCGTCGTGATGCTGCCGAAAGAGCCGAGCATGGACGGCGAATTCGCCTGGCTGCGCTTCTATGGCCGCTGGGGCGAGAAGCAGCGCTGGGAGTTCAACGGCGCGATCGGTCCTCAGCGGGGGCGGAAGTGGCAGCAGCCCATCAGCTGGACCCGGGACGCGCGTGAGCGGAGCCTCTCCGTGCCGGACACGCCGGGGATCGGACCGATGCCGGATTCCGTGTTCTGCGTGGTGTCGTCGCAAGCGTCGAACGGGCTCCGCTTCTTCAGCCTGTACCCCTGGCGCACGGCGACGCTGCTGACGGCGCTGTTCGCGCTGTCGGTCTGCCTGCTCGTCGCCATCCGGCGCTCGCTGGTGCGCGCGGCGCGGGTGTACGCGCGGTGGTGGGGCTCGTTCACGACGATCGGCATCGTGCTGATCCCGCTCGGCTTCGCGGTGACGAGCCTGCAGCGGGTGATCACGACCAGCCCGCCCCTCGAGTGGGTGGTCGAGCTCATCGGGCGCACGGACCAGGCGCGGCTGGCCGCCTCGTTGCTGGTCGGCAGTGCGCAGTCGGCGCTGGAGGCGGTGCTGATCGGCCCGGCAATTGTGGCGGTCATCGAGATGATCCGTCGCGGCGAGCCGACGGATGCCGGCCGCGCCTACCGGCGGGCGTGGCGGCAGGCGCCGGCGCTGCTGAAGACGTATCTCCGGGTACAGCTCGGCCTGCTGTTCCGGTTCGTGACCATCGTCGGCATCCCGTTCTTCGTGCGCGACCGCGTGCGGTGGGCCTTCTACGGGCAGGCGGTGATGATCGACGGCGCACGCTCGTCGCGCGGGGCGAGCCGGACGAGCGCCGCGGCGGTCTCCGGGACGTGGTGGCGGACGGCGGTCGAGATGCTCGTCTTCACGGTGATCGGCCTGCTGCCGGGGCCGCTGATCGGGATTGTGCTGATGGTCGCCTACGCGCCGTCGCTGGCGTTCGTGAACGCGCTCAGCAGCGTCATCTATGCCTTCGCCGTGCCGTACAAGATCATCGGCCTGACGCTGCTCTACCTCGACCGCACCGGCCGCCCGCTGTCGATGCGACCGGCGTCCGTTGCGGCCGGCGCGCGGACTGATAGGATGCCCGCAGGTGCTGTCGTCACGCATTCAGGAAGGTAGCCAGATGCCGGATTCTTCATCGACCGCCAAGGACGCCGTGCGCAGGCAGTACGGCGCCGTGGGCGATGCCTATGTCCGCAGCGTCGGCCACGCGACGGGGTCCGACCTCGCGCGGATGGTCGAGGTCGCCGCGCCGCGGCCGGATGACGCGCTGCTGGACATCGCGACCGGGGGCGGGCACGTGGCGCGGGTCTTCGCGACGCACGTCGCGTCGGTGGTGGCCAGCGACCTGACGCCCGAGATCCTGCGGCACGCGGCGGCCGCGCTGGCCGACTGGGGGTTGACGAACGTCACCACCGCCGTCGCCGACGCCGAGGACCTGCCGTTCGACGACGCGTCGTTCGACATCGTGACCTGCCGCATCGCGCCGCACCATTTCCCGCGGCCGGACGTCTTCGTGCGCGAGGTGGCGCGGGTGCTGCGGCCGGGCGGGCGCTTCGTGCTGGTCGACAGCACGGTGCCGGAGGGCGAGGCGGGCGACTTCTTCAACCGGTTCGAGACGCTGCGCGATCCCTCGCACGTCCGCTCGCTGACGATCGAGGAGTGGCAGGACCTGCTGGTCGGGGCCGGGCTCCGGGTCGGTGTGGTCGAGTCGTTCACGAAGACGCACGACTTCGCGGACTGGACGTCCCGCTCGCGCACGAGCGACGAGGACCGCGCGGCGCTGGCGCGGATGCTCCTCGACGCGCCGGGAGCGACGCGGCGGGCATTTGGCGTCACCGTCGACCCCGCCGACCCCGACCAGGTGCAGGGGTTCACGGACACGAAGACGCTGTTCGTGGCCATTCGCTCGGCATCCTGAACCCATACGGCAAATGGCGTGAGACGAATCATCGCCCGCGGCGATGCGGGCCGGCGCCCTTCGGGGCACGGCCCCTACGACGCCGGGGCGTATTCCCGCGGGCAATCTCCTACAATCCTCCCAAGGTATGCCGGCGTTCGGGACCGGCGGGAATGGGCAGGGAGCGATAGTGGCGGAACTCAAGGCGGTCTTCCTCGATCACGACGGCACGCTGGTCGACACGGAACCTTTTTGGATCGAGGCGGAGTCGGTGCTGCCGGCGCGGTTCGGCGCGGCCTGGACGGTGGAGGACTCGCTCGCCGCCGTCGGCCTGCCGATGCCGGTGACCGCGCGGAAGATGCAGGAGGCCGGCGTCCCGCTGGAGATCGACGAGATCATCGACGACCTCTGCGGGCAGGTGATCGCGATGATGGACGAGCGGGGCATCCCCTGGCTGCCGGGCGCGCTCGAGCTCGTCGAGGGGCTCGCGGCGGCCGGGATCCCGTGCGCGGTCGTGAGCAACGCCTGGCGTCAGGTCGTCGAGAAGACGACGTCCGCGCTGCCGGCGGGCGTCGTCCAGTTCATCCTCACCGGCGACGAGATGGTGCGCGCCAAGCCCGATCCGTGGCCCTACGCCCACGCCGCCGAGGTGCTGGGCGTCGATCCCGCCGGGCAGGTGGCGATCGAGGACTCGCTGGCCGGCACGCTCAGCGCCGAGGCGGCGGGGATGCGCGCGCTCGTTGTGCCCGGGGTCGCGCCGGTGCCCGACGCCCCGGGGCGCTCCCGCACCGAGTCCCTGCTGAACGTCACGGTCGAGACGCTGCGGGCGATCGCGGCCGGCGAGGTGCTGGCCCTGCCGGTGCGGTGATGACGTTTCGCGCGATATGCCGCTGCGCGGCATCGGGCAGACCCATTCGGCTCCGCTCAGGGCAGGCTCCAGAGTCTGCCCCTACATCACCGGCGCGGGCATCCATGTCGTCGCCGCGCACCCCGAAGGGTGTGCGCATTCCGGCCGTCCCACGGCGGAGAGGATGGCGCGGCGCACGGCACGGGA
Source organism: Thermomicrobiales bacterium (assembly GCA_035540335.1). Lineage (GTDB taxonomy): Bacteria > Chloroflexota > Chloroflexia > Thermomicrobiales > UBA6265 > UBA6265. The sequence continues at coordinate 7,551 of DATLHE010000186.1, read as the reverse complement.
GGGCATTGAACGCGCATTTCGGTGGGTGACCATGAAGGTCCTGTGCGCGTTCCATCCCTTCCCTACCGGGTGTCCGGCGCAGGCCGCAGGAGGGCCGTCCCGGCGAGGATGACGACGCCGAGGATCGCGAACATGAGCGACAGCGACTCCCCGGCCAGCCAGCCGAGGGCGACGCCGCCGATGCCGATGTAGACGGTCACCACGCCGTTGATGAGCGAGAGCGACGTCGCCCGCGCCCGGTCGTCCAGATGCGCGTTGAAGAGCCCGGAGAAGAGCGGCAGGCTGAGCTGGACCGCGCCCCACTGCGCGACGAAGAGCACGACGGCGAGCACGGGGTGGTCGACCACCGCCATCAGCAGGTAGAGCACGCCCGGCACGCCGGTCGCGATGAGCAGGCCGCGCCGCGTGCCGAGGCGGGCGGTGAGCCGCCAGGCGTGCAGCTGGGTGAAGAAGGCGACGACCGACCCCAGGCTGAGCCCCAGACCGAGCCAGACCGGCGAGACGGCGCTCTTCAGAAAGTAGTCCTGATAGAAGATCAGCAGGTGGGCGACGAAGGCGTTGGTGGCGATCGAGATGAGCACCAGCCGCCGTAGCTCCGGGTTCGTCCGCAGCGTCCGCAGGCCGGTGGCGATCAGGGCGAGGCTCGACGGGCGTGCGTGCAACGCGTGACGAATCGGCTCCCGCAGGGCGAGGCCGAGCAGCGCGCCGATGCCGACGAAGATGACGTCGAGCAGCAGCGTGAAGCGCATCCTGTCCATCGTCAGCTCGATCGTGATCAGGCCGCCGATACCGTAGGCGAGGACGCTCGCGAGCTGGATCGCGGCGCCGATGCGGCCCTTGGCGCGCTGCATGCCCCCGGTGCGGTCGCGCTCCGGCAGGGAGTCGTAGACGAGCGCGTCGACGCTTCCCGACGCGAACGCGAAGCCGGTACCGGCGACGATCTGGCCGGCGATGAAGTGCGGGAAGGTGCTTGCCAGGAGGGTGATGGCCTCCCCGGCGACGGCCAGCACGAGGGCGATCTGGTAGCTGCGGCGGTGGTCGAGGCGGTCGGCGAGGACGCCAGTCGGCACCTCCATGACGAGCTGCGTGACCATCAGGATCGTCTGCATGGCCGCGATCTGCGGCAGGCTGAGCCCCTTGCCGAGCAGGTAGGGCGTCATGACCGGGACGAAGAAGTAGAGCTGTGCGAAGAACGAGATGACGGCGATGAGCGCCGGCGTGGAGAGCGTACCAAGGCGGCTGAGCGAGAGCTCGGGTGAGAACATGGGCGACAGGATCCTCAGTGGGCGAGTGGGGATCCCCTGCCGGACACGAAAAACGCCGTGGGGAGCCCCACGACGACAGACCAGCAATCGATCACATTGACGTAACGACGAGCGTCCCGGCGAGGAAGCGATGATGCCGGAACACACCCTGGTCAGGGTGGAGCGTTAGGAGTTGGTGCTCGTCGTGTCGGTGTCGCCCACGGGTGGACCTCAGGGAACGCAGCCGCCGGCCGCCGGATGATCAGCGGGGATCATCGTAGCACACGTTGCCGCGTATGGAACGACCCGGTAGCCCCGGCCGGGGAAACTTTTGCTCCAGTCCAACCGGTGTGTCGCTTAAAGCGGAGATCCCTCGACACGACTCCGCTCACGTTCGTCAGCGGCGTCGGCTCGGGATGACTTGTGGCGTTGGCTGCCGCGCCGGGATGAAACGTGAAACGGCCCGGTGGCGGACAGCGCTTCGCGTCGGGTGCTCATGGCCGAGCCTGAAAGGCGAGAAGCGGTAGCGGGCCCTTGCTACGCTCAGGATGAGGGATGCTGTTGCGTGCGCTCGCGCCGGCATCGGGCGAGGATGACGGCGAAGTAATGCAAGGTTATCCACGACGCCGCGTCGACGCGCGGACGAGGTGGTACATCGCGCGGGAGAAGCGGGCGAGCTCGCGCGCAAGCGCCAGCGGCGCCAGGTGCGCCCTGGCGGGGTCGAGGTGCTTGAACATCGTGAAGACGATGTACTGCGCACCCGGCCGGTCGGCCAGCGCCGCCGCGAGACGTTGGGACTCGCCGAGCGGGATCACGGGGTCGTCGCGGTCGTGGATGATCTGGATCAGCGGCGCACGGATGTCGTGCACATAGCGGACCGGCGACATGTCCTCCAGACGTGCCAGGAGCGCGGGCGGGAGGGCGTCCAGCGCCCGGGTGGCAGCTTCTTCGTCGCAGGCTGTCAGCAGCGGCAGGACCGCGCGGCCCGCGGGGGTCAGCTCCGTTGCGTCGACGCGCCCGCCCGGCTCGGCGCAGGCGGCGCGCAGCCGGTCCGCGTCGGCCGGCGGCAGGTCGCCGGTGAGCGAGTGGACGAAGACCTTGCGTGTGAGCTGGTCGACCGGCCATGGCTCGCGCCGGCCGTCGCGCGTCCGGGTGGCGGCGGCGACGTCGTGCAGCAGGTCGCGCGTCGACGCGTAGGGTGCCCAGGCGCCGACGAAGCGGACGCGGTCACGAATGGCGGGGTCGGCCGCGGCCATCAGCGCGAACGCGCCGCCGACGCAGGTGCCGATCATGCCGCTGCGCTCCGGATCGACCGCCGGGTGGTCGAGCAGCCAGGCGTAGGCCATCGCCAGGTTTTCCACATCCTCCGGGGCCAGCCGCAGGTCGCGCATCGTCGGTGACCAGTGGAGGAGCGCGACGAAGCCGGCGCGGGCGAGCGCGTTGCCAAGCCGTTTCACCTGGGGGTGGTCCTCGCCCAGCGGGACGACGCCGAGGCAGACGAGCATCCCGGGGTGCGGCCCGGCGGACCCCGGCCGGTAGAGGTCGGCGACCGCTTCGCCGTCGCGCGTCCGGTAGCGCGCCTGCTCCACGACCGGCGTGGGCGTGATCCAGTCGACCGGCTTCGAAGGAAGCGTCGGCAGGACCTCGAGGACGAAGACCGCGGTCCGCGCCGCCGCGCGGACGGTCTGCCCGGCGCTTGTGACGATACGGTCCATCGGCGGCCTCCCTTCATCCCCGCGGATCGGATGCTCTCAGGATAGGGATGCCTCGGGACATTGCCGTTACATCCGGCGGTCGCCCCGTCACAGTCCCGCAACAGCGGGAAACGATCTCCCGGAGGATCGGGATTCCGTCCTCTGGTGACCGGGATGTCCCGGCCCCTAGCCTGAGTCTCAGCGACACATGGCATCGCTGAACGAAAGGCACGGAGATGGACCTCACCCTGACGCGCAGAACCTTCCTCGCCGGCTCGCTCGCAATCACGTCGACGCTCGCGCTCCGCTCTCCCTCGCTCGCGCAGCCGTTCGCGGTGCCCTCGCACACCCGGACGGAGCTGCTCGAGCTCGCGCTCACCCTCACCGACAGCGGCTTCGAGCTCGCGCATCCGCTCATCGCTGGGCGGTATCACGTGACCGTCAAGAATAACGGCACGTCGCCGGTCAGCCACTTCGGGTTCGGCAAGATTCCGGATCGCATCACCGACGCGCAGTACGAGGAGTGGCTGCAATCGATCGGGACGGACAAGGAGCGGACGGACATCCTCGCCTTCGAGGACATCGCGTTCGTCGGCGTGCCGGACTGGCCGCCGCCCGGCGGTAGCGCGAGCGGGGTGGTCGACATCGCGCCCGGGCGCTACCTCCTGTTCGACCCGATCGGCGACCGCGGCGCGACGACGGTCATGGTCGATGGCCAGCCCGTGGACGCGGTGGAGCCGGCCTCGGATCTCACCGTGACGCTGCGGGAGATGCAGATCAACCTGCCCGATGCCGCGTTTACGACCGCACCGGTGCGCTGGAAGATCGAGAACACCGGCACCATGAGCCACGAGGTCGCGATCGTCCCGGTCGATCCCGCGTTCACCGAGGATGACCTGAAGCTGCTGTTCTCGCTGCCGGAGGACGCCACGCCGCCGCCGGGCGTGCCGGCGTTCGACTACCAGCCCGTCGCGGCGATCGGCATCCTCGCCCCCGGGCACACGAGCTGGCTCGACGTCCAGCTGAAGCCCGGACACTATCTCGGCGCATGCATGCTGCCCTTCTCAACGGGCTATCCGCACGCGATGGACGGGATGTATGCTTTCTTCGATGTCGCGTAGCGGTCGGGATCTGTGAGCGTCGTGCCTTGCCCGCGCCTGGCGTCCTTTCACGGCGCCGGGCGCGTCATCTCCGGGACGGCCACCATGGCGATGTCCGCGGTCCACCGCTCATTCTTCCCCGGGTTCCGTATCTGGCTGGCACACAACCGGCTCGCGGCGGCGTGGCTGCTCGCAGCCGTCGTCATCACCGTTGCCGGCGCGAAGGGCGCCCCGGAGCTGTACCGGCAGACAGTCGCGCTCGTCGACATCCCCGCCGGGGACCGCGACGAGCTGCGCCGCTCGCTGGCCAGCCTGCACCTGACGCCGGCGCACCTCTTCTGGTTCCAGGCGATTGCGAATGCGCTCACCATCATCGTGAACCTGACGATCGGCTGGCTGCTGATCCGTCGCGCCCCGCGCACCGGCTTCGCGATCTACCTCGCCTTCGTGCTGCTGGCGCTGACGCAGGCGAACTACCCGCCCTCGATCGATGACCTGCTGCCGGGGCAGCCGATCGCGCAGCTCATCATCCGCCTGACGACGGTCGTCGCCATCTCCGGGTTCTTCACGCTGCCGTTCGTCTTCCCGGACGGGCGGTTCGTGCCGCGCTGGACGATCGCCTGGGGCGTCTTCAACGTCTACAGCGTCGCCAGCTTCGCCTTCTTCCCCAGCTGGGACATCCCGGGGACCTCCGGCACCTGGGTGGAGGCGGTCACCACCGGCGCGCAGTTGCTGTCGATGCTCTTCGCCGTCGTCTACCGCTACCGGAAGGTGTCGACGCCGGAGCAGCGGCGGCAGACGCGCTGGGTGATGCTCGGGATGATGATCGGCGTGCCCGGTTTCTTCGCCGGCGACGCCATGATGCGCAACATCGACGCCTCACCGGCCGGGGTCGCCTGCCTGCTCGGGTTCATCTTCGTCATGCCGGTGCTGACGGCGGCGCCCGTCGTCGCGCTCGGCATCGCGATCCTCCACTACCGGCTGTTCGACATCGACGTCGTCCTCAGCCGTACGCTCGTCTGGATGGCGATGACGGCGATCGTCATCGGGACCTACATCGGCGTCGTGGTTGGCGTTGGCAGCATGCTCGGCTCGCGTCGCAGCCTGCTGCTGTCGTTGCTGGCGACCGGGGTCGTCGCCGTCGCCTTCCAGCCCGTGCGGCTGCGCGTCCAGCGCGGCGTCGACCGCCTGCTCTTCGGCGAGCGGGACGACCCGTACGCCGTGCTCGCCCGCCTCGGGCACCGGATCGAGGATTCGCTGAGCGCGGCCGAGCTGCTGCCGCAGATCGTGCGAACGACGGCCGAGGCGCTGCGCCTGCCCTATGCCGCGCTCTTCCTGGAGCGCGCCGAGGGGCCGGAGCTCGTCGCCGCCGCCGGCGTGGCGTCGGCGTCCACCCTGCGGCTGCCGCTGACCTACCAGGGGCAGGCTGTCGGCGCGCTCGAGGTCGCCACCCGCGTCCCCGGAGAGGTGTTTTCCCCGGCCGATCGCCGGCTGCTGGAGGATCTCGCCCGCCACGTCGGCGTCGCGGCACGGACGGTGAGCCTCGCCGCCGAGCTGCAGCACTCCCGCGAGCGGATCGTCACCTCACGGGAGGAGGAGCGGCGTCGCCTGCGACGCGACCTGCACGATGGCCTGGGTGCCCAGCTCGCCGCGCTGATCATGGAGGCGGGCGCCGCGCGGCGACTGGTGCGGACGGACGCGGACGCCGCCGAGCGGGCGATCCTCGACCTGCGCGAGGAGCTCCGCGCCGCGGTGGCCGAGGTGCGCCGCCTCGTGCTCGGGCTGCGGCCGCCCGCGCTGGACGAGCTGGGGCTCGTCGGCGCGCTGCGGGCCCGCCTGGCGCGGCTGGACCAGGAGGATGGTGACGGTGGGACACCCCTGAGGGTGCGGTTCGACGCCGACGACCAGTTGCCGCCACTGAGCGCCGCGACCGAGGTGGCCGCCTTCCGGATCGTCGAGGAGGCGGTCACGAACGTCATCCGGCACGCCCGCGCGTCGCTCGTGACCGTGACGCTGGCGCTGGAGGACGATGCCCTGCGCGTGACGATCGAGGACGACGGGATCGGTCTGCCGCTGACGCCCACGGGGACGGGGCTGGGCCTCCAGTCGATGCGCGAGCGGGCGACGGAGCTCGGCGGCAGCTGCGTCGTGGGTGAGGGCGCGGACGGCCGGGGCACGCGCGTCCTCGTGACGCTGTCGTCGGCGAAGGAGTGATGTCATGACCCCGCTCCGCATCCTCATCGTCGAGGATCACCCGCTCTTCCGGAAGGGGCTGCGCGCGCTGATCGCCAGCGTCGACGACTTCGAGGTGGCCGGCGAGGCGAGCGACGGCGCGGAGGCGGTTGCCACGGCGGTGGCCCTCCGCCCCGACATCGTGCTGATGGATCTGCAGCTGCCGGGGCAGAGCGGGATCGCCGCCATCCGCGACATCATCGCGGCTTGCCCGGAGGCGCGCATCCTCGTCGTCACGCTCTTCCAGGACGATGACTCCGTCTTCGCGGCGCTGCGCGCCGGTGCGCGGGGGTACATTCTCAAGGACACCGACGAAGACGACATGGTCCGCGCGATCCGCTCGATCGCGGCGGGGGAGTCGCTGTTCAGCGCGGGGGTCGCCAGCCGGGTCCTGACCTATGTGGGCGGCTCGCGGGCACGAGCGCCGGAGATCTTCCCGACGCTGACGGCGCGCGAGCGGGAGATTCTCACGCTCCTGGCACAGGGGCGCTCCAACGCGGCGATCGCGGCCGAGCTGAGCCTGAGCGTGAAGACGATCGCGAACAACGTCAGCGCCATCTTCGGCAAGCTGGAGGTCGCCGACCGCGCGGAGGCGATCGTCCGTGCCCGGGACGCAGGCATCCTCGCCGGGTAGCGTCGCCCGGCGTCGGGCATCAGGTGTTCGGGGAGGAGGTTCGACCATGACGACCGAAGCGACGCGGGGCCAGTATGTCGAGGTCGACGGCGCGCGGATTTACTACGAGGAGCAGGGCAGCGGCGAGCCATTTCTGCTGCTGCATGGCGGCCTCATGTCGAGCGCGGGGTGGGCGGAGCTGGCCCCGCTGCTCGCGACGCGGTTTCGCGTGATCACGCCGGACAGCCGGGGGCACGGCCGCTCGTCGAATCCTTCCGGGCGCCTGTCGTACGGGCAGCTCGCCGATGACATGGTCGCGCTGATCGCGGCGCTTGGGTTGCGGCGGCCGGCCGTGGGGGGCTGGAGCGACGGCGGCCAGGTCGTCCTCGAGATCGGCGTCCGCTACCCGAATGCGGCCCGGGCGTTGGTCATCGGCGGCGCGCTGTCCGACTTCGGGGCGGAGTACCAGGACGCCATGCGGCAGGTGTTTGGGACCGAGCCGGGGATGACCGTCGACGCGGAGACCATCGAAGCGACGCTCGGCGAATGGATGTCCCGGTTCCGGGCGATGTTCGCGGGCGACGATGACGCGTGGCGCGTCTTCCTGCGCCAGTCGGTCGCGATGTGGCTCGACTACCCGGGCCTGACGGAGGCGGAGCTCCAGCGTG
>DATLHE010000185.1:0-2598 GCA_035540335.1 Thermomicrobiales bacterium | reverse complement strand
CAGCCCTTGAAGGAACGCCAGGCGCTCATGGACATGCGGGCCGGGCTGGCGCCGTAGGACGCCGGGGTGACGCCCGGGCGGCGGGAGTCCTTGCCGTAGGCCAGCCAGTCCTTCACGCAGGTGAGCGGGATGCCGTGCTGTTGGTTGAGCCAGCGGACCAGCCACGCCACCTCGGCGAGCGCCCACTCGGGGGCGGTCGGCCAGGGGATGTAGTCGACGCCGGCCTTCTTCCCGGACCACGTCTTGGCGTACTTGTCGTCGCAGGTGCCGACGAGTTCGATCTGGAAGGCGTTCGCGGTGTTCGTCTCGACGCCGCCGAGCTTGTTCGCGAGGGCGCGCGCGGACTCGTCGACGTCGAAGTGCTGGTACCAGCGGATCGTGCGGTCCTTCATGTTGGGCACGCCCGTCACGGTCGGCGCCATCGAGCCGCTGCTGTACGAGGGCAGGGACATGCCCTCGGTGGTGTGGACGACGCCGCAGTTGACCTCCATGCTTGAGCCGCTGTAGCGGCCGTTGCCGTAGAAGTACGCCTGCGACGCTCCGGGGATCTTCTGCGGTCCGGTCTTGGCCATGAGGCCTCCAGGTGGGAATGCCCGGGCGCGGGCTCGGGACGGGTTGGTCAGGAGACGGGTTCGACGATGACCTCGCGGAACGCGAAGAACGCGGTCTCCCCGGTCACCGAGCAGCGGTGCAAGAGGCGCGTGTTGTAGGAGGCGCCGGGGGTGAGGCCGGTCAGCAGGTGGGCGGCGGTGCCGCGCGCGTAGGTGGTCCCGTAGTGGGAGTAGCCGATGCTGTCCGTGGGCGTTTCGACGATGGCGCCCGAGCCGACGGTGGAACCGAGCCTGGTCTCAGGGGAGATGAGGGAGCCGGCGCTCGAGCTGTTCTGCACCCGCGCACCGACGGTGATCTTCACCTTGCCGGAGAGGGGCGCGACCCAGTTGACGCCGCAGTGCTCGTAGCTGCCCGCCGTGAAGGCGGTCGAGTAGCTGGTGACCTTCGCTTCGTAGCCGTCGTTCTTCTTGTCGCCGACGGTAGTGCCGAGAAGCGGCAGCCACGCGGTGCCGGTGTACACGGTGAGGAGGTCGGTGTCCTTCAGGTACGCGACCATGCCCTCTTCGGGGCTGGTGATGGTGGCGTTGCGCTGGGACGCCGACGTGTACCGCAGGATGCTCTGCTTGACGATGGCGTTCGCGATGTTCCTGGCGAGCGCCTCCGCGTTGGGGGCGTCGGCGAGGGAGGCGATGCTGACGCCCTGGCCGTAGTCGTCCGTGGTGGCCATGCTGCTCCCTTACACGAGCCGGTATCGGCTGAAGGTGTCGAACTGCACGTACTTGCCGCCTGTGCTGGGCGGGGCGGGGTTGTAGTCGTTGAGGGTGATCTCGCCGTTCGGGGCGATGGTCATGACGCCGAAGTAGCCGACGGCGACCTGCACGGTGACGCGGACGTTCTTCGCCGGGCAGGCGGCGGCGGGGAGGGTGGCAACGACCATGCCTGCGGTGAGGGCGCCCGACATGGACGCCAGCCCGCACAGCGAGGCGGTGCCGTCGCCGTTCACGCGGTAGGCCGGGGTGTAGTAGTTGGCGTTCGCCGTCCACGTCCCGGCGAGCGTGAACGGCGTCCAGGCGCCGCTGCCCGAAGCCATCCGCCCGGCGGCGAGCCAGTCGCCCACGCTGGACACGGTGACGACGATGACGTCCCCGGCGGCGGGCGCGAGGTAGGTGTGCATGCGGCGGGCGACGATCCCGTCCACCGTGGTGACGGTGCCGTCCGTGTTGACGGTCTGGACGATGGCCTGCCGCCAGTCGGAGCCACGCACCGTCGGCGACTGCTCCCCCACCCGGCGAGCGGCCTGCTTGAGTGCCCACGCCAGGTCCCGGTGCGCGGCAGGGGGCACGGACGTCATGAGCCCTCCTTCGCCGCGATCGTGCTGATCGGGAAGTCCCCCGCCTCGTCCAGCGGCACCGTGAACGCGGCCGCCTGGTGGAGCTCGCGGGTGCCGTCCGGGTGGAGAATCCGCAGCACATCCCCCGGCTCCAACGCCGGATTCGGCAGGGCGGTGATGTCACCCGACGCGTTGGGGGCCTTCGCCGCGAGCAGCTTGAGCTTCGCCGCGTTCTGGCAGTTGAGGGTGGAGATGAGCGTGGACGAGCTGTAGAACGCGGGCCGCCGGCCGAACGGGCCGCCCCAGAACGTGGGTGATCCCGGGTCGTCGTCGGTCGCCAGGTAGGAGACCGGCAGTATGCCGTCGGCCGCGTTCTCCCCCCTCGCCAGCACGCCGTTGTTCACGTTCTCGCTGCTCATGCCGCGCCGGGCGGAGATGTACACGCCGTGCTCGGCGGCGGCAATCTCCCACACTGGCTCGGTCGTGAGCAGGTCCGGCAGGGTAGCGATGACGAACTCACCGTCCGCGTTGGCGTACACCTCCGCACCCGCGGCGGCGGCGATCTCCTGGCAGGCCGCCCACGGATCGCCCTCGACATCGAACGTCCTGCGCCCGATGCCGACGTCGACGACGGTGCTGATGACCTGCGCGTCGGGCAGGGACCGGCGGACCAGCGCAGTAATCGCGTTCACTGCGGTGCCGGTCGCCGTGTACGG
>DATLHE010000184.1:0-10629 GCA_035540335.1 Thermomicrobiales bacterium | reverse complement strand
CGACCATCAGCTGCTGGGCCATGACCAGCAGCAGCGGCGCGGTCGAGGCGGCCAGGAAACCGACCAGCGCCCCGGTCACGAACGCCCACGGCCCGGGAAACTCGGCGAACGCCCAGATCGCCGGCAGGCTGAGCACGATGGAGCCGAGAATCACGGCACGGCGGCCGTGGCGGTCCGCGAGGTTGCCCGCGCCGATCGTCCCCGCGGCGCTGGCGAGGACGACGGTGGTCGCCAACGCGCCGTAGAACGACGCGCTGTAGCCGAGGTCCTCGTACCAGACCGGGATGAACGTCTGGAGGCTCATCGGTGGCAGCATCCGCAGCATCATGACGGCCGTGACGATGCTGATGACGAACATCGGCACCTTCGGCGTGCTCGTGGGCGCCGCGCCGGGCTTGCGACGATTGCCCGGCAGGCTGACGGTCTTCATCGCGAAAAGGAGCCAGACCGCGATCGAGGCGCCCGGCAGCAGCATGACGGCGGTGCCTCGCATGCCGAAGACGGAGAAGAGCACCGCGCCGATCATCGGGCCGAGCGCCACGCCGAGCGTGCCGCCGGTGACGTAGACCGACATCGCGGTGTTCCGGTCGCGGTCGGCGATGACGGCGTTGGCGTTCAGCGCGCCGAAGGGGTGAAACGCGCCCGAGCCGAGGCCCGCCAGCGCCGCCAGCACGAGCAGGATCGGGAACGTCGGCGCGAAGCCGATGGTCGAGAAGAGCAGCGCCGACCAGAGCAGCGCGGCGCCGGTGAAGCGAGTGCCGTAGCGGTCCGCCAGCCAGCCGAAGAATGGCTGCGAGACGGACGCCATGCCCGAGTAGGCGAGAGTGACAAGGCCCACCGTCGCCAGGTCGAGCTCGAACCTGTCGGTGAGCACCGGGTAGAGGACGGGCAGCAGGCCGACGTACATGTCGACGGTGAAGTGCCCGGAGGCGAGGATCATCAGCGACCGGTTGCGGAGAATGGCCAGGGGCGAGGTTCGTTCGGACATGGTGGCGGGGCCATCCTCGGGCGAGAACGACGTCGATGACGTCAATACTATTCGTCATCCTGAGCTTGTCGAAGGATCTCCCGGCTCAGCAGCGCCGGTCGATCATGGCGCCGCCGCTTGATTCGGCTCGTCGCGTGTGCCAACGTCGTTCTACTCCGACGGGCCGGGCCGGTCAACCGCGCGAGCCCCGGCATCGCGAAGTGGTCTATACTCCATCGGTTGTGATGCGCTCCATCATTGCGCTCACTATGCCCAGATTCCATCACACGCATGGTTGTACGAGGAGATTGAGACCCGAATGGCAACGCAGACTGGCATCTTGCAGCTACAGGACGACGACATTGCCTTCTTGCTGACATTGCTGCGCAACGCGACCTCGCCGCTCAGCACGGAGCAGTTGGTCGACGCGCTGAAGCAGCGGTCCAGCCGGTAAGCCAGGATGGTCCCGTTCCCGGCGCGCGAAAAACGCCGCGCCGGGTTCATGATCACGTCAGTTGAGGAGCGAGTCCACGCATGGCCACCCAGGCAGAGGTGCAGAGCGTCTCTTTCGCTGGATCGGAGAAGGTCCAGCAGGCCGCCACGCGCGCATTCGAGGTGATGCGCGCGCATGGCATGTTCATGTCCGATTACGTGCCGATCCGTGTCCGGCAGGACGAGCTGGTCACTTTCCTGACCAGTAAGGGCGACGTTTCGGCCGCCGACGTCGAGCAGGCGATCGCGGAGAACCCCGCGGTCTTCGCCGTCGAGACGGACGAGAGCGGCGCGACCGTCGTCGTCACCACGCGCACCGGCCGGGTGCCCGTCGCCGAGGCCGTGCTGACAGACCACACCTTCAAGTCGCGGCTGATGACGCCGGAGCCGAAGCCGGCGGTGCCGGTCGCTCCGGTGCGCGAGCGGGTGCGCGTCGATCCCTCGTGGGCGACGTTTACCGTGCCCGAGTTCGGTGACGAGGAAGAGGACGAGGAGCTTGAGGAGGCGGGCGAGCTCGGCATCGCCGAGGCGCTCGAGGGCGTCGCCACCGGGACGATCGCGGCAGCTCCGAAGACCGCGGCCCCCGTTGAGATCACGCCCGAGCCGGTCGCCGTCGTGCCGGAGGTCGTCGCCGAACCTGAGGTTGTCGCCGAGCCGGAGACAGTTGAGGAGCCGGTGGCCGGCGTTGCCGAGGTTGAGGCCGCCGAGGTTGAAGCCGCGCCCGCGCCGGAACCGGTGGCGGAGGTTGCGCCCGCCGCGAACGTCACCGACGTCTCCGGGTTCGAGGACGCCGCGATCGCCGACGCGATCCGCGAGCGCCTCGCCGGCGAGGCCCATGTCGCCCGCTTCGGCGAGCAGTGGATGTCGGAAGACCGCGTGCCGCGCCTGAGCCGGGGCGACCTGCGCCGGATCAAGGACTACATCGACGAGCAGGAGCAGCCGCTGGCGGACGCGACGCTCGTCCAGGACATCCTCGGCGTGCGCCCGAACCAGCCGGACTTCGCGCTCATGCAGTTCGCCGTGAACGTCCGGCTGGGCCGCGAACACCGCGAGTTCGAGTTCGTCGGGACGAACGACCAGCGCTTCTGGAGCACGACCAACCTGCCCCAGATCGGCACTGGACGTCGCAAGCCGAACGACATCGGCACCGACTACCGCTTCCTGGTGGACGATGCGGAGGAGGGCATCACGCCGCGCTCCGTCGCCTCCGTCGACCGCGTCGTGACCTTCTACGAGTACTCGCTCGGCCTCCTGCCCTACGACGCGGACATGCAGCGGCTGCTGCCGGCGCCGCTCGATCCGGAGCAGCGCAATGCCGTGCTCACCTTCGAGATCCCGCAGTCGTACACCACCTACCTGGTGGAGCTGCGCTACCCGACGCCGAACCGCGGTGGCTTCCTGCTCGGTCTCGACGACTTCTACGCCGACAACCTCGTCCCGGGCGCGATCATCTCGATCAGCGCGACCGAGAACGATGGCCACTACAAGGTCGAGTTCCTGTCGACCGACAGCCAGAGCGCCCGCCTGCTCGAGCTGGACGACCGCCGCTCGCCCCGCTATCTCTTCCGGCCGACCACCTACAACTGCGCGGTTGCCGACGAGTGGCTGATCAGCGAGGACCGCTTCCCGAACCTCGGATCCGAGAAGCCGCTCGCCGACAAGGTCCGCCGCCGCAACGACGCGCTGCTCAAGGCGACGTTCGAGCGCGTTGGCCTGCCGGACGGCAACGGCGGCTATCTCGCGTCGATCGAGGACCTGCTGGCGGCGGCCAACATCGAGCGCCCGTTCACCGAGCGCCACCTGCGCGAGACGATCGAGCAGGACGCGAACGTGACCGGCGACGATGCCAACGGATACACCTATGTCGCAACGGCCTGACGACGAGATCAACGCGCGGATGTACCTCCCCGAGGAGGAGCTCGACGGACCTGATGGCGACGGCGAGCTCGACCTCGACGCGGAGGCATCCGCCGCGCGGGAGGCCGACCACGCGTCGTTCGACGACGCGCTGGCGGCCATCGAGGAGGGCTCGATCGAGCTGCGGACGCTCACCGGGCTCTCCGATCTCTCGCGCGAGCAGGTCGAGCAGCTCGCCGATATCTGGCGCGCGCTTGCCGCCGAGGCGCGAGCGTCCATTGCCGAGCATGCCTACGTGCTCGGCGAGGATGACCTGCTGCTCGACTTCATGCGTTTCTTCACCTTCGCGCTGGACGACGAGTCCAGCGCGGTCCGGCAGTTTGCCGCGCGCGGGCTCGCCGCCTACGACGATGCCGGGCTGGTCGAGCCGTTGCGCCGCCTGGCGACGACCGATATCTCCGACGACGTCCGCATCGCCGCCGTCGAGGCGCTGGGCTCCTTCGCCGACATGGAGGAGTTCGGCATGCTCGACGCCGCGACCGGCGCCGAGGTGACCCAGGCGCTGTTCGCCATCGTCGCGGACGCGGCCGCGACCCGGTTGCTCCGGGCCAGCGCGCTCGAGGCCGTGGCCGTCATCTCCGGCGATGAACGCATCCAGGAGACGATCCAGCGCTTTTTCGACGCCGACGAGGTCGAGCTGCGCCTCGGCGCCATCCGCGCCATGGCCCGCTCGGTCAACCCGCGTTGGCGGCCGGTGCTGGAGGCCACGCTTCGCAGCCCTGACCCCGACGCCCGGCAGGAGGCCGTCGCCGCCCTTGGCGCGTACGACGACGAGGCGCTCGTGCCACTGCTGACGCTCGTCGCGCGTGAGGACCGCGAGATCGACGTCCGCCTGGAGGCCGTCCAGACGCTCGGCCAGATCGGCGGCCGCACGGCCCTGCGCGAACTGGAGACGCTCCGCGAGCACGCCAGCGACGACGAGATCGACGCGATCGACGACGCCATGGCCGAGGCCGCCCAAAGCATTGACCCGGACGAGGAGCCCGACGACGGTGACGACGACATCGACGCGGAGCTTCGCCGCCTCGGGATCTAGATCGACATGAACCCATCACGTGCAGTTGAAGGAGCCATCCGATAAACCCCGTGACGATGACCCCAGAGACGCGATTCGCCACTGATCCGGACACCACCCCGCAGACGCCAGCCACGCGCTGGAACCAGACGATCCTTGCCCATGGCGGCCATCTGCTCCAGTCGTGGGAGTGGGGCGAGTTCAAGCTGCGCCACGGCTGGACGCCCGAACGTGTCAGCGTCGCCACAGACGCCGGCGGGGGCCATGCCCAGGTGCTCTTCCGTCGCAAGGGGCCCGTGAGCCTGGGCTATATCCCTCGTGGGCCGGTTCTCACCGGCGACGCGCCACTGGTCTGGCCGGCGCTGCTGCGCGAGGTCGACGCGGCGGCGCGGCGCCACCGGGCGATCACCGTCATCATCGAGCCGAACGGCCCGCTCGGCCTCGCCGGCACCTACCGCGATGCCGGTGTCGTCGCCGGACCCGCGCACCTGCAGCCGGGACGCACCGTCAAGGTCGCCCTCGCCGATGACGACGCCATGCTCAAGCAGATGCATCAGAAGACGCGCTACAACGTGCGGCTGGCGATGCGCCGCGGCGTGGAGATCGAGCGCCGTCCAAGCGACGATGCCTCCCTCCAGCAGTACTACCGGCTCATGGAGGACACGTCCGAGCGCAACGAGTTCGGCATCCACGCGTATGACTACTACGCGGACTTCATGCGCACGTTCGGCGATCAGGCGCAGCTCTTCTTCGCCCTGGCCGATGGCCATGTCGCCTCGGTGCTGATCGCCGCCGCTTTCGGCGACGAGGCGATCTACATGTACGGCGCGTCGTCGACCGAGCACCGCGCGCATGGAGCCGCCTTCCTGCTCCAGTTCGAGGCGATGCGCTGGGCGCGCGAGCGCGGCTGCACCACCTACGACCTGTGGGGCATCCCCGAGCAGGATCCGGAGTCGCTGCGCAGCGAGGACAACGTCTCGATCGCCGGCAGCAAGGGCGGGGACTGGCGCGGGCTCTACCGGTTCAAGACCGGCTTCGGCGGCGACATCGTCACCTTCCCGCCCGCCCTCGAGCGCCGCTATGTCCCAGTCCTGCCGTGGCTGGCGCGACGCCTGGGCGTGATTCAGGAGTAACGGTTCGTGAACGGTTTGCCGATCACCCAGCCTCGATCCATGACGATCGGCAGTCTCGCCGCGGCGGCCCCGGGCGCGCGCATCGTGGGCGACGCGACCATCGCCGTCCGGGGGTTGACGTACGACTCCCGGAGCGTTCGGCCGGGCGATCTCTTCGCGGCGCTGCGGGGCAGCGACTTCGACGGCCACCGCTACATCGACGCCGCGATCGTCAACGGCGCCGTGGCGGTGCTCGCCGAGGACCCGACGCCGCGCGCGGTGCCGGTGATCGCCGCCGCCAACTCGCGCGCCGCGCTGGCGCCGATCTCCGCCGCCTTCTACGGTCATCCGAGCCGGGAACTGACGTTGATCGGGCTCACCGGCACCGACGGCAAGACGACCACGAGCTTTCTCGTACGGGACATCCTGCGCGACGCGGGCCATCAGACGGGTCTGATCGGGACGGTCGGCATCGCGATCGGCGACGGCACGACCCACCAGCTGCCGCATCAGACGACGCCGGAGTCCAACTTCGCGCAGGGCTACCTGCGCGAGATGGTCGAGCGCGGGACGACGCACGCGGTGCTGGAGGCCACCTCGCACGGGCTCGCCATGCACCGGCTGGATGGCGTGGCGTTCGACATCGCCGGCGTCACCAACATCACCCACGAGCATCTCGAATATCACAAGACGCTCGAGAACTATCGTCGCGCCAAGGGCATCCTCATCGAGCGGGTCGCGGCTGCCGGTGGTGTTGTCGTCCTCAACGCTGACGACGAGGGCTCGATGGCGATGCAACCCTTCGCGGCGGGTGCGACCATCTGGCGCTACAGCCTGACCGATCCGTCGGCGGAGCTCTTCGCGCGAGATGTTGTCGTGGGCAGCAATGGATCGTCGTTCGACCTCGCCTGCGACGGTGAGGTGCATCACGTCGAGTTGCCTCTGCTTGGCGACTTCAACGTCGCCAACGCCCTCTGCGCCATCGGGGTGACCCGTGCGGCCGGTATCTCGCTTCCGTGCATCGTCGCCGCGCTGCGCGCGACCGGCGGCGTGCCCGGTCGCATGAGCCGCATCGCCCAGGGACAGCCGTTCAATGTTGTCGTGGACTACGCGCACACTCCCGAATCGCTGCGCAAGATCCTCAACCTGCTGCGCGGGCTGCATCCGGGTGGCCGCCTGATCGTCGTCTCCGGCAGCGCCGGGGAGCGTGACCCGAGCAAGCGACCGCTCCAGGGCGCCGTCTGTGCCGAGCTGGCGGACATCACCGTCGTCACCAGCGAGGACCCGCGCAACGAGGACCCGGAGGCGATCAACGCCGAGATTGCCGCGGGCGCCCGGGAGCGGGGCGGCGTCGACGGCGAGACGCTGTTCGAGATCACCGACCGGCGGCAGGCCATCCGCCGCGCGTTCGCGCTCGCCGCGCCGGGCGACTGCGTCATCCTGGCCGGCAAGGGACACGAGACAAGCATGATCTGGGGCTACGAGCACCGACCATGGGACGAGGCGAGCGTCGCGCGCGAGGAACTCGCCGCCGCCGGCTGGACCATCGCCAAGGACACCGCCTGATGATCACCGCGTCGCGTTTCCGCCCCCTCCTCGTCGTCGCGATCGCGATGCTCCTGGCGGCGCCGATGGTGCCCGTCACGGCGCAGGATGACGGTCCGGAGGGCAAGATCGCGTTCGTCCAGGATGGCGATATCTGGCAATGGTCGACGGATGGGACGACCAAAGTCATCGAGGACGGCAACGCGACCGACCCGACGTGGAGCCCGGATGGCCGGCGCGTGCTCTACGCGCGGGATGGCGGCAGTTACAGCAATCTCCTGCTCGCGGATGTCGACACCGGGCGGGTGACGCGCCTGACCGACAATGAGAGCGACTACGAGGTGGGCAGCCCGGACTACGTCGCGACCAGCTACTGGGCCATCGACCCGTCGTGGAGCGCGTCGGGCATCGTCTGCTTCATCAGCGACGCCGCCACCGAGGGGCTGGCGATGCAGCTTTGGATCCTCGACCCGGACAACGGCCAGGCGTATGTCGCCGCCGACGATGGCGGGGACCAGGGGCCGATCGAGCACGTCTCGATCGACGCGGACGCGACCTGGGCGGTGTACACGGTATTCGCGGCCGGGGGCCTGGAGGGCGGAACGACGTACGTGTCGATGCGGGACATCAACACCGGCACGACATATCCCATCATTGAGGGTCCACAGGGCGCATATGACCCCGCGATCGCGCCGGACGGCAACCACATCGTGGCAACGATCCGCGACGAGCAGGGCGTCAGCGACCTCTGGCTCTTCGACCGCGAGACGGATGAGCTGACGCGGCTGACGACCGACGCCGGCGCGACGAACGCCGTCTGGTCGCCCGACGGGGAGTGGGTCGCCTACCTGCGCTGGAGCGGCTCCGGCTTTGAGCTATGGGCGCTGCCCGTCGATGTCGACCGCGGCGACCCCGCTGGCGAGCCCCAGAAGCTCGTTGACGCCCAGAAGTCGATGGATTCCACGAGCGGCCTCTCCTGGGTCAAGGAACGTCGCTGACAGGCTGCGGCTTCGTCGACCTGGGCCTCGTGTCCGAGGACTCGGCACAAAGGCGTACCCCAGTAGCCCCGGGCCGCAAGTGCTCGGGGCTGTCTCTATCCGACCACGTTCGACTGCTGAGCGACTCCGCGTCCCGGCAGCGCCGGCTCTCGTGGCCGGCGGCGTCCCTCGGCCACCCAGGGCCGAGGCTACCCGAAGCCGCGCTCCCAACCACCCGTCATCCTGACCGGAGCGAAGCGGAAGCCGCGCTCCCAACCACCCGTCATCCTGACCGGAGCGAAGCGAAGGACTCTGCGGCGAAGCCGGTCTCTCTCAGGCTTTTCCAACAGCATGGTCAGGCGAAACGGGGCGTCCCGGCCGCACGATATCGATGCTGCGCATCGATGGGGATCCCTCGACTGCGCTCGGGATGACATGAGGCGGGGGTGCCGGTAGAAACCGGGCTCGCGGCGAACGGGGGTCGGCCACCGCCCGCAGCTGCGGCCCGCAGGGGCGCCCGCAGGGGCAGGGCCGACCGTACGGGCTGCCCTCGTGGGGGGCGGACGCCGGGTACAAAACCCGGCGCTACCGGGGATGGTCCCTCTCGGGCTCGTCCGTAGACGTAACCACGGGCAAAGAAGACCCCGGACACAAGGTCCGGGGCGACGAAGCATTGACTTTGCGTGGGGTTTTACGCGGGCGTGGCGGCCGGATCGGCGATCGCCGGCACCTCGACACCGGGGCGAACTTCCAGCCCCAGCTCCTCGAGCTGGGCGTCCTCGACCGGCGCCGGCGCCTCGAACATCAGGTCGATGCCGCGCTGGTTCTTTGGGAAGGCGATGACGTCGCGGATGCTCTCCTCGTCGGCCAGCACCATCGCGAAGCGGTCGATGCCCATCGCGATCCCGCCGTGCGGCGGCGCCCCGTACTCCAGCGCGTCGAGCAGGGCCCCGAAGCGCTCGTGCAGGTCCTCTCGCTTGTGCCCCATCAGTTCGAAGATGCGCTCCTGCTGCTCACGGTTGAAGATCCGCACGCTGCCGCCGCCGAGCTCATGCCCGTTGCCGACCATGTCGTACTGCTTGGCGCGGACCTTCTGCGGCTCGCTGTCGAGCAGGTGCGCGTCCTCTTCGAGATAGCCGGAGAACGGGTTGTGGGTGGCGTCCCAGCGGTTGCCCTCCTCGTCCCACTCCAGCAGCGGGAACTCGTGAACCCAGCAGTAGGCGAGGACGCTCGGATCGGCCAGGTTCAGTCGCTGGCCGAAATCCTCGCGCAGCGCGGAGAGCGTCTTCGCGACGACCGCCGGCTGGTCGGCGACCAGCAGCACGAGATCGCCCGTGGTCGCGCCGATGCCGGTCGTGAGCGCGGCGATCTCGTCCTCGCTGAGGAACTTCGCGATAGGGGACTTCACCCCATCCTCGGTCAGCGCGATGGTGGCCAGCCCCTTGGCGCCCGCACGCTTGGCCAGCTCGGTGATCTCGTCGATCTCGCGGCGTGTGTAGCCGGCGCAGCCCGGCACGACGATCGCCTTCACCTCGCCGCCGTTCTCCAGCACGCCCGCGAACGCCTTGAAGCCGGTCCCGCGCAGCGCGTCGGAGACGTTCTGCAGCTCCAGCCCGAAG
This sequence comes from Thermomicrobiales bacterium, assembly GCA_035540335.1. GTDB lineage: Bacteria > Chloroflexota > Chloroflexia > Thermomicrobiales > UBA6265 > UBA6265. The sequence goes on along the minus strand of DATLHE010000184.1, from coordinate 985 downwards.
CGCAGGTCCGGACGGTCGGAGCCGAAGCGGTCCATCGCCTCGGCGTAGGATAGCCGCGGGAAGGGCTTCTGCTGGATCGTCTTCTCGCTGTAGCGCTCGGTGATCTCGGTGTAGAGCTCTTCCATCAGCGACATGATGTCTTCCTCGGACACGAACGACATCTCGAGGTCGAGCTGCGTGAACTCCGGCTGCCGGTCGGCGCGCTGCGCCTCGTCACGGAAGCAGCGGGCGATCTGAAAGTAGCGGTCGAGCCCGGCGACCATCAGCAGCTGCTTGAGCTGCTGCGGCGACTGCGGCAGCGCGTAGAAGTTCCCCGGCAGGCCGCTGCTCGGCACGAGGAAGTCGCGCGCGCCCTCCGGCGTGCTCTTGATCAGCAGGGGCGTCTCAACCTCGACGAACCCGCGCTCGTCGAGATAGTCGCGCATGAACTTCACGATGCGGTGCCGCAGGATGACGTTGTGCTGCATCTTCGGTCGCCGCAGGTCGAGGTAGCGGTACTTCAGGCGCAGCGACTCGTCGACGTCGACCTCCTCGTTGATGTAGAAGGGGGGCGTCTTGGCCTCGTTCAGCACCGTCAGCTGATGCGCCTCGAGCTCGATCTCGCCGGTCGCCATCTTCGGGTTCGCCGTGCCCTCGGGGCGCATGCGCGCCGTGCCGCTGACCTCGATCACGTACTCGTTGCGGAGCCTGTTGGCGAGCTCGTGCGCCTCCGGCGCGATCTGCGGATTGAAGACGACCTGCGTGATGCCGAAGCGGTCGCGAAGGTCGATGAAGATCAGCCCACCGAGGTCACGGCGGCGGTTCACCCAGCCGCGCAGCACGACCTCGGTGCTGGCGTGCCCGGCGCGCAGCGAGCCGCAGGTGATGCGGCCAACGGCCTCTGGCTGAACGTCAATGGGTTGCATGGATCGCATACTCCTGCGTGTCGGCTAAGTCTGGGCTATCTCGTACGGTCGGCCCTTGTGGCCGACCTTTGTCTGGAGGG
>DATLHE010000183.1:0-22885 GCA_035540335.1 Thermomicrobiales bacterium | reverse complement strand
CCGGCGTGTGCTCGCGACCGGAACGTCCCTACCGGCCACGCCCCCCTGTCATCCCGAGCGAAGTCCAAGGCTCGGCCGGGGGAGCCCCATCGATGCGCAGCATCGATTTGGAGCGGGCGAACGGGCCGGAGGAAGCGGCGGCACCGTTCCCTGCCAGCCAAGGAGAGACCGGCGCTGCGGCGCCGGGGGATCCTTCCCTGCGGTCAGGATGACGGTGTGGTCGGGCTGCGTCGGCGTCATCGTCAAACCGCCGTCATGGTGGTCATCGACGCCGGCCCATGCCGGGTACACGAGGCCCGGCGCTACAGGAGCTGACCGCTACCCCTGCGTCGCGAGACCACAGCCGATGAGACCCCGGACCTCGTGTCCGGGGCCACGAAGGCGAGCGGCCGCGCCAGCATCGAATGTCGTTGTGGCGGACGACGGGCATCGCTGCCGGGTCGAGTGTTGCTTCATCGTCGCAACGGACTTCCCTAGGTGTACCATTGCGCGATCATGCGGATTTTTACTACACTCCGTCACAGTGAGTTGTCGGCCCGCATCCTGCAAGGGAGAGCGTGGTGCCGCTGATGCGCGGCGTTGAGGAGACCAACCCGACTTTGACCTTCGGCATCGACGCGGCGGACGCCGGACCGTCCGCTGCGCGGTGTGCCCGACTATGACAAGGTGAGTGATTCGCATGACTGTTTCGTTGACCACGTTGCTTGACCGTTTCCGCCGCGGCGACATGTCGCGACGCGACTTCATGATCCGCGCCAGCGCGCTCGGCGTCTCGGCCGCGGCCGCGACCTTCCTCGCCAACGGCGGCAATCCCGTCGCTGCACAGGCGACCCCCGGCGCGTCGCCGGCGGCATCTCCCGCGCGCCCGTCCGCCGGCACCGAGGGGCTCGAGCGTGGCGCGGCCGGCGAGCTGCGCATCCTCTGGTGGCAGGCGCCGACGGTGCTGAACCCGCATCTCGGCGGCGACACCGGCTCGCAGTTCATCCTCGAGCCGCTGATGGCCTACTTCCCGGACTCGAGCATCCAGCCGATCCTCCTGCAGGCGACGCCGACGGTCGAGAACGGCCTCCTGGCCGAGGACCTCTCGGCGGTGACGCTGCAGCTGCTCCCGGACCTGGTCTGGAGCGACGGCGAGCCGGTGACGTCGAACGACATCATCTTCACCTGGAAGTGGGTGACGACGGCCTCGAACGCCTCGACCAGCTTCGAGCAATGGAACACGATCGAGAGCATCGAGGCGGTCGATGACCTGACGGCCAAGGTGACGTTCAAGGCGCCGCTGATCAACTGGTTCGATGCGTTCACGGGCGATCTCATCGGCTCGCTGCTGCCGGCCCATGCGTTCGACAACGATCCGGCCAACCTGAACGACGCCTTCCAGACGGCGCCGATCGGCACCGGGCCGTACGTGCTGGAGTCGTTCAGCCCGAACGACCAGGGCACGTACGTCATCAACGAGAAGTACCGCGACCCGAGCAAGCCCTACTTCTCGCGCATCCTCGTCAAGGGCGGCGGCGACGCCGTCGCCGCGGGCCGCTCGGTCGTGCAGGTCGGCGACTACGACTTCGCCTGGAACGTCCAGGCCGAGCCGAAGGTGATCGAGGAGCTGCGCAAGTCCGGGCAGTACGGGCAGATCCTGCAGACGACCGGCCCGACGCTGGAGGCGCTCTACTTCAACTTCTCGGACCCGAACGCCGAGGTTGACGGCCAGCGCTCGGAGATGAACACGCCGCACCCGATCCTGACCGACCCGGCCGTCCGCCAGGCGATCAACCTCGGGCTCGACCGCGCGCTGATCGCGCGGGAGTTCTACGGCGACGAGAAGCTCGCGACGTCGAACATCCTGACCGGTGTCGACTTCTTCACCTCGCCGAACACCTCGTGGGAGTTCAACGCGCAGAAGGCGGCGCAGGTGCTGGACGAGGCCGGCTGGGTGCTCGAGGGTGACGTCCGCAAGAAGGACGGCAAGGAGCTGGCGCTCAATGTCATGGCCTCGGTCAACGCCGTGCGCCAGAAGACGCAGGCGGTGATCAAGCAGAACCTGGAGGCGATCGGATTCAAGATCGAGATCCCGCAGGTCGACAGCACCGTCTTCTTCGACACCACGCCGGGCAACGAGCAGAGCCTGCAGCACATGTACTTCGACACCGGCATCTGGTCGTCCGGGTCGGACACACTGATCCCGGTGACGTGGATGAGCCGCTGGTACGCAGGCCCCAACGGGGAGAACATCGCGCAGGAGAGCAACGGCTGGCAGCCGTGGAACGTCCAGCGCTACAAGAACCAGGAGTACGACGACCTCTTCACCCAGCTGAAGGCGGCGACGACCGAGGAAGACGCCCAGCGGCTGCTGATCGCGATGAACGACCTGCTGATCGAGGACGTCGCGGTCGTGCCGATCTCGATCCGCGCCTTCTTCACGGCGATCTCGAACCGGCTGCGGCAGGAGAACCTCGACTTCGACAACCCGTTCGTCGGGTACTTCTGGAACCTGATCAACTGGACGCTCGCCGAGGGCCAGGAGCCGCGGTAGCGTAGGCGCTCCGCGCCGGATTGGACGTCCTCTCGCTTCGCTGCGCACGGGGATCCTTCGCTGCGCTCAGGATGACGGTGAACTTGGGCGTGGCGACGGTGGGTCACGCGAACAACCGGGTCCGGCCAATGAGTGGCCGGGCCCGGTTGCGTTGTGTGAACGGACGATGCGCATGCGTTGCCTCCCCGGCACGTGATAAGATGCCCGGAATTGTGTCGTTCATTCGTCATCCCCCGATGGCTTGGAGGAAAGGAACCCCTTGCGCCAGATGACGGTGCCGAGCAACGTTCAACCCGTGGTTGCGGCGGGGCAGATCGCGCCCGACGGCGCGCCGACCGGTCGCGTGGGCCGCTCCAGCGTCTCGATCGCCATGCGCGCCGCGTTGTGGACCGTGCTCGCCGCGTTCGTGGTGGCGGTGGCGGTCGTCGCCGTGTCGCTCGTCGATGCGCGGGGCCAGGTGCTCCCCGGCGTCCGCGTCGCCGACGTGCCTGTGGGCGGGCTCACCGAGGCGGCCGCAGTGGAGCAGGTGCGGGCCCGCATCGACACCCTCGCCACTCAGCCGGTCACCCTCACCATCGGCGACCAGTCGTGGACCGCCTCGCCCGAGGAGCTCGGGATCACCTACGATGCCCCCGGCTCGGTCGACGCCGCGCTGGCGTTCGGGCGCGAGCACGACTACGCCCGGGGCTTCCTGCACGCCACGCGGCTCGACCAGCGGCCGGTCACCGTCCCGCTCGGCATCTCCTTCGACGGGGCCGCGTTCGACGCCTTCCTTGACCACGTCGACACGCAGATCGCGACAACGCCGGAGGACGCCGCGGTCTCCATCGACGGCCTGGCCGTTACCGTCGCGCCCTCCACCGACGGGGTGATGGTCGACCGCGCGGTGGCGCGGACGGCCGTGCTGGAGCACATCACCTCGCTCGACACGTTGACGATCGCGCTGCCGACGACGGCGCGGCAGGCGGCGATCTCGACCGAGGACGCGAACGCGGCGAAGGACGTCATCGACCGTGGGCTGGCCGCCCCGTTCACCCTCACGCTGGACAGCGAGGTGTGGTCGGTCGCCCCGGAGGAGCTCGCGCCGGCCGTGCGCGCGCATCCCTCCGGCGACGGCACGCTCGCCGTCACCCTCGACCGCGCGGGCCTGGACACCATCGTCGCGGGCATCGCGACGCAGGTCGACGGGCCACCCACCGACGCACGGGTCGAGGATATGGGCACGCATCAGCGGCTCGTGCCCTCGCGGGAGGGCCGCGCGGTCGATCGCGAGAAGCTGGGCGAGGCACTGCGGCAGGCGTTCGCGGACGGCGAGCACGTCGTCGGCCTGCCGGTGACCGAGACGACCGCGCCGAAGGTCACGACCGAGGCCGTGATGACCGAGCTGGGCATCACCGGCGTCGTGGCGACCGGCGAGTCGAACTTCGACGGGTCCGGCACCGGCCGCGCACACAATGTCGTCCAGGCGACGAAGATGATCGACGGTACGCTGGTGCCGCCGGGCGGCACCTTCTCCTTCAACCAGGCCGTCGGCTCGCTCTTCTCCGGCGAATATCTGGAGGCCGGGTCGTTCATCGACGGCCCCGCCGGCCAGTCGCTGGCGGGCGGTGTCTGCCAGGTGTCGACGACGGTCTTCCGCGCCGCGCTGGAGACGGGGATGCCGGTCGTCGAATGGTGGCCGCATCTCTACCGCAGCCCCTACTACGAGCAGGGCGGGTGGTCGGCGGGATTCGACGCGTCGATCACGCAGAACGGCGGGCTGCCCGAGGCGGACACCGACTTCAAGTTCGTGAACACCACCGGCGCGTGGCTGCTGATCCGCACGCACCTCTCCGAGGGCGGTGACCTCAAGGTCGAACTGCATGGCGTCGATGCCGGCGTCACCGTCAAGCTGGACGAGCCGATCATCGAGGTCATCGAGCCGGCGCCGCGGGAGGTCGACGTCGTCGTCGACGCCAACCTGCCGCCGGGGACCGTCCTTCCCGACCAGCCCGCGATGGACGGCCTGCAGGTGACCGTCGTGCGGCACGTCTACGACGCGACCGGCCAGGAGATCGCGACGGATTCGTTCGTCTCCACCTACGGCGCCACGGGGCCGATCCGGCGCGTCAGCCCGGACATGGAGCGGGCGCAGGGCGGCGAGTAGCGCTCCTTCCCGCCAGAGGCGGCATAATGCCTTGCAGCGAACGTGAGGTGACCCCCTCCCACGGGGTCGACGCCGCCAGGTGACCATGCTGCAAGCGCACGAGATCACGAAGCGATATGGAGCCGTCGTCGCCAACGACCGGCTCAGCATCGACATCCGCCCCGGCGAGGTGCTCGGCCTGCTCGGCGAGAATGGGGCGGGGAAGTCGACGCTGCTTTCCGTGATCTCCGGCATGGTCGCGCCCGACGCCGGCGAGCTCGCCGTCGACGGCGAGCCGGTCCGCTTCCACGGGCCGGACGACGCGATCCGGCACCGGATCGGCATGGTCTACCAGCATTTCTCGCTCGTGCCGACCTTCACCGTGCGCGAGCAGCTGCGCCTCGCCGGATGGCGCGCCCGCGAGCTGCCGGGCCTGCTGCGCGGCGAGATGAGCGGCGACGAGCGGATCGAGACGCTCTCGCTCGGCGAGCAGCAGCGGGTCGAGATCGCCAAGGCGCTCATCGCCAATCCCCGGTACCTCCTGCTGGACGAGCCGACGTCGATCCTCGCGCCGACCGAGGTAGCCCGCCTCTTCGACCTCCTGGCCGAGATCCGGGGGCAGGGCGTCGCCGTCGTGCTCGTCACCCACAAGCTGCGTGAGGCGATCGCGTTGTCCGACCGCATCGTGGTCCTGCGCCGGGGGGCCGTCGCCGACACCGCCGAGCGGCCCGCGAGCGGGTGGACGCCGACCATCGAGGCGGACCTACTGGGCGCCATGTTCGGCGAGGAGCCGTCCGGCACGTCCGTCCCGCGGCGTCCGGAGCAGGACGGCGACGTGGGGGTGCTGCTGGCCGCGCGCGGCGTGTCGTCGCGACCGGGCGGCCACCGCCGCGTGCGGGACGTGTCGCTCGATGTCCGGGCGGGCGAGATCTGCGCCATCGCCGGCATCGATGGGCAGGGGCAGCGCGAGCTGGCCGAGATCCTAGCCGGCTACCGCCCGGCGGACGGCCAGATCACCGTTCGCGGCCGGCGGTTGACCGGCCAGCCCGCACCGGCATTCACCCGGGCCGGGGTCGGGTATCTCACCGACGACCGGCGCGGCGAGGGGGGCGTCGGCGCGATGAGCGTGGCGCTCAACCTGGTGCTGAAGCGCCAGCGGCGGGCGCCGTTCTCCCGGCGCGGCGTGCTCGACCGGCAGGCCGTCCGCCAGGACGCCGCGCGGCAGGTCGACGCCTGGGGCATCAGCCCGCCGGACAGCGAGCTGCCGATGGACGCGCTCTCGGGCGGCAACATGCAGAAGACACTGCTCGCTCGTGAGATGGCGCTCGCGCCGACCGTGCTCGTCGCCAACAAGCCGACGCACGGGCTCGACGCGCGCACCCAGGATCTCGTCTGGCGGGCGATGCGCGACATCACGGAGCGTGGCGGCGGCGTGCTCGTGCTCGCGACCGACCTCGACGAGGCGCTCGCCCGCGCGGACCGCATCGCCGTCATCCTCGACGGCCGCGTCTCGCCGCTGGCGCCGGTGCCGTCCACTGACCGGATGACGCTGGCGCGCATGATGGTGGCCGGATGGTAGCCGTGGGCTCGATGACCGGACTCGGGCGGCGCGTGCCGATCGCGCGCCGGGGGATCAGCGGCCTGCTCGAATCGCTGCTGGCGGTCGCTGGTGTGCTGGTCCTCGGCGCGGTCCTGCTGGCCATCACCGGCCACGATCCGGTCGTCGCCTACCGCGAGCTGGTGTCAAGGACGCTCCTGCGGCCGACCGGCGTGCAGGAAATCCTGGTCCGGGCGACGCCGCTGCTGCTGGCCGGGTGCGCGGTGCTGGTCGCCGCGAAGGTCGGTGTCTGGAACATCGGCATCGATGGCCAGGTGCTCGTCGGCGCGCTGGCCGGCGCGATCACCGCCGACGCGCTGACCGGCGCCGGACGGCCTTGGCTCTGGCTCGGCGCCGCGCTCGCCGGGCTCGTCGCCGGTGGCGTGTGGGGGCTCGTCCCGGCGCTGCTGCGCGCCCGGCTCGGCATCAACGAGATCGTGACGACGATCATGTTCAACTACATGGCGATGTCGCTCACCGCCTGGCTGGTCAAGGGTCCGCTGCGCGATCCGTCGCTGGTCGTGCCGCAGACGACGGTCATCGACCGGGCGCTGCGCCTGCCGACATTGGGCGACACGCGGGTCCACCTCGGGCTGGTCGTCGCGCTGCTGGTGACCGGCGTGCTCGGATGGGTGCTGCAGCGGACGGTCATCGGCTACGAGCTGGCGGTGACGGGCGCGAACCCGCGCGCCGCGCGGCACGGCCTGATCCCGGTCGCGACCTATGTCCTCGTCGCGTTCGTGGCCAGCGGCGCGATCGCCGGGCTCGCCGGGGTCAACGACGTGCTCTCCACCAAGGGCGTCTTCCAGGCGGAGTGGAACCCGAGTTATGGGCTACCGGCGTTCGCGCTCGTCTTCCTCGCGCGGCGGCAGGTCGCCGGGCTCGTCCCGGCGGCGCTCTTCCTCGGCCTGCTCTCGTACGGCGCGGACGTCATGCCCCGCGCGGCGGGCGTCGCCCCAGCCTTCTTCGAGGTGCTCGAAGGCGCGCTGCTCGTCGCGCTGGCGCTGGGCGCGTGGGCGCGGAGCCGCCGTGGGCAGCTTCGGGAGGATGCGCCATGAACGTCGACGCGGTCCTCACCGCCCTGCTGGGCGCGGCATTGCTCGGGTCGGTGCCGCTGATGCTCGCCGCCGTCGGCGAGTCGATCGGCGAGCGCGCCGGGCTGCTGAACCTCGGCATCGAGGGGACGATGCTGATCGGCGGCTTCGCCGGCTTCTGGGTCGCGCTGCGGTTCGACGACCTGCCGCTCGGCCTGCTGGCCGGGGCTGTCGCCGGGCTGCTGACGGGCGCGATCTTCGCGCTTCTCGCCGTCGTGGCGAAGGCGGATCAGATCATGATCGGCCTCGGGCTGACGCTCGCCGGTGGCGGCCTTACCGGCTTCCTCTTCCGGGAGGTGTACGGCTCCGACCAGCCGCTGCTGCCGTCCACGATGGGCCGCCCGTTCGCCGGCGCGGGCGACGGGCTGCCGGTGATCGGTCCGGCGCTGCTCGACCAGAAGTGGTTCGTCTACGTCGCCTGGATCATCGTGGCCGGCAGCCAGGTCCTGCTGCACCGGACGTCGTTCGGGCTGCGCCTGCGGGCGGCCGGGGAGGCGCCGTTCGCCGTCGACGCGGCGGGCATCGACGTCACGCGCACGCGCTTCGCGGCGGCCCTGATCGCCGGTACGCTGACCGGCCTCGGCGGGGCGTCGATGGCGCTCGTCGAGCTCGGCTTCTTCCGGCCCAACGTGACGCTCGGGGCCGGGTTCATCGCGATCGCGCTGGCGATGCTCGGCCGCCTGACGCCGTGGCGGGTGGCGGCGATGGCGGTGCTGTTCGGGCTGCTCCGGGGGCTGGACGCGGGGCTGCAGCTGACCGACATCCCGGTCCGCGCCGAGTTCCTGCAGATGGTGCCGTACGCGGGCGTGGTGATCGCGCTGATCGTGCTCGGGCGGCACATGGCGCTGCCCGCCGCGCTCGGTCGACCTTACGTTCGTGGCCAGGCGCGGGGGGATGAGGTGTAGCGTGGCGGCGTGGTTGGGACAGGCGTGAGGCGCACACGATCGGAGATCTTCGGGGTGCGCGGCTACGACATTAGCACCACGCGCACAAAGAAGCACGTCATCCTGAGCGAACGCGAAGGATCCCCTGGCGCCGCAGCGCCGGTCTCTCTCGGGCTGGCAGCGGGCGTGGGTGCCACTCCGAGCGGACACGATGGGCCGCACCATATCGATGCGCAGCATCGATGGGGATCCCTCGACACGATTCGCCTGCTTCGCAGGCTCCTCGGCTCGGGATGACAAGGAAGCGTGGGCGCAGGAAGGAACGCCAAGTGTCGTAGCCGCGCACCCCGGAGGGTGTGCGCCAGAAAGCGCGCAGGACCACATCGGGCATCCAGGAGAGACCGGCTTCGCCGGGGGATCCTTCGCTACGCTCAGGATGACGTTGAGTGGGAGGGTGCATCTGCCTCGAATGAGGCACTTGCTCACACTGCTTCGCGTTGGGTCCCTCGCGTTCGCTCAGGATGAGGGAGGTGGTGTGTGCGGGCAGAATGTTCCCGTACGACGATTGCTTGCGTCTCGGCTTGCCCGAAACCCGGTCACGATGCATAGTCACGTCGATACCGTGCCGCATGACTCCGCCGGAAAGGTCGCCCGATGCGTTTCCCGAGGTCGTTGTCCCTGGTCCTCGTTGCCCTGACGCTGCTCCTCTCGTTCGTGCCCGTTGGCGCCCAAGGTGAGACGGTCGAGAAGGTCGGCATCGTCACCCCCGCCAGCCGCACCAACCAGGCGTGGGACCAGCAGGGCGTCGACAACCTGACCGCCGTGGGCGAGAAGCTCGGCGTCGAGGTCGAGGTGGCCGAGAACGCGGGCTACGAGGACATCACCCCCATCCTCCAGGACATGAGCGATGACGGCGCGCAGATGATCGTCTGCCACGCCTCGGGCTATCAGACGGTCTGCCCGGAGTTCGCCCAAAGCAGCGGCGTGCCGGTGGTTGTGATCGAGAACCCCGGCGCCGTCACGGAGGGGCTCATCTCCGACATCGAGACGCAGGCGCAGGAGGCTGCCTATCTTGCGGGCGTGCTGGCCGGGCATGAGACGAACACGGGCACGGTCGCGATCGTCACGACCGGCGAGCCGCCGACGTGGAACTTCATGACGATCGGCTTCGCCGAGGGCCTCAAGGCCGCCAACCCGGAGGCGAAGCTGGTCTACACCGTCGTCGGCGAGGCGGCGTACGACGACGCCCCGGGCGCCAAGCGCAGCACGGAGGCGGCGCTCGCCGCCGGGGCGGACATCGTCTTCGGCATGGGCGACGGCGCGTCGTTCGGCATGATCCAGGCGATCCGTGAGTTCAACGAGGGCAAGCAGCCGGAGCAGCAGGCGCGCTTCATCGACGTCATAGGCGACAAGTCCAAGTCCGAGGCGAAGGATTTCCTCCTCACCTCCGTGCTCTTCGACTACACGGGTGCGTACACGAAGATGATCGAGGACCTGGAGAAGGGCTCGTTCGGCAGCATCTACACGATGAACGTCGAGAACAAGGGCGTGCGGCTGCTCGACTACCCGATCGAGGTCAAGCCGGAGAGCAAGAAGGCGGTCGAGGAGGCGACCACGGGGATCGTCGACGGGACGATCAAGGTCTCCGTCATCGGCGACGCCAAGGGCATGCACAAGCGGCTGGACGAGCTTTTCCCGAAGTAGCGCGAGCACCACCATACGCGGACCATACGCCGCCATCGCTATCCTCGACCTCAGGGCGGGCCGGTGGTGGCTGGCGATCGACGGTGCGTCGTCGCCGGGTGAGGTTGCGGGATGCGGGTTTTGGTCGTGGACGACGAGGAGGCGCTGGCTGACGTCATCGCGCGGGGGCTGCGGCAGGCCGGGATGGCGGTCGATGTCGCCTACGATGGCGAGGAAGCCATCGAGAAGGCGGAGATCACCCCGTACGATCTCGTCGTGCTCGACCGGCAGCTGCCGGACCTCCACGGCGACGATGTCTGCCGTCATCTCGTCACCACCGCGCCCGCCCCACGCATCCTGATGCTGACCGCCTCCGGCGAGATCGAGTCACGCGTCGAGGGGCTCGGCCTCGGCGCCGACGATTACCTCGTGAAGCCGTTCGAGATGGCCGAGCTCATCGCCCGCCTGCAAGCCCTGGCGCGGCGGCCCTCGCAGCACATCCCCCCGGTGCTGGCCATCGGCGACATGCGCATCGACACCACCCGGCGCACCGTGTCGCGCCGGGGCACGCCCCTCACGCTGACGCGCAAGGAGTTTGGCGTCCTGGAGATGCTGGCGACCGCCGACGGGCGTGTCGTCAGCGCCGAAGAGCTGCTCGAGCACGTCTGGGACGAGGCGGTCGACCCCTTCACCAACGCCGTCCGCATCACCGTCATGACCCTCCGGCGGAAGCTGGGCGAGCCGCAGGTGGTCGAGACGGTCGTCGGCGTCGGCTACCGCCTCGCCGTCGCGACATGAGACGCCGGTTCCGGCCGCGCTGGACCGTCCGCCTGCGCCTGACGCTGGTGTATGGCGGGCTCTTCTTCATCGCCGGGGCCGTCCTCCTGACACTCATGTACGTGTTGCTCAGCCGCTCGCTGGAGCCGCCACGGCCGCCGGCGGGGGAGCATGGGCCGCCGCCGGTGGAGCAGCAGGCAGCCGACGGCACCGATACGCGTACCGTCGAGCAGCAGATCCAGGACGCCCGGCGCGAGGAGCGGCAGGCCGCGCTGCGGCAGGTCAAGATCGAGGCCGGCATCGCGCTGGTCGTCACCAGCGTCGGCGCGCTCGGTCTCGGCTGGGTCGTCGGCGGGCGAGTCCTGCGGCCGATCCGCGACATCACCGCGCACGCCCGCGAGGCGTCCGAGGCCAATCTCGACGAGCGCATCGATCTGGCCGGCCCCGAGGACGAGCTCAAGGAGCTCGCCGACACGATCGACGAGATGCTGGAGCGGCTGCGGGCCGCGTTCGACAGCCAGCGCCGCTTCGCCGCCCAGGCGTCCCACGAGCTGCGGACCCCGCTCGCCATCATGCGGGCCGAGGCGGACGTCGCCCTCTCCGCGCCGGACGCCACGGAGCGGGAGCGCGCCACCGCGCGGGCGATCCGCACGGCCGCCGAGCGGAGCGAGCGACTCGTCGCCGGGCTGCTCGTGCTCGCCCGCAGCGAGAGCACCATGCGCGACGACGACCCAGTCGACCTCGCGAATCTCGCCGGCGATGTCGTGGGGGAGTATCTGCGTGTCGCCGACGCCGCGCATATCCGGGTCGACCTCGAGCTCGACGCCGCGCGGACGACCGGCGATCCGGTGCTGCTCGGCCAGCTGATCGGGAACCTCGTCGAGAACGGTATCCGCTACAACGTTTCGGATGGGATGCTGCGGGTCACGGTGACGTGCGAGCCGCCGTGGGCGGTGCTGCGCGTGCGCAACAGCGGCCGGGTGATCGACGAGCAGGAGCTTGCCGCGCTCTTCCGGCCGTTCCAGCGCGGGCTGGACCAACAGTCGCGCAAGGCCGGCGGGTTCGGTCTCGGCCTCGCGGTCGTCCGCTCCGTCGTCGAGGCGCACCACGGCGAGATCGACGCGACGCCCCTGCCGGAGGGCGGCCTGGAGGTGGCGGTGAGGTTGCCGCTGTGGAGGGAGGGCGACGGACACCGGTAGGAGCCAGGACGGCATGCAGGCGGCGAAGGTCGGCCACAAGGGCCGACCGTACGGGAGGCGCGCCTCGCATCATTATCGTCATCCCGAGCCGACGGCGCGAACGCAGTAAGGGTCCGCCTGGGCCGAGGCAACGCCGAGAAACGAAGCGACCCCTTCGCTTCTCGCGCTATGCGCTCGGCCGGGGAATCTTTGCTCCGGCCAGGACGCCGCTCCCGAAGCCGCGGAGATTCCTCGACACGCCGCGTCTCGCTCCGTTCGACGTGTGGCTCGGGATGACGGGGAGAGGGCGACCGCGTGACGTCCCGGGAGCGCACAAGGTGCTCCCCTACCAGAAAGATGTTGTGGCGCTGCCGCGACCATACGTGGACCATATCGCCCGGTCCGTAAGGTGAGGTCGTCGGGTCGCGCGTGATCCGGCATCGACATTCCATCCGATCAAAGGATCCGCCGCATGGGAACCGCATCCGATTCACCACGTCGCCCGTTGGGCAGTCTCCCGCTCACCTGCTCCTGGTGCAGCGTCTGCGAGGCGCGGGGCTGTCCCGGCCGCCAGCAGGCATTTGCCCCATCGACCTCCCGCCGCACCTTCCTGAAGGCGTCGGTCGCGACGATCTCGCTCGCCCCGCTCGCGAGCGGGGCAACGGTCGCCGCGGCACAGGAGACGACGGCCGACTCCACCCCGGTGGACGAGTCCGCGACCGCGACGCTGGCGTGCGCGACGCTGACCGCCGAGCGTACCGAGGGGCCGTACTACGTCGAGGACGCGCTGATGCGCGACGACATCACCGAGGGGCGTCCGGGAATTCCGCTCAAGCTCAGGATCACCGTCATGGACGCCGTCGCCTGCGAGCCGCTGGACAACGCGGCGGTCGACATCTGGCACTGCGACGCCAGCGGCACCTACTCCGGCGTGTCGGCCGGCATGGGCAACAGCGACACGACCGGGCAGACGTTTATGCGGGGCATTCAGCTCACCGGCACCGACGGCGTCGCCGAGATCACGACCATCTACCCCGGCTGGTACCAGGGACGCTGCACGCACATCCACCTCAAGGTCCATGTAGGCGGCACGGCGGCCGACGGCACGTACGAGGGCGGCACGGTCGCCCACACCGGCCAGCTCTTCTTCGACGACGCGATCACCGACGAGGTCGCCACGGTCGAGCCCTACGCCAGCCGCGGTGTGACGCGGACGCGCAATGAGGAGGACGGCGTGCTCGCCAACGGCTTCAACGAGCCGGGCTTCTTCCTCGACCTGACGCAGATCAGCGCCGGCGCGATCGCGGACGGCTTCACCGGCACCGTCACGCTCGGCGTCGACCCGAGCGCGATCAGCGAGGAGATCGGCCCTGGCGATGGCAACGGTGGCCCGGGTGGCCCGCCACCGGGTGGAACTAGCGAGTCGTAAACCACGCGGGAGGGGAGGCCCTTGTGGCCTCCCGATGGCCGAAGGCCATGTCTTCGCGGCCTTTGGCCGCGGCGCGCCGCCACAAGGGCAGCCCCTACCGGTTGCTGTACATCACAAGGAGTTTCTTCATGACCCGTCTTCGCAGCTCTCGCAGCGCCGTCGCCGGCTCGCTGGCGCTTCTCCTCTCCCTCGCCGTCTCCCAGACCGGACACGTCCAGGCGCAGGAGGCCACCCCCGGCGTGGTCGGCGCGGAGGTCGCCAATCAGTGCGTCACCGACATCGGCACGTCGGAAGCGCCGGACGGCGCCACGACGTTCAGCATCGTCAGCGACGAGTCCGCCGCCCGCTACCGGGCGCAGGAGGAACTGGCGTCGGTGGGCGCAAACGAGGCGGTCGGGGAGACGAACGCGATCATTGGCGCCATCCTGCTCGGCGCGGACGGCACGCCGCTGCCCTGCTCCCGCTTTGATGTCGACCTGCGGACGCTGCAGAGCGACGAGGCCCGCCGCGACAACTTCCTCTACAACAACACGCTCGAAACCGGCACGTACCCGCTGGCGACGTTCGTCCTGACGAGTATCGAAGGGCTCGATGGCCCGCTCGCGGACGGCGAGGAGTCGTCCCTGACGCTCGTCGGCAATCTCTCCGTTCACGGCGAGACGAAGGCGATCGCCTGGGACGCGACGGTGACGCTGGACGGCGACACGCTGACCGGCAACGCGACGACGACGTTCAACATGGATGACTTCAACATCGAGGAGCCGGTCGTCGGCCCGGTGATGTCGGTCGACAAGAACATCACCCTGGAGGTCGACATCACCGCCGATCGCGCGGCGTAACGATGACCCGAAACGATTGCAGCCTCAACACGTAGGGGAGCACACAAGGTGCTCCCATCGTCGGGCGAAGGGCTCGCTCCGCTTCTCGCCCACGGGGCTCGGCCAGCACACGGTCCGCCCCTACCTATCGTTCCGCGATGTGTGGTCGTTCAAGATCGGGAACAGGGGAATTCAGATGACAACCACTCGGGGAGCGCGGCGTCGCTGGCTCATCGTCGTCGTTGCGCTCTTTCTGCTCGCCGTCGCCGTCATCGGCGGCTTCGGGACGTACATGGCGAGCGAGGCCGGACGCCTGCCGTGGCAGGAGGATCCGACGCGGATCCCGATCACGCCCTTCGCCGACCTGCCGGGCGTGAGCACGCCCGCGCCGGAGGCCAACGCGACGCCGAGCGCCATGCTCTGGCTCCCCTAGACCTCAACCGGCGTCGCTGATGGGCCGTCCCTCGACGAGGCACATGTCGGAGGCCGTGGGGATGACCCGCATGAGCTCGAAGCTAGCCTGTGCGTAGAGGGATCGATACTCGGCCTCCGTCCGCTCGCGACCACCGGCCATGACCAGCATGTTGAGGTCCATCCACTTGCTGAACGATGGCCCGTTGCCGGCGGGCACCACCCGCTCGATGAGCAGCAGGCGCGCGCCGGCGCTCATCGCGCGGCGGCCCGTTCATCGTCCCAGGCGATCCCGGATGAGCACGAGGGTAGCGACCGCGCCCTGTCGGGGCCTAGCTGATGCGCGGGTCCAGCGCGTCGCGGATGCCGTCCGCGATGAGGAAGATGCTGAACACGGTGAGGAAGATCATCACCCCGGGGCTGACGACGAGCCACGGCGCCTTGGTCGCGTACTGGAACGACTTCGCCAGCATGTTGCCCCAGCTCGCGGTGGGCGGCTGGATGCCCAGCCCGAGCGCGCTCAGGCCCGACTCGGCGAGGATCGCGCCGGCGACGTCAAAGCCGGTGACGACGAGCACGATCGAGGTCACGTTCGGGAAGATGTGCCGCCACATCAGCCGACCGTCCGTCGCCCCGAGCACGCGGCCGGCGTCCACGAAGTCGCGCTCGCGGACCGAGAGCACCGCCGCGCGGATCTGGCGGGCGTTCCCCTGCCAGCTGAGCAGGCCGAGGATGAACGCGAGGCCGCCGACGCCGGGGTTGAAGATCACCGACAGGAGGATCAGCAGGAAGAGCAAAGGGATGTTGATCGTCGTCTGGATGATCGCGTTGATCGCGTCGTCGACCCAGCGCTGGTAGAACCCGGCGAGCAGGCCGGCCGTGACGCCGATCACGAACGACGTCAGCGCCGCCAGCACGCCGATCAGCAGCGAGACGCGCCCGGCGTAGAGCAGGCGGATGAAGACGTCGCGGCCGACGTCGTCGGTGCCGAGCCAGTGCTCGGACGAGGGGGGCTTCAGCCGCCCGAGGAGCTGCTGCCTGTTTGGGTCGAGATCGAGCACCTGCCCGATCAGCGGCGCGCCGATGCTGACGGCGGCGACGAGGGCCAGGAGAACGATCGCGAAGATCGTCACCTTGTCGCGGCGGATGTGGCGCGCGGCGCGTTGCCAGTATCCGAGCGACATGGGCATGCGGTGGGGTTCGGCGGGGGCGCCGGTGGCATCGATGGCGCCGACCTGAAGCTGCATCTGGCTCATGGGATCATGGACTTTCGGTGGTGCATGGTCGAGGAACCAAAACGCGCTCCGTACGGTCGCCCCTTGTGGGCGACCTCGCGCGAGCGGAAGAAGAGGGTCGCCCACAAGGGCCCGCTTCCGCTTCTCCCCTGCATCGCAGGCTCGGCCGGGGGGCGACCGTACGAGACGTAACGCCGCATCAGTACCGCACCCGGGGGTCGACGTAGGCATAGGCGATATCGGCCAGCAGGTTCCCGATGATGACCAGGAACGAGAAGATCACCGTCAGCGCCATCACCGTCGGGTAATCGCGCTTGAACGCCGCCTGCACCGCGAGGCGGCCCATCCCGGGCCACGAGAAGACGGTCTCCAGCAGCACGGCGCCGGAGAAGAACCCGGCGAGCGAGCCGCCGAGCACGGTGATGATCGGGATCAGCGCGTTGCGCATCGCGTGGTTCATCACCGTGCGCTCGTGGAGGCCTTTGGCGCGGGCCGTCCGCACGTAGTCTTGCGACAGCACCTCGAGCATCTCGGACCGCGTGTAGCGGGAGAAGACGATCCATCCGCTCATCGCGGAGATGAGCGCCGGCAGCAGCAGGTGGTGCAGACGGTCGAGGAGCACGTTATCGGCGCTCGGGTTCCCCATGCCCATCAAGGGGAAGAGGCCGAGCGGCGCGGTGAAGACGAGGATCATCAGGCCCAGCCACCAGTGCGGGATCGCCTGCCCAATGACGGTGAAGATGCGCACGCCGCTGTCGATCTTCCTCCCGCGGTGCAGCGCCGCCCAGACGCCGAGCGGGATGCCGAGGAGGCCCAGCAGGTAGCCCGCGAGCGAGAGCTGGAGCGTCGCCGGCACGCGCTCGACGATCTTGTCGATCACCGGCCGGTTGTCCTCGAACGAGCGGCCGAAGTTGAGCTGGAAGATGTTGAAGGCCCACTTGCCGTACTGGACGAGGACGGGATCGTTGAGGCCGTACTCCTCGCGGATCTGATCGATGTACTCGGGCCGGATGTTGGGGTCTTCCAGCATGGTCTCCGGGCCGCCCGGCGCCAGCCGCGTGATCACGAAGGTGATCAGCGTGATGCCGAGGATCAGGAAGAAGGACTGGATGAGCCGGCGGATGATGAATCGTGTCATGGGTGGTTACCGATGTCCCGGTGGGTGGATGGACCGATGAGGCGTTGCGACTGAGTTTCGTACGGGCGATCTCCATGATCGCCCCTTGGCGAGAGGGGGCGGACACGGGGTCCGCCCGTACGATGGGACGGCGCGCAGCCGGGGCCGGGGCGACCACAAAGGGTCGCCCCTACCGAATGCGCTCCGTGGCCGCGGCCTACCCCTCGATCCACCATTCCCAGATGTCGTTGAGGCCCATCTTCGTGATCTCGACGCCCTTGACGCGCGGGCTGAAGGCCGACTTGTCCTGCTCGTAGTAGAGCCAGATCCACGGCGCCTCGTCGGTCAGGATCTGCTGGATCTCGACGTAGATCTGCTTGCGCTTCTCGCGGTCGAACTCCTCGAGCCCCTGCGCGTAGAGCTCCTCGACCCGCGCGTTGTGGAAGTCGACCCGGTTGTAGGAGGGGTCGGCCTCCTTCTTGAACCAGATCATGTCCGGGTCAACCGCGGCGATGTAGGCGTTGACGAAGGTGCCCCAGTCGTACGGGCCTTCCTTGGTCATCTGGAGATAGGCGCCCCACTCCATGCCCTGGACCTCGACCTTGGCGCCGGCCTCGCTCCACATCTGCTGGGCCACGGTCGCCATCTGCTCGCGGATCGGCGTCGTGTTCGGGCCGTAGATGAAGGTGAACTCCAGCTTCTGGCCGTCCTTCTCGCGCACCCCGTCGGAGCCCTCGGTCCAGCCGGCCTCGTCGAGCAGTGACTTCGCCTTGTCGAGGTCGTAGGCATAGGTCTCGACGTCCGGGTTGTGGACCCAGCTGCTCGGCAGGTACATGCCCGTCGCGCGCTGGCCGAGGCCGAAGGTGAGCTCCTGGGTGATGAGCTCCTTGTCGAGCGCGAAGTTCAGCGCCTGGCGGACGGCCTTGTCCTTGAAGACGTCGAGCCGGGTGTTGAAGCCGAAGTAGGTCACCGCCAGCTCGGGCGAGTCCCACTGGAACGCCTGGAGGTCGCTGTCGAGGATGTCCGGCCAGTTCTCCGGCTCCGGGCCGTAGTTGTCGATCTGGCCCTCAAGCAGCGCCTGCGTCGCGACGTTGGCGTTGCCGAAGATCTGGAAGGTGACCTTGTCGACGTTCGGGCGGCCGAGGAAGAAGTGCTCGTTGGCCACGAACGTCGCGTACTGGTCCTTCTTCCACTCCTCAAGGATGAAGGGGCCGGCGCTGATCGACGGCTTCATGATCTCCGGGTTCTTCTCGGTGTCGCTCCAGTCCAGCGCCTCCCAGATGTGCTTCGGGAGGACGTAGGCGAGCGCGTTGACCGCCTTCTCCATGCTGATCGCGAGCGGGCTCTTGAGCGTCACCTCCAGCGTCGTGTCGTCGACAGCGGTGACGGCGTCAATGTAGGGGGAGTAGGAGCCAAGGCGCGGCCAGCCGTTCTCCTCGACGCTCGCCTGCGCCCATGTCCAGGCGTAGTCGTTGGCGGTGAGCGGCGTCTCGTCGCTCCACGTCAGACCGCTCTTGAGGACGAAGGTCAGCTTCGTGTGGTCGTCGCTCTCCTCGACGGACTCCACCGCGAAGGGCTCCAGCTCCAGCGATTCCCGGCCGTAGCGCATCAGCGGCAGGTTGAACAGGAGGTCGATGTAGGCGAAGGAGGGGGTGTCCGTCACCTTGAACGGGTGCATCGAGACGCCTTCGGTGGTCGTCGCGGTGCGATACTCGCCGCCCGGCGTGGCCTCCTGCGCGCGAGCGGCCGCGCCCGCGAGGGCGAGCGCGCCGCCGCTGGCGGTCGCGGCGAGGCCCAACGCGGCCGACGCCTGGACGAGCGTGCGCCGGTCCATGCGCAGGGGGAAACGGGCAGGCTGATTCTCGACGGACATGGTCCCTCCTCGGATGGGCGCGAACAATCGCCCACATTGCGTTGTGGCGAAGAATTGCTCCAACAGTCGCGCCAGTATAGCCAACATGCCTGGGGAGCGGAATAGACGACGCCGGTCCCGATGGTGCATCGTTGCGCTGTTGCAGGGCTTGCAAAACGCGCGGGGGATCCCGGATGACCACGACACGAATTGATCGACGACGACTGATGCAGGCGGCCGCGCTCGCGGCGCTGGCGGGCGGCGGCCCCGCCGCCCGGGCCGGTCAGCCGGCGACCCCGACGACGGTGCTCGACAGTGGCACGCAGGGGCAGACCCGCGGCGCCGGCGGCGAGCTGAGGCTGCTCCAGTGGCAGGCGCCGACCTCGCTCAGCCTGCACACCGCCAGCGGCACGAAGGACCATCTCGCCGCCTCGATCGTCAGCGAGCCGCTGATGTCCTACCTGCCGGACGGCAGCCTGCTGCCGCGTCTCGTTACCGAGGTGCCGTCGGTGGAGAACGGCCTGCTGGCGTCGACGTTCGATGAGGTGACCTACCACCTGCTGCCGGACGTCACCTGGAGCGACGGCGAGCCCTTCACCGCCGCCGACGTCGTCTTCACCTACGACTGGCTGATGGATCCGGGCAACGCCGCGACCTCGGTCGGGCAGTACACCGCGATCCGCGAGATCGCCGCTGTCGACGCGCACACCGTGCGCATCCGCTTCGCGCAGCCGCGGGCGGGGTGGTACGTCCCGTTCACTGGCACGAACTGGGGCGTCGTCTACCCGAAGCACATCCTCGACGGCGGCGGGCAGGATGCGCTGGGCGCGTTCTCGCAGCGGCCGGTCGGCACCGGCCCCTACGTCGTGGATGAGTTCGCGCCGGGCGACCATGTCATCTACGTCCCCAACGAGCGCTACCGCGAGCCGGAGAAACCCTTCTTCGCGCGGGTCTACCTCAAGGGTGGGGGCGATGCCGTCAGCGCGGCCCGGGCGGTCTTGCAAACGGGTGATTTCGACCTCGCGTGGAACCTGCAGGTCGAGCCGCGGATCCTGGACGAGCTCGCCGGGGCGGGCAAGGGCCGCGTCGAAGTCGCGCCCGGGGCGAACCTCGAACGGTTGCAGCTCAACTTCTCCGACCCGCACACGGAGGTGGACGGCCAGCGGGCGCATCTCGGCACGCCGCACCCGTTCTTCACCGACCGGCGCGTGCGCCAGGCGTTCGCGCTGTCGATCGACAAGCAGCTGATCGCGGACGAGCTCTTTCTCGCGGGCGAGGCGCCGGCGGCGAACTTCCTGGTCGGCATCCCGGCGTTCGATTCGCCGAATACGACGTGGGCCTACGACCCGAAGCGGGCGAACCAGCTGCTGGACGAGGCCGGCTGGGGCTGGGGCGACGGGCACAGGATCAAGGACGGCGTCCAGCTCAAGGTGACCTACGCCGCGCCGGTCAACCAGGTGCGCCAAAAGACGCAGGCGATCATCAAGGCGGCGTGGGAGGACATCGGCGTCCGCGTCGAGCTGGCGCAGGTCGACCCCGGCATCTTCTTCGACGGCTCGGCGGGCAACGACCAGAACATGAGCCACTTCTACTACGACGTCGAGATGTGGTCGAGCGGCTCCGACATTCCCTACCCGCTGACATATATGCAGGGGTGGTACAGCGGCGACGACAACGTGCCGCAGGCGAGCAACGGCTGGACCGGGCTGAACCAGCAGCGGTATGTAAACCCGGAGTACGACGCCTTGTGGGAGGACGCGGCCGCCGAGACCGATCCGGACCGGCTGGCGGAGCTCTTCATCGCGATGAACGACCTGGTGGTGGAGGACCTCGCCGGCATCCCGCTCATCCAGCGGGCGGCGCAGGTCTACGGCATCGCCAACCGGCTCAACGGCCAGAACATCGTCCCGAGCTCGTTCGAGCAGCTCTACTGGAACATCGCGAACTGGAACCTGGCGCAGGGGTGACAGCGCGGTGCTCTGACCCGGGCCGTTAGGGCCGCCGTGCGTGAACGGTTGCAGTCAGGCGAAGGGGAGAACGGGGCAGACCTTCGGGATCAAGACCGAGCCACGGTCAGGACTCGGGAGGCTCCTGGCCCGCATTGCGCCGGTCGCGGTTGGCGCTCGACGCGCGTGGCGAATCAAGGTCGATCTCATCCGAGCAGAGGCCGAAGACCTGCCCGAGCTTTCGCAGCTGCGGCACGTGCGGCGTGCGGCGGCCACTCTCCCAGAGATAGACCGCCTGCGGGTGCACGCCGACCAGGAGCGCCAGCTCGTACTGGGTCCAGCCTCGCGCCTGTCGCAGCGCCCGGATCGACTGCATGCGGTTCCTCCTCTCGTCGCTCAACGATTCTCTTATCTAACAGCTGTTCTATTGCGTGAAGCATAATACATCTGGTATGCTGCGGGCACACCGGACAACCGCAGTGGTTACCCGGATAGGTAACAGCTCCCCCAAACGGGGACGCTGGGCAGAAAGCAGCGCATCATGACGACTGGCACCATCAAGCGCCTGACCGACCGCGGTTTCGGCTTTATCGCCCCAACCAGCGGTGGCGAGGATCTCTTCTTCCATCACTCGTCCGTCATCTCGGGCAGCTTCGATCAGATGCAAGAGGGTCAGCAGGTCTCCTTTGACCAGGAGCCCGACCCCCGGGACGCGAGGCGCCAGCGCGCCGTCCGCGTGTCCCTGATCCAGGACACCGAAGGCTAGTCACGCCTCGACACCAACAAAGAGGGCCACTCCATCCGGGGTGGCCCTCTTTTGGTGTTTGCCGGAGTGGGTGCGAAACCTGTGCGCCGTCGTGCTCAACGACACCGAGGGACACGCGCCCGGATCGTTCCCGTCACCCTCCCTGCATGCGATGATGGCCGGACACGATGCCGTCCCACGACGTCAGGGAGCCAGCATGCCGCATCTGATCACCACCCTTGGCCCGATCGGTCTGGACGCGCGGGGCGTCATCCTCCCGCACGAGCATGTCTTCGTGGACCTGCGGACGTCCGATCAGCCGGGCTACGCCGAGGCAGACGCGGATGACGTCGTGCGCCTCATGGCGCCGGAGATCGAGCGCGCGCAGGCGTCCGGGGTGACCGCGATCGTCGAGCCGAGCACCGTCGGCGTGGGGCGCCGGGCCGATATCCTGCTCGCCGTCTCCCGCGCCACGGGATTCCCGCTCGTGGTGCCGACCGGCGTCTACCGCGAGCCGTGGCTACCGCCATGGGTGCACGCGGCGACCGGGGACGAGCTGCGCGACTGGATGATCGGCGAGCTGACCGGTTCCATCGACGAAACGGGCGTCCGGGCGGGATGGATCAAGGTCGGAGCCAGTGACGCCGGCCTCACGGACGCCGAGGCGAAGGTGCTGCGGGCCGCGGCCGGCGCCGCGCTCGCCACCGGCGCGACGATCGGCAGCCACACGGTGCGGGGCGAGGTCGCGAGAGCCCAGCTGGATCTGATCGAGGCCGCCGGGGCGCCCGTCGATTGCTACGTCTGGATCCACGCGCACCAGGAGCCCGGGATCGCGATCCACCACGAGCTGGCGCGCCGTGGCGCGTGGATCGAGTACGACGGGATCGGCGAGCCGGGAACCGACGCCCGCTTCGTCGAGCTGATCCAGCGCGGCCTGGACGCCGGGTTGGGAGACCGCCTGCTGCTGAGCCAGGATCGCGGTTGGTACGACCCCGCGCAGCCCGGTGGGGGCGCTCCGAAGTCGTTCGCCTACCTGACCGAGCGCTTCCTGCCCGCGCTTTCGGACGCCGGAATCGACGACGCGACGATCGACAAGCTGGTGCGCCGCAACCCCTTCACCGCGTTTGCGCGAGTGGGCATGGGCTAGCGTCTGGATGCCCCTCGAGGGCCATGCATGAGCATGCCTGGCAGGGAATGTGCCGGACGGGATCTGCGATGCCTGCTCCGGCGACACGGGAATTGGCTTGAGACGGGCATCTGAGCCGGCGGCACCTACTTCATACCCCAGGAGGAGGAGTGGACCATGCGCGTCTCGAGACCCTTCCGCCCCGCTCTGTTCGCCCTGCTGGTCGCGGTCCTGTCCAGCATGCTGGTCGCCGCGCCGGCCTACGCCATCACCGGCGGCCAGCCGGACAACGGCACCCATCCCCAGGTCGCCTTCATTCTCGCCCCGGACGTTGG
>DATLHE010000182.1:0-11143 GCA_035540335.1 Thermomicrobiales bacterium | reverse complement strand
TCGTAGCCCCGCACCTTGTATACGGGGACGGCGCACACCCTTCGGGGTGCGCGGCTACGAAGGTGGATGGTCCCCACGTTGCCCCGGGTCTTGTGACCGGCGTTTGTCCGTCATCCTTCGGCGAGACCCGCTAGGGAGGGAGGCCACAAGGGCCTCCCGTACGGGCCGGCCTCGCAGCTGCGACCGGTGGCGACCCCGCCACGCCAAGTACAAGACCCGGCGCTTCAGGGGCGAGACACTGTCCCTCATGCGTCATGCGGCGATGACGACCGAACCCCGCACACGAGGTGCGGGGCTACGATGGGGATCGCGTTTGCGAACTGTGGTTCATGTCTTCATGGCGCCGGCGGTGATGCCCTCGATGAAGCGGCGCTGGAGCAGCAGGTAGAGGATGACCATCGGCAGCATCGAGATCGTCACCCCGGCGGCGATCATCCCGCGGTCGGCGGTGAAGCGGCCGAAGAAGAACATCGTTCCCAGCGACACCGGGCGCAGCTCATCGCGCTGCACGAAGATCAGCGGCATCAGAAACTGGTTGTAGGTGTCGATGACCTGGAAGACCACGAGCGTCGCCAGCCCTGGCCAGGCCATCGGCAGCATCACCTGGCGGAAGACGCTCCACTCGTTCGCGCCGTCGACGCGCGCGGCGTCCCCGATCTCCCTGGGCAAGCCGCGAAAGAACCCGCGCATGAGGAAGATGCCAAACGGCAGCCGCAGCGCGATGCCCGGGACGATGAACGCCCAGTAGGTCTCCAGCAGCTTGATGTCACGCAGCAGGTAGTAGAGCGGGATCATCACCGACTGGAACGGCACCATCAGCCCGAGCAGGAAGAGCGTGAGGATCACGTTCCGGCCCGGCAGCGGCAGCAGGGCCAACGCGTACCCGGCGAGGCACGAGAGGAAGACGACACCGGCCGTGATGGCCACTGTGTAGATGATGGTGTTGCCGATGTAGCGGTTGAAGCGTCCGGTCGTCCACGCCTTCTGGAGGTTCTCCCAGTGGAACTCCTTTGGCAGCGCGAAGGGACTCTGCGCGATCTCGAGCGACGTCTTGAGGGATGACGACCAGATCCACACCACGGGTACGAGAAAGACGATCAGGAAGAAGATCAATGTCGCGTACTGCGCGACGGTCCAGCCAGAGACCTTCCATCGGCGGGCGGGGCGGGCCGCGACACGCTCGGACGTTGTGGCAACCGGCGCGCTCATCGCCTACTCCTCCCCGCCCCGCTCCCGCAGCCGGATGAAGATCACCGACGCGACGAGCGTGATCACGGTCATGACCAGCGTCAGGGTCGACGCGTAGCCGACGTGGTTCTGGGTGAACGCCTCGGTGTAGGCGTAGGTGGCGATCACCTCCGTGGAGTTGGCGGGCCCGCCGCCGGTCATGACGAAGATGATGTCGAAGACGCTGAACCCGCCGATGAGCAGCAGAGCGGCGACGACGGTGATGACGTTCGCCATCTGCGGCACCGTGACGTCCCAGAAGCGCCGCCAGCCGTTGGCGCCGTCCAGCGTCGCCGCCTCGAGCAGGTCGCGGCTGACGTTCTGGAGCCCGGCGAGGAAGATGACGAAGACAAAGCCGATCGTGGCCCAGATCGCGGCGGCGAGCACGGCGTAGAGCGCCCAGGTGGTGTCACCGAGCCAGCCGCGAGACCAGGAATCGAGGCCGATGCTGTCGAGGAACGTGTTGAGAAGGCCGAAGATCGGGTTGTAGATCCAGCCCCAGACGAGGCCGATGATGACCGTCGACAGCACCTGCGGCAGGAAGTAGACCGTCCGGAAGACGGTGAAGCCCTTGGGGCGGCTCGAGAGCAGCACGGCGAGCAGGAAGCCGATGGCGAGCGGCGCAATGGTCCCGATCGCGATCCAGATGAGGTTGTGCCAGAGGGACTTCCAGAGCAGGCTGTCGTCGAACAGTTGCCGGTAGTTGTCCAGTCCGACCCAGTTCTTGACCGCCGTCGCCCCGTTCCAGTCGGTGAAGCTGAGATAGATCGACTGGAGGAAGGGGTAGATCATGAAGATCGCGTAGAGCACCAGAGACGGCAGGACGAAGATGTACCCAGCCCGGTAGGTGACCCAGTGCTTGCTGAGGCGCTGGGACCGGGTTCTCGTGCTGGTGACGCTCTGCACGGCCAAGATGATCACCCGTTCTTAGGCCAAACAGGCCGGAGGACGGGCCATGCCCATCCTCCGGCGCATGCTAGCCGCGACTCATGGAGCCGGGGACGCGGCTGGACTTGCCTGGAACAACGGCTGCCAGTTTGCGGCCCAGGCGGCCTGGAGATCAGCCGCTTGCTGCTCGGCGGTCTTGTCGCCGGCGAGCATCTGCTGGAATCCGTTGGTCATCGTGTCATTGAACTCCGGCGGGGCGATGACGTCGATGTTGTAGCCGAGCTTGATCTCGCCGGTCGACGCCTTGTCGAGCTCGCCGAGGATGAACGTCTGCAGCGGCGTCAGGTCGAGCCCGGACGTATCGACCGACATCGGGACGTAGAACTTGGCGTCACCGACCCATTTCTGGGCGGATTCCGGGGAGAAGAGATAGTCGAGGAACTGCCCGGCCTCCTGCTGGCGCTGGCTGCTTGAGGTGATGTACCAGGCCGAGCCGACGCCGGAGACCCAGAACGAGCCCTGGCCGCCCTCCAGCTCCGGGAACGACATGAACTGGACGTCCATGTCCGGCATGTTGTCAGGAGTGAAGCTGTTCGCCTGCCAGCTGCCGGTCGGGTACATCAGGGACTGACCGGCTTGGAACAGGCTGACGGCGTCGTCATTCGTCAGGGCGTTGACGTCGTCGCTGAAGCAGCCGGCGTCGCGCAGCTGAACGAAGTAGGCGTTGATTGCCTGCGTGACCTCGGGCGAATCCCAGCTTCCCTGGTTCTGGAACAGGAGCGCCTTCATGGCATCCGGGCCGAGCATGTTGTTGGTGACCATCGAAAACTGGTGGCCCGCCTGCCAACCGGGGTTGTCCGAGAGTGCGAGCGGGATGTAGCCCTTGTCCTTGGCCTGCGTGCAGAAGCTGGCCAGGTCGGCGACAGTCGTTGGGACGGTGAGCCCTTCCTTGTCCATCAGCGTCTTGTTGTAGTAGAGGCCGATGAGGTCGACCTGAAGCGGCAGACCATAGAGCTTGCCGCCGAGCATCGTGCCCTCCAGCGCGGTCGGGGCGATCTTGTCCGTCCAGCCGTACTGCTTCGCCATGTCGTCGAGCGGGATGAGCAGTCCGGCCTGGGCGAGCACGCCGGCGAAGCCGAGGCCCGCATCGTAGAAGATGACGTCCGGCCCGGTGCCGGAGGAGATCGCGGTGTTGACCGTCTTCCGCATGTCGTCGGTTGAGTACGACTCGCGGGTGATCTTGATGTTCGGGTTCTGGTCCATGAACCCCTTGTAGATGGCGTCGGCGGTATCGCTCGCTGCCTGGTCCGTGAACTGGTCCCAGACGCGGAGCTCAATCTGGTCCTGGGCGACGGCGGGACGGAAGCCGGCGCCGGTCAGGACGAGCAGGAGGACGAATGCGAGGGTGAGCAGGGGGTGCCGCCGGTGTGCCATGTGCAGATCTCCTGTCTTCGTGTCCGCCTGGACACCGTTGAAAGACGATCCGATCTCGCGACTGGGTTGTGGAGCATTCTGCACCGATTCTCTCAGTCGCCCTACCTAATGGCAAGTGGAACCTGGTGTTGGTGTTAGGGAGACCAGAATGCGAATTGCTTTAGGTGGCCACGTTGGCCATCTGGGCAATCTGGGCAGCCTAAGGGCTTCACCAGGCCGTTTTCGTTGATTTCATGGGCGTTTCCCAGGTGGCCACGTTTCCTGGGAAACGAGCATGAAACGTGGCCACCTGAGAATGGCAAGGGGGGAGGGCTGGTGTGTGCCCTGTCAGGCGCTGAGCGCGGTCAACCCCTCCCCTACGCGGGGATGGTGGGTCAGGCTGCCCAGATGGCCACGTTTCGGGTGTAGAGGGGATCGCGGCCATCTGGGCGCCAAGGTCGGCCACCGCCCGCAGCTGCGGCCCGCAGGGGCGCCCGCAGGGGCAGGGCCGACCGTACGACTATGGCGTGGCGGCCCCGTTGACGGTGGAGTCGCTTCGCGCCAGTTTGGACGTGCTCTCGCTTCGCTGCGCACGGGGGTTCTTCGCTGGGCTCAGAATGAGGGCTGGTTTGTTGGCGCACGTTCAATCCGTCCCGAGCTGCCTGTCGGTATCGTCCGGCATTCAGTCGAAGCGGACGCCGAGCTTGATGGAGCGCTCGGGGTGCTCGTCGATCATCCGATAGGCGTCGGCGCTCTCGGCGAACGGGACGATCGGCGTGATGATGCCCTCCGTCCGGATGCGCCCGCTGGCCAGCCAGTCGACGCCGAGATGGGCGAGGCGGTCGAGGTCCCACGCCGGAGCGTCGCGCATCGGCAGGCTCTCGGCGCGGACCGAGATGATCTGCAACCGGTTGATGTGGAACTCCTCACCGAGCAGCAGCCCGGCGGCGTCGCGGCCGTAGAAGGAGACGACGCAGATCGTCCCGCCATAGCGGGCGGACCGGATCGCCTGCTGCAGCGCCCGGACGCTTCCCGACGTCTCGATCGCGACGTCGACGCCGAGGTCGCTCGTCTGCGTCGGGCGCTCGACGTAGCCGCCGATCAGGCGCCGCTCGGCGCGCTCGCGATGCTCCGGGCGGACCTCGCCGGTGCGCAACCGGATCTCTAGCCCGGTGTCGCCGCCGCGCTCCGAGGCGTCGAGGAGCACATCGGCGCCAAACGTGCGCGCCAGCTCACGCCGATTCTCAAGCGGATCGACGGCGATCACCTGCGAGGCGCCCGCGAGCCGCGCGAGCTGCACGGCGATGAGGCCGATCGCGCCGAGGCCGAAGACCGCCACGCGGTCGCCCAGCTTGATGCCGCCATCGCGGATGGCGAGGGCCATGACGACCGGGTCGAGGCAGACGGCGGCTTCCGGGGAAAGACCCTGTGGGAGCAGGTCGGCGCGGGTCTGGTCGACGGTCTGCGTCTCCCGGATCGGGAAGTGCCCGAAGACGCGATCCCCGGCGCGGAAGCGGGAGACGTCCGGGCCGATCTCCGTGACGGTGCCGACCGCCATGTTGCCGAGCGGCATCGGGAAGTTCTTCAGCGATTCTTCCGGGGGCCGGGGCATGACCGCGCCGGCGGTGAAGTCGTAGGGACGGCTGGCGACGGGGTCGTTGCGGTAGCCGACGAGCTCGGTGCCGTGCTTGGGCGAGGCGAGCTCGGTCCGGATGCGGATCTGCGCCGGGCCGAGGGCGGGTTCGTCGTACTCGCGGATGACCGGGGTTCGGGGGGACACGGCAACGAGCTCGCGTGGCATGGGGCATCTCCTCGCATCTGACACGGATAGCGACGGATAGCGGCGGTTCTTGCTCGCAGTATCCAACGGGGCCATCGTGTGGGGAAGCGCTCCTGCGCCATCGCGGTGTTCGCGGATTGACGGCAATGCACCTCTGACCTCTGATGGCCGCGCCATCTACCCGAAGTGGTCGAAGGCGCCGGCGGCGACGGGATGCTCCGTGCCGTCGAGGTCGCGCAGGGTCAGCAGCGGCTGGCCGTCATCGGGCGGCAGGATCTCGCCGATGCCGGTGAGCGTCGCGCCGATGGCGGCGGCTTCGCGAGTGATGCCCTCGACGAGGTCATTGGGGACGGTGGCCAGCAGCTCGTAGTCCTCGCCACCGCGCAGTGCCAGATCCAGCCAGGTGCCGGGGAAGAGCGCCCGCAGCGCGGGCAGGACCGGCACCGAACGCGCGTCGATCGCGGCTCGCGCGCCACTGGCCTGGAGAAGCTTCGGCAGATCGCCGAGAAGGCCGTCGCTGAGGTCCATCGCCGCGGTCGCGCCGGCGCCCGCGAGGAAGCGTCCGAGGGCGAGGCGGGGGTTCGGCCGCAGGTGCGCGGCGACGAGCAGGTCGGCCGTGGTCGCCTTCGCGCGCAGCTCGGGGTCCGCCAGCAGGCGCAGGCCGGCCGCCGACGCGCCGAGGGTGCCGCTGACCATGATCCGGTCGCCGGGCCGGGCGCCCGCGCGGGTCAGCAGGCGTTCGCCCTCCCCGATCGCGGTCACCGAGATCATCAGCGGGCCGGAAGTGCGGACGATGTCGCCGCCGGCGACGATCACCTCGTGCGGCCCGGCGAGCTCACCGACGCCACGGTAGAGCTCCAGGAGGTCTGCCAGCCGCTCGTCGCCCGAGAGGCCGAGGGTCACGGTCGCCAGCACCGCGGTGGCGCCCATCGCGGCGACGTCGGAGAGGTTCACGGCGAGCATCTTGTGGCCGAGGCTGCGCCAGTCGGTCCAGTCGAGGCGAAAATGGTTGCCCTCGATGAGCGTATCGGTCGTGATCACCGAGCTGAGGCCATCGGACGGCCGCCAGATCGCCGCATCGTCGCCGATGCCGACGTCGACGCGCTCGTTGGCGCGCACCGGGCCCGGCAGCGCGGCCTCCAGCTCGGCAATCAGCCCGAACTCGCCGATATCGCGCACGCGCCGCTCGTCGGTCACCGCGCGACGTCCTGATAGACGCGGTAGGTCTCGGCGGCGGTGCGGGTCCACGAGTACTGGTCGGCGCGGGCGTGGCCCCTTGCTCGCAGGTCGGCCAGCCCCGCCGGGTCGCAGACAAGCGTCTTCATCGTCTCCGCCCAGCGGTCGACGTCCGTCGGCGGGATGAGCACGCCTGCGTCACCGACGACCTCGGGGAAGCAGGAGGAGTCCGAGGCGAGCACGGGCGCGCCGCAGCGCATGGCCTCCAGCGAGGGCAGGCCGAAGCCCTCGTAGTGCGAGGGGAAGGCGAACAGGTCGGCGGCGGAGTACCAGCCGCCGAGCTCCTCGTCGGAGACGAAGCCGGTCATCCGCAGGCGGTCGCCCAGGTGCAGCTCGGTGATCGTCTGCCGCAGCTCACCGGTGAGCCACCCTTCCGGCCCGACGAGGACGAGCCGGTGCGGGATATCGTTCTTGATCTTCGCGAAGGCCCGCAGCAGCGTCGGCAGGTTCTTGCGGGGTTCGAGCGTGCCGACGGTGAGAATGTAGGGCCGGTCGATGCCCGCCTTCATCCGGAACACGTCGAGCGAGGTGCCGGTCACCGGCCGGATGCGCGGCGACGGCGCCAGGGGGATGACCTGGACCTTCTCGTCCGGCAGCTTCAGCCACGTCTTCAGGTCGTCCGCGGTGCGCTGTGAGATGGTGATCACCCGGCCCACCTTGCGGGCGCTGAGGCGGGTCGCGACGACCAGCCACGCCCGGCGTTTGGCCGGTGTCTGATCCGGGTAGCGGAGGAACGCGAGGTCGTGCACCGTCACGACGCTCGGCACGCGGCTGGCGAGCGGCACGACGCTGATGGAGCCATGGAAGACATCGAGACGGCGCATCGCGATCGTGGCCGGCAGGCCCGTCTGTTCCCAGAGGATGCGCAGCGGCGGCGATTCGGAGATCCGCTTCGGCCGCTGGCCGAGCAGCGTCAGGCTGTCCGTGGGGGCCATCACGTCGTGCAGGCCGTCGACCAGCTCGCCGATGTAGCGGCTGATCCCGGTCTGGCGATAGCCCCCGCCGGTGCCGAGCAGGGCGGCATTGATGCCGATTTTCATGTAATCTTCCTCGTTCCTCTGTGCCATGGCGGTGCCGTGGCGGCGCAGTCCTATACTGTACGAGGAAACGCGCCCCGCGTGGGGCGACGTTCATCATCATCTCTTGCTGGAACGCCATGAACGAGCCTTTTTTCGCACCCGAATCCATCCTCGATGACACCACGTCGACGCTGAGACGCTCGCTGGTGCCGACGACCGACCACATCGTGGTCGAGTTCAACG
The DNA here is from genome assembly GCA_035540335.1 of Thermomicrobiales bacterium. GTDB lineage: Bacteria > Chloroflexota > Chloroflexia > Thermomicrobiales > UBA6265 > UBA6265. Next base: position 3,337 of record DATLHE010000182.1, on the reverse strand, counting down.
GCAAGACGATTGCCGACACGACCAACGCCATCGCCGTCTTCGAGACGGGCATGGAGCCGGTCTACTACTTCCCGCCGGAGGACGTCACGGTCGAGGCCCTCGGCCTCAACAAGCGCACGTCGATCTGCCCCTGGAAGGGCGTCGCCCGCTACTACAACCTCGACGTCGACCACTGCATCTCGCCGGCGGCCGCCTGGTGCTACCCCGAGCCGGAGCCGGAGGCCGCGGCGATCCGGCACTACATCGCCTTCTACCCGCACCGCATCGACCGCTGCATCGTCAACGGGCACGTCGTCCTTGGCGCGCCCATCGAGCCCTGAGGCCACAATCTGGAGACCCTGACGCTTGTCCGCTCGCACGCCTCATCACCACCCCACCGCGCCGGCACTTGCCGCGGCCGAGCCGTCTCCGGAGATCCACCACGCGATCGAGCAGTTCGCCGCGCTCTACCCCTTCCCGCTGGATGACTTTCAGAGGGAGGCGATCGGGACGCTGCTGCGCGGCGACTCGGTGATGGTGGCGGCGCCGACCGGGTCGGGCAAGACGGTGGTCGCCGAGTTCGGCGTCTACGACGCCTTCCGGCGCACCGGGCGGGTCTTCTACACCGCGCCGATCAAGGCGCTCTCGAATCAGAAGTTCCGCGACCTGCGGACGATCTACGGTGACGACGTCGGCCTCCTGACCGGCGACGTCACCGAGAACCGTGACGCCCGGATCATCGTCATGACGACGGAGATCCTGCGGAACATGCTGCTGCAGAGCCCGTGGGAGCTCGACGACGTCGAGACGGTGATCTTCGACGAGATCCACTACCTCGCGGACCCGGACCGCGGCACGACGTGGGAAGAGTCGATCATCCTCTGCCCGGACCACATCCAGCTCATCTGCCTCTCGGCGACGGTGACGAACGCGAGCGAGATCTCCGGCTGGATCGGCCGCACGCACCGGCCTATCCGCCTCATCGTGCACAACGAGCGGCCGGTCCCGCTGGCGCTCTACTACTTCCACAACGACGAGCTGACGGAGGTCGTGGATCACCACGGCCGGACGGTCGCCGACTTCTCGAACGTCGGCGGCGAGGCCCGGCGTCGCAATGGCCGGAGCGACGGGCGCCGCCGCGCCGAGCGGGAGCGGGAGGTCAGCGACGAGCCGCAGCCGCGGGAGATCGTGGACGCGCTGGAGGCGCAGAACCTCCTGCCAGCGATCTACTTCCTGTTCAGCCGCAACGACTGTCAGGCCTACGCCGAGCGGCTCGCGATGATGCGGCCGGCGATGGTGACGCCGGAGCGGGCGATCCAGATCGAGTTCGTGCTGAACTCCTACCTCGCCAACATCCGACCGGAGGACCAGGAGCTGGAGCAGGTCCAGTCCATCGTGCAGCTGGCCCGCAAGGGCATCGGCTTCCATCACGCCGGGCTGCTGCCGGTGCTCAAGCAGCTGGTCGAGGTGCTGTTCAGCCGCGGCCTGATGCAGGTCGTCTTCGCGACCGACACGCTCGCGCTCGGCGTCAACATGCCGGCGCGGACGGTCGTCGTCGGCCGCATGACGAAGTGGGACGGCCGGCGGCGGCGAATCCTGATCCCCAACGAGTTCCAGCAGATGGCCGGGCGCGCCGGGCGGCGCGGCATGGATGCCTACGGGCACGTCGTGATCCCTTACTCGCCGTGGATCCCCTACCGGGATGCGATGGAGGTCGCGACCGGCGAGCTGGAGCCGGTGCGGTCGGCGTTCGCTATTCGCTACAACACCGTGCTCAACCTCTGGGACCCGCCCGAGGGCATGCGCGTGCGGCAGATGCTGCAGCGCAGCCTCGCGCAGTACCAGACGAGCCAGCGCATCCGCATCATCGAGGACGACGTGCTGGAGATCGAGGCCGAGCTGATCGGCCTGACGGCGGGCCGCCACGAGCAGATCGCGCGGGACGACGAGCTCTTCGAGGAGTACGCCAGCCTGACGCGCTCCGTCCAGGCCATGCAGCACGAGGAGCGCAAGCTCCAGCAGGACATCGCGACCGTCCGCGACGAGGTCACGACCTCGACGCCGTGGCCGGAGCCGGGGCGTCTCGCACTGCGGAAGCTCTTCCGCTCGGTGAGGCCGGGGCTCGTCGTGCACGCCCGCAAGCACGGCTGGAGCGTCTTCCTCGGCCGGGGCGGGCAGGGCGGCGTCGGCATGTTCCTCGCCCGCGACGACGCGCGGATCCATGTCCTGGCGGAGTACCGGCAGATTGACTACCTGCACGAGAACGCGCACATCGAGCTACCCGCCGGACTGATCGACCCGCTGGACGGTGTGACCGACCCGTCGAGCCTCGTCGACGCGGAGGATCTGTCCACCGTCTGGGCGCGGCTCGACGCGCTCGACCTGCCGGATCTCAACGAGCTCGCCCGCGCTCACCGCGAGCTGCTTCGCCAGCAGACCGAGGAGGAGGTCGCGCGGCTGGAGGAGGAGCTTGCCGGCGCCCGCGAGCAGCTGGCCCTGCTGGAAAGCCAGCGGAGGGTGCATCCGTTCCGCGACACCAGGCGTCGCAAGGAGCACCAGCGGTCGCTGCGCCACCGCGACGATCTGGAGAAGGAGAAGAACACGCTCTCCGACATCCTGGAGCGGGAGATCGACGCCGAGGACGTCCGCATCCGCGGGGTCATCCGCGGTATCCGTGACGTGCTGCACCGCTTCGGCTACCTCCGCCGCGGCTATCCGACCGAGAAGGCGGACATGCTGGCGGACATCTTCGACACCGACGGCCTGATCCTCTGCGAGCTCGTCGACCAGGGCATCCTCGACGCGCTGCGGCCGGAGGAGCTCGCCGAGCTCTTCTCGTGGTTCAGCTTCGACCGCGATTTCCGGTACTCCAACCACTTCACGCTTCCCGACCGCCTCGTCGTCGCCAAGCTGCGCCTTGAGGACCTTGAACGGGAGATCCTCGGCGAGGAGCGCGACCTCAAGCTCTTCATCTCCGAGGGGCACAACCCGAGCTTCTACGGCCCGGCGCTGCATTGGTGCAAGGGCTGGACGATGGCGAGGATTGGCGAAGAGATCGAGCTCTCCGAGGGCGACCTGGTCCTGACGTTCAACAAGACGATCGACCTGATGCGGCAGGTGCGCGAGATGCTGGGCGACGTGCTCCCCGAGCACCCGCTGCGGGACAAGCTGCGCGAGGCGGAGAAGCTGATCCGCCGCGGCATCGTCGAGCAGTCGCTGAGCCTCGGATTCGCGCCGATCGCGGACCTGCCGGACGACGAGGCGCCGGAGGACCCCGCCGACGAGGACATCGACACGATCGAGGACGAGGCGTCGGCGATCACCTAGACACCGCGCTTCGTGACCTCGGACCGCGTGT
>DATLHE010000181.1:0-5809 GCA_035540335.1 Thermomicrobiales bacterium | reverse complement strand
GGATTCGGCGGAGCTGTCATCGCCGGTGATGATCGCGGTGTTGCCGGTGCCCCCGGTGGCCTGCGCGTAGCTCGCATCGCCGGTGACCGTGGCGGTGTTGCTGTCACCCGACCCGGCGTCCGCGACGCTGCCGTCGCCGTTCACGGTGGCCGTGTTGCCGTCGCCGAAGACCGCGTAGGCGGTGCTGCCATCCCCGGTCACGCTGGCCGTGTTGCCCTCACCATCCGTGGCGTATGCGCTGCTGCCGTCGCCGGTGACCGTCGCGCTGCTGTTGCTGTCGGCCACCGCATTGCTGCCCGTGCCCTTGACCCGGGCGACGCTCTGGTTCGTGGCCGTGGCGGTGCTGTCCTCGCCCTTGGCCATCGCCCGCGATGTGTCGTCGGCGGTGCAGGTTGCGGTGCCCTTTTGGACCTGCTGCTTCCCCTTGACGTCGACGCAGACGTTGGCGTTGCCTTGGGCGGAGACGGCGGGACTCAACAGGCCAACAAGGAGCAAGGCGACAACGAGGGCTGGAACCGGGTTTCTGAGGCGTCCACGACGTGTCATCTGACGTCCTTTCCAGGTGGTGCGCAGAGATGACAAGACAGCTCGCGGCGCGGGCCATGCTGTCGGTGTGTTGTCCCGGGTGAATCCACCACCAGCATAGCGGATGGCCAACGGGAGACAAGAGGGTGCGAACGGGACGGTGAACCGGACATCGGACATGGTCACCGTGCTACCGCTGAGCGTCTCCCTCCATCGAGTGGTGTGGAGAGCCGGAGATGGTCCGTCGTGATGCGCCCGGTCGGACACCAGTCGACGCATGCCGGACCATGACGGCATGGAGAACCGCGTGATGCGCCGTGCGGCGGTGCCCACGGTGTCAGTGAGCGTGAGTTACCCCGTGTGGTCGTTGCGCTGATCCCGCAGCCATGATTCGACGATCAGCGCCGCCGGGTGGAGCGCCCGTGTAGGACCGGTGTCCAGGTCGATCTCATGCGTCCGTAGCCAGCGCCACATGGTGGTCAGATCGCTGCCAACGAAGCGCTCGAAAAGCCAGACCGGCATCGGCAGGCGTCGTGGTTCGCGACCTGTCACCGAACGGTAGATATCTCGGCCGTCGTCGATCGACTGCACATCACTGGCCAGGCGGAGCTCCTGCCCGAGGAAGCGCTCGGGGGCGGCAAAGACCATGGCGGCGATCGCCCCGAGGTCGGCGGCGGCCAGCCAGCCCACCGGTCGGGTACCGCCCATCAGCTTCGGCATGATGCGCCAGGTGGAGATGCGCGGGTAGTAGACGCGGTCGGTCATCAGCTCCATCAACGCCACTGGGCGCAGGATGGTCAGCGGCAGATTCAGCCCCCGCCTGTGCGCCTCGACCTCGAGCTTCGACTCCCAGGAGCCACTGCCCGTGCCTGCCTCTCCCGTCCCGGCCGAGCCATAGACGAGATGCCGGATTCCCGCCTCATGGGCGACATCCGCGACGAGCTTGCCCTGCTGGACCTCGGCCTCGAGCCCGGTGATCATGGGGTTCTGCACACTGTAGACGCCATATGCGCCCGCAAGGATGGGGCGGAGCGAGGCGGCGTTCGCCATGTCTCTCCGGACGACCTCGGCGCCGAGCGCAGCAAGGGCGCGCGCCTTGTCACTCGTGGGATCCCGGGTCAGGGCCCGCACCGGCCAGCCCGCCGCGAGCAGGTGCCGGGCGACCGCGCCTCCCTGATGACCGGTGGCCCCGGTGACGACGATCGGCGTAGCGCGTCGGTCGACCATGGTGGCGATCTCCACGATCGCCGGCACGCCGACGATCATTGAGGATGACGGTCGGAAATGGTTCGGTGTCGTTCACTCTGGCACCGGGGACGCATAGCGTCAAGCCGACCAGGTCATGGGAGCGCACATCGCACGGATCGTGAACGAACCGGTGGTTCGCTATCCGTTGGTTACAGGAAGGCCAAGGAGCGAGGCCGCTGCCAAGGCGCGCTCGGACGGGTCGTGCGGCACGAACTCGAGCTGGTCGTGCGCCGTGCGGCGGACGGAGCCGACACTTCGGAAGCCGGCTTTCGCGATGCCGCGGGCGGACGCCGTGTTTCCCGCATCATGTCCGATCCAGAAGCGAGCCGCCTCTTCTTCTGAGAGGATCGCCCGCAGAAGCGCCGGGTAGAGTCCCCGGCCTCGCCATGCCGGGAGGATCATGAAATCCCAGAGGTAGCGATGGCCGGGCGGGAGCGTCAGGGTGACGCCGAGTTCGGCGATTGCGGCCTCGCTCGTCGCGACCCAGCCCCAGCCAATCGGGTCGTCCCCCATCCACATCAGCCATGGCTGGTGGTCGCGTCGCATGCGCTCTCGCACACGATCGCTTCCTGTGCCCATCGCGGCCGCGACGTCGTCCGCGTTCCGGCCCGGCGCCATGACGATACCCGGTGGAGGGGCGAGCATCGGCAGCGCGTCGCCGTCCCACCAAGCGTAGAAGTGGCCCACCAACGGGGATGCCTCTTCCGCAGGCGCTCGGTCCAACGGTGGTTTGCGGGCCTCGTTCCTGCTCTCCGTCATGGGATTTCCTACGCTCCGGTGCCACCATTGATACGACTCTGGGGCGCACCGTCGCTGCGTGCCCCGATGAGGCGTGGCTGACCTGGCTCTCTGCATCCTTGTGGTGATGCACGCGTGACGTCTTGCATCTTTGAACGACAAAGGCTGCCAGACGTCCACTCAGCGGGACATTCTGGCAGCCTTCGATGTGGCCGGGGCGGGAGCCGTCGGGGTGGCCCCTCCAGTCCCAGGGTCCGCCCCGTTCCGGGTCTTACCCGTCGGCGACGATGGCGAGGTCGACGCTCTCGCGGTCCTCGGCCGGGGTCAGGCGGAAGTGGTCCATCGTCAGGCACTCGGTCGGGCACCAGTCGACGCAGAGGCCGCAGCGGATGCAGCTGCGCTCGTCGATGATCATCGCCGCGGCGAAGGGGCCGAGCTCGGCGCGCGCCATCTCGGCCAGCTCGACGTCGTTGTCGATGCTGTAGATGCGCTCCGGCGAGATCATCTCGATGCACTGGTGCGGGCAGACGTCGGCGCAGCTGTTACAGAGGATGCACCGGTTGCCGTCGATGAAGATGTTGAGCTGGCACTGGAGGCAGCGCTTGGCCTCCTCGAAGCCGATCGACTTCGTGTAGCCCATCTCCGACTCGAGCGTGTTGTCGAAGCTGTTCAGCCCGCGCTGCGGCACCGGCAGCGTCGGCATCACCTGGCGCGGCACGCCCGCATAGTCGTCGCCCCAGACGAGGCGGCGGCTCATGGCGGTCATCGACCACTCGGCGACGCCCTCGGAGAGCAGCGCGTTCGGGGTCGAGACGTACTCGGTCGGGACGCGCGTGATCTCCATCTCCTTGACCTTCGGCGCGACGTGGCGCAGCTCGCGGTCGATCAGATCGGCGACGCGCTTGCCCTCGCCGATGGCGGAGATGAAATTGGTCGGGTTGATGACGTAGTCGCCGGCGGCCCAGATGTTGTGGACCTCGGTCTTCAGGTTCTGGTCGAGCAGCGGCACGCCGCGGCGGTCGACCTTGGTGAACATGTCACCGAGGAAGGCGTTGTCCTGCCTCTGGCCGATCGCGGCGATGACCATGTCGCACTCGATCAGGAACTCGGAGCCCTCGACCGGGACCGGGCGGCGGCGACCGGAGGCGTCCGGCTCGCCGAGCTCGTTGCGGACCATCTCGATCGCGCGGACCTTGCCCTGGTCGTCGCCGATGACCCGGTTCTGGGAGACCATGTACATCAGCTCGACGCCCTCGATCTCGGCCTCCTCGAGCTCGAGCTCCTCGACCGGGATCTCGTGGACGGTGCGGCGATAGGTCATCACCGAACGCTCGGCGCCGAGGCGGAGGACGGTGCGGACGCAGTCCATGGAGGTGAAGCCGCCGCCGACGGTGACGACGCGCTTGCCGACCCAGACGTCCTCCTGGCCGAGGGCGCAATCCTCGAGGAACTTGAGGCCGGAGACGACGCCTTCGAGATCGTCGCCGGGGACGCCGAGGCTGGTGGCGATCTGGCAGCCGGCGCAGAGGACGACGGCGTCGTGCCTGTCGCTGAGCTCCTGGAGGGTGATGTCCTTGCCGACGTCCATGTTGTAGTGGATGCGGACGCCGAGGTCGGTGATGAGGGCGACCTCTTCGGCGATGACGTCACGCGGGAGGCGCCACTCGGGGACGCCGGTCCACATCACGCCGCCGGGGACCGGGAAACGCTCGTAGACGTCGACGGAGTAGCCCTTGCGGGCGAGCTGGCGGGCGGCGGAGAGACCGGCCACGCCGGCGCCGACGATCGCGGCGGTCTTGCCGTTCGGGGGTGGGGCGACGTCGCGGCGGGTCTCGCCGCGGTAGTCGGCGGCGACGCGCTTGAGGTAGCAGATGCCGATCGGGGCGTCGACCTCCTTGCGGCGGCAGGCGTCCTCACAGGGGCGGGCGCACATGCGGCCGAGGCAGCCGGGGAAGACGTTGTGCTCGCGGTTGAGCTCGTAGCTGTCGGCGTAGCGGCCATCGGCGATGAGCGCGATGTAGCGGGAGATGTCGGTGTGCGACGGGCAGGCCGTCATGCACGGGATGTTGTCGGCGAACCACTGGGGGTCGCCGGAGGAGAGCGGGTAGCGCTTGCCGCCGCGGATGGTGAAGGGCGAGAAGAAGGAGGCGTCGACGAAGGCGAGGAGGCGCAGGCGGCGGCCGTCCTCGACATCGACGTTGTCGAAGCCCTGGCCGGCGATGCCCAGCGCGGCGAGCTCGTTGGCGGTCATGCCGACTTCGGCGGAGTCCATCGCCCGGAAGCGATCGGCCGGGGCGCCACACGAGGGGCACTCGTCCGGCGGCGCGGCGCCTTCGTGAATCCAGCCACAGACCTTACAGCGAAACATGTGCGGATCTCCGGATTACGAGATGGCTTCGGGCCGGACGCGCCGCATCGGCGGGCATGCCAGCCACGCGCACCCTCAACTGGGTACAGTCTGGTGACAGTATAGCGGGGTTTGCGGATGGGGAAACCGTGCCCGAGGAGATGTGGGGTATGGCTGCAGGATCGGGAGGGCGTGCGCTCCATCGTCGACGCGGGGCTGACGCGGGGTCGGCCCGTACGAGGCCGTTTGCCTGTCCAGAGGTCGGCCACAAGGACCGACCGTACAAAGTTCCGCGCCAACACACCGCCGTGATCCTGAGCGAACGCGAGGGATGACGTGTGTTGGTGAGACCGCGCAAGAGCGAACCGTGCGTGTTGTGAGCACCACTTCGCGTAGCGTTCTTCGCGTCGCTCTGAATGAGGGGTGGTTCTGGCACGGAGCGGTCGCTCTGCGTCGTTGCGGCGGTATGGCGCTGTGGGACATAGGGCGAAGGGCTCGCCTGGCACAAGGTCCGCCCCTACCGGCGGCGGCGACCGCTCTGCGTCGTCAGGTGGGCGGATATCTGGTAACTTACATAAGGTAACTCAAGCACGGCGCCGTGGAGGCGCTCATCACAGATGGGATTGTTTGCGAATGCGTGTGGCGATTGTTTCTGATGTTGTCTGCCCCTGGTGCCGGATCGGCAAGCACAACCTGGTCGAGGCGGCGGAGCGGTGGACGGAAGAGACGGGCGAGGCGGTGGAGATCGGGTTCCTGCCGTTCCTGCTCGACCCGGTGGAGCCGGGGGTGAAGGAGGGCTTCCGCGAGCGATTCACCAAGCGAAAGGGGATCCCGGCGGCGCAGATGGACGCGATGTTCGACCGGGTGACGAAGGTCGGGGCGCAGGCGGGGATCACGTTCGACTTCGGCAAGGTGACGGTCGCGGTGGACACCGTGCCGGCGCACGAGCTG